>NZ_JBITEO010000012.1:157341-259532 GCF_044455245.1 Streptomyces sp. NPDC051310
CGCCGACGGTGGCGAACAGGCCGCCGCCGGTGTGCACGCCGCCGCGCGGCTTGTCGTGGTTGTCCTTGCCGTACTTGTCTTCGTCCTTCTTGGACTCGTGGTCCTTGCCGTACTTGTCCTCGTCCTTCTTGTCCTCGTCCTTCTTGGACTCGTGGTTGCTGCTGTAGGAGTGGTCGTCCTTCTCCCGGTCGCCGGCGCTGAAGGCGTAAGCGCTGGGGGCCGTGATCGTGAGGGCGGCTGTGACAGTGACTGCAGCGAGGAGAGTGCGAGCAGAACGCATGAAGAGATCCTTCCGTCGCAGCCTGCGTCAGCTGACGTGCTGTCTGCTAGTGGGACCGCAGCGGCGACGTGGCTACCGTCAGCCAGGTACGCGCCGCTCACCACTCGGGCTGGTATCTGGGTGAAAGCCTGTCCCGTGAATGGAGGAAGCACGGGCGTGTCGCGGCCGGCCCGCCTGCGCCCGCTCCGTCGCCGTCCGGTGGGTACCGGCGGCGGGCGGGGGCGCATCGCGATGAGCCCGGGGTGAGAGGGGCGGACGGGGCATGATGCCGACCGAGCACAGCAGGCAGGCGGAAGGGCCGAGCGGGGCGAGGACGGTCCGTGGGCCGTGACCCGCGACGGGCGTCAGGTCACGCCGGGCTGTCCGTGCGAGGGGTGACGCGCGAGCACGGCCTCGCCCTCGCCGAGGTCTGGCTCGCCCTGCCGGATGCCCAGCCGAGCCCCCGGCACCCTGCCTGACGCCTGACGCCTGACGCCTGACGCCCGACGCCGATGCCTGACGTCGGACGCCCGACGCCTGACGCCGGACGCCCGGCCGCGGGGGGGGGGGGGGGGGGGGGGGGGGGGGGGGGGGCGGGCGGGCGGGGGGGCGGGGGGGGGGGGGGGGGGGGGGGGGGGGGCGGGGCCGCGCGCGCCCGCCGCCCCCCCCCCCCCCCCCCCCCCCCCCCCCCGCGGCGAGCACGCCGCGCACCGTGCGCGACGGGACACCGCTCGCGCCCGCGTTCAGGCGACCTCCAGTACCTCGCTCACGGGCCGGCGTGGGGTCGGCGGCACGTCCGGCCCGTAGCCCAGGCGGATCACCATCTGCGGATGGCCGGCGGAGGACAGCGGGTCGCGCAGCGCCCACCGGAGCTCCGGCCATTCCAGGGCCTGGGAGTTGAGCGTGGTGGCCAGCCCGTCGAGGCTGGCCTCCAGCAGCACCCGCTGCATCGCCTGCCCCGCCAGGAGCCAGTCCGCCGGGGCGTCGCCGGGCGTTTCGAGGACGGCCAGGGACGGCAGGCGTTCGAAGACGGCCGCGGGGCGTTCGTCAGGGCCGGAACCGGCGGCGAAGTCGCGCACGGGAGCCCGGCCGTCGTACCGGCGCGGTCCGAAGGCGTACGCCGGGACGCCGTCGGCACGGTCCTCCGCGCCTGCGGTCGGCGTCCAGTGGGTGATCTCCTCCCGTACGGCAGGCGAGAGCGCTTCCGCCGCCTCGGCGGAGGCGATCAGCTCCAGCACCGTGGTGAGGTGCCACGCGCCCGGGAAGGACAGGTGGGCCCCCTCCGCCCGGGCGGCGGCGCACAAGCCGTCGCGCAGCTCCGGCGCCACCGGCTCACCGGTGAACGGCTCCCGGTTCGTCCGGCGCCGGCGGATCGCCGGGTACAGCGGGTCCAGGTCCGGCTGCCCGGCCGGTCGTACGAAGGTGAGCGCGGCCAGCACCCGCGTGTCGGCGGTGTCCGGAAGCAGCCGTACGCGCGCCGTCCAGCCGGCGTGCGCCGCGGCCACGCGCAGGGTGAACAGAGCGGCCCCGCACCCGATGTGCAGGCCACGACGGGCCGGATCGGTACGGGGCATGGCGCGCGAGGCGTCCATGTCCAGCAGCAGGGTGCCGGTGTCGGGCTGCCAACGGAAGCGCCACGGCTGGGCGTTGTGCATGGAAGGGGCCAGGACCGCGTCGCCGACCCACGAGGTGACGGTCGCGGTGTCCGGCATCGTCCGGGTGATCATGAAGGGCTCCCTCAGGAAGGTCGACCGACAGGGACGGTCCGGGTTCGCACCGGCGCGGAAGGTGCCTTCGGCCCGGCCGGCACCCCGGTCCGGGAGATGGCGATGCGTGCCCGGCCGCGGAAGTCGCCGTTGCCACCTCCCTCGTCCACGTCCGAGACTCCGCTTCCGGCAGCCCGCGTGCCAGGGCCGACGGTCCCGCCGGGATGGGCCGACCGGCTCTCGTACGCCCACGGCCGGGGCGCCGGCGACTGTGGTCGTCCCCCGGTTGCGGGGGCATGAGCGGGGATGTCCCATGAGCCGTGACGCATGGCGCGTGACCGACAGGCCGGGCTCGTGTCCGCCCGGGCCGCGGGGAGGCAGGATGCGAGGACGCTGGTACGGCACAGGGGCCACGGTGCCGGCGGTCCTCGCCACGGCCGGAGCGTGCGGCACGCTCTCCGAGCGGCGTGACGAGGTCGCCGCGGAGGTCACCCGCTTCGAGCGGGCGCTGGGCACCGGGGAGCACGAGCGGCTGTGCTCGGCGCTCGCGCCCGCGCCTCCATGGCCCTCTTCGCCATCTGCCTCAGGCAGCGTGGATCCCCGGAATCCCAGCCCGTCGGCGCGGCCCACGGCGCCACGGGCGTCGAGGAGTGAGCCACCGGAGCACCAGAGCACCGGCGACTGGCCGGTGCCGCCGCCCGCCGTCGGCCACCGGAGTGAAGTGCGCCGCCGGTGCGGGGCCGTCGGCGTGTCGCGTGGGACGTATCCGTGCTGGGTGCGGAAGCAGCGCCCAGTGCCGGTACCGCCCGGCGACGGCGTGCGTGCGGTGTGAAGGAGCACGTGGTGGTGCGTACCCGGACGACGCCGACGGCCGCTCGCGTGACGGCGCCCGGCCCGGCATCGGCAGCTCACCGCTCCGCGCCCGCTCCGGTCGGGTGCGCCGGCGTGAGCAGCGCCGTCGGCCGCCCCCGCCGCCCACCCGCGGCCGGATCGGCGCGTGTGCGCCCACGGCCGACGGGCACACGCGAGACGCGGTCGGCCTCCGCGGACGGACAGGGAGACGGCCGGTCCCGCGCACACACCCGAACGAGGAACGACAAGGAGCGGACCATGGGACACGGCGGAAACGTCATTCAGGAACTGACCGCGGACCACCGCGAGGTGGAGGAGCTCTTCGCGCGGATCGAAGCGCTCCCGGCGGGCGACGGGAGGCGGCGCGAGCTGGCGGACCAGCTCACCATGGAGCTCATCCGGCACGCGGTCGCGGAGGAGGAGTACCTGTACCCGACGGTGCGCCGGTACGTCGACGGGGGGGACGACCTCGCCGACAAGGAGATCGCCGATCACAGCGAGGTCGAGCGCATGCTGAAGGAGCTCGAAGGCTGCGAGCCCGGCGACGGCAGGTTCGACACGCTGATCACCCGGCTGCGGACGTCCGTCGGCGCGCACGTCGCCGACGAGGAGAACCGGCTGTTCGGCCTGCTGGCCGAGTGCTGTTCCCCCGGAGCCCTGGACGAGCTGGGCGAGAAGGTCCGCTCGGCCAAGAAGACGGCACCGACCCGCCCGCACCCGTCCGCACCGGACACCCCGCCGGCGAACAAGCTCCTCGCGCCGGGCACCGGCATGGTGGACCGCCTGCGCGACATGCTGACCGGGCGCGGCCGGCAGGGCTGACGCCCACCGCGACAGGACGGACGGGACCGGCGAGGCCCCCGCCACCGCGCGCGGGCGCGGGCGGCCCGCCGTCCGTCCTACCGCGGCGCCCTGCGGGAACGGGGCAGACGAGGGGCGCCGAGCGCACGGATGGCGCCGAGTGGAGGTACGGCGCCGGGCAGCGGGACGGCGCGGAACGAACGGGCCACGCGGGGCAGACGGAACGTGCGGGGGCCGCGCACACTGGGGGTGGGCCGTACCGCCCATGCCGGCCGACGGAAAGAGGAGCCGTGACGGACCGGGACGAAGGCTCCCGGCGCATGCTCGCCGGACTGCTGGCCGAGAGCCATCTGACGCCCTTCGAGATGCTGCCCTCGCGCGTCGCGGCACACGCGCGGGCCGCCGGGCTCAGCGACGTACGGATCTACCTCGGCGATCTCCAGCGTGACGTCCTCCGGCTGCTGACCGGGCGCGGCCCGGACGCCGGTCGGGGCGGTGCGCCGTACGAGAAGGAGCTGACCGTCGAAGGGACGGTCGCCGGGCGGGCGTACCAGTACGGACGCATCCTGCCGGCGGGCGGGGAGGGCGCCACCCACCAGCGGTGGGTCCCCCTGCTGGACGGCACCGAGCGACTGGGGGTCCTGCACCTGGCGGCCGCCGTGGACGACGAGCACACCGTGCAGGACATGCTCGCCCTGGCGGCGCTGGTCGCCATGATGGTGGCCGGCAGCCGGGACACGAGCGACTCCTACGCCCGTCTGACCCGGATGAGCCCCATGAACGTGGCCGCGGAGATGCAGTGGCAGCTGATGCCGCCGCGTACGTACGCCGACGGCCGGGTGGTCATCGGGGCGGTGATGGAACCGGCGTACCAGGTCAGCGGGGACGCCTTCGACTACGCCGCCGCCGCGGACCTCGTCCACCTGTCCGTCTTCGACGCCATGGGCCACGACACCGCGGCGGGCCTGACCGCCAACCTCGCGCTGGGCGCCTGCCGCAATCACCGCCGGCAGGGCACGGGGCTCGCCGAACTCGGCGACGCCATCGAACGGGTTCTCCTCGAGCAGTTCGGCCCCAGCCGCTACGTCACCGGCATCCTGGCGGACCTGGACACGTCGAACGGCCGGCTGAGCTGGGTCAGCCGGGGCCACCACCCGCCGCTCGTCATCCGCGGCGGGCGCTGGACCACCCACCTGCACTGCCGGCCCTGCCACCCGATGGGCACCGACCTCGGCCTGCCCACCCACGTCGGGCGGGAGCAACTGGAGCCCGGTGACCGCCTCGTCCTGTACACCGACGGCATCACCGAGGCGCGGACGCCCGGCGGCCAGGAATTCGGGCTCGACCGCTTCACGGACTTCCTCGTCCGTCACCACGCCGACGACCTGTCCGTCCCCGAGACCCTGCGCCGGCTCGTCCGCGCGGTCCTGGAGCACCACGACGGGCAGCTCCAGGACGACGCCACCATCCTGCTCTGCGAGTGGCTCGGGCCCGCACCGTGGAGCTCCAGGACGGCGCCCCTCGCCGGTGTGCCCATGCCCCCTCCCGACCGCAACGGCTGATCACGGGCTCCGGCCGGGCCGTGTCTCCCCGGAGGCGCGCGCCGGCGCGCCGCCCCTGTGTGCGCGTGGTGACTCACGTGAAGCTTCGAGGCGTAGTTCCGGATCTTCCGGGGCACCCGATGGCCCGAGATGCGGTGACGCCGCACACTGACCCTCCAAGGAGTTCCCGTGACGGTTCGTGTCGGGGTGGAAGAAGAGTTCCACGTACTCGATGTGGAAACCGGAGAGCTCGTTCCGCGTGCCGGTACGGTCCTCCGCGGCCTGCCGCAAAAGCGCTTCACCACGGAACTCCTCCAGTCCGCCGTGGAAACGAACAGCGAGGTGCACGCGACGCTCGACGGCCTGCTGGCCGATCTGAGCAGGTCACGGAGCGACCTGCAGGCCGCCGCGTCCCGGCACGGGCTGGCCGTGGTGGCGGCGGGCACGGTGCCCTTCCTCCACGAGAGCGCGGCACGGGTGACCCCGGGCGGCCGCTACCGCAGGATGGTCTCCGACTACGGCAGGGTCGCCGAGGAGCAGCTCATCTGCGGCCTGCACGTCCATGCCGACGTACCGGACCGGGACACCGCCGTCCGCATGATGTGCCTGATCGGCCCCTGGATACCGGCGCTCCTGGCGATCTCGGCCAGTTCCCCCTTCTGGAACGGGTCGGACACCGGGTACGCGAGCTGGCGCACCATGCTGTGGCAGCGCTGGCCCACCGCCGGCCCGGCGGGCTGCTTCCCGGACGCCGCGGCCTATGACGCGGCGGTGACCGAGCTCATCGACTCCGGTGTGGTGAACGACCCCGGGATGATCTACTACGACCTCCGGCCCTCGGACCACCAGCCCACGCTGGAGCTGCGGGTCTGCGACTCCGTCCCCCGGGCCGAGACCGCCGTCCTGATCGCGGCTCTGTTCCGGGCCCTGGTGATGCGGGCAGGGGCACGCCTGGCGAACGAGCCCGCGCCCCGCTGCCGGGGCCGGCACGAATGGCTGCGGGCGGCGACCTGGCGGGCTGCGCGGTCGGGCCTGGAAGGTGACTTGATCGACCCGGTGTCCCGACGGCCCGCGCCCGCGCCCCGGGTGATCCGCACCATGCTGACCCGGCTGCGCGCCGAGCTGGAGGCGTGCGGCGACTGGCCGACCGTGCTGGAGCTCGCGGACAGGGCGCTGGCGGATGGCAGCGCCGCACACCGGATGCGGCGTACCGCCGCCCAGGAGGACCCACTGGCCTGCGTGGACGAGCTGATCGCGATGACCGCTGGTGCCGGGCGTCCCGGCAGCCGCCGGACCGCGCCCCTGCTGCCCGTCGCCCGCGCGGACCTGCACCGCGGGCAGGTGGAGGCCATCGGCGGCTGAGCCGGGCAGCCGCCCGCCTTCCGGCCGGTTGCCCCCACGCTCCCAACAGCCCCGCCGGCAACCCGGCGGGGCTCGACCGAGCGGGCCGGGCGCGGGACCGCGGGCGGGCGCAGAATCCCGGCGGGGTGCCTGATCCGGGCCGGACGCCCTGCCCGGCCCCTGGCGTCGCGCACCTCCGGCCCGGCGCTCACGACGCGGCGTCCGGGGCGATCTCCCGGATGAGCCCCTCGACGAGCTTCCTGATCTCGTCACGGATGGGGCGTACCGCCTCGACGCCCTGGCCGGCCGGGTCCTCCAGCTTCCAGTCCAGGTAGCGCTTGCCCGGGAAGACCGGGCAGGTGTCGCCGCAGCCCATGGTGATGCAGACGTCGGACGCCTTCACGGCGTCCACGGTGAGGATCTTCGGGGTCTCGGCGGACATGTCGATGCCCACCTCGCGCATGGCCTCGACGGCCGCCGGGTTCACGTGCTCGGCGGGTGCGGAGCCGGCCGAGCGGACCTCGACACGGTCCCCGGCCAGGTGGGTCAGCCAGGCGGCGGCCATCTGGGACCGGCCGGCGTTGTGGACACAGACGAACAGCACGGAGGGCTTGTCGGACATCGAGGTCTCTCTTGCTCGGAGCGGCGGGGGAGGGGAGCGGGGAAGCGCGGGCGGCGCGGATGTCTGCCATCAGCGCGCGATGGTGTCAGCCACCACTGATGTGAAAGTATCAGTACATGATGACGTCAGTCGACACTGAGCTGATCCGGGTCCTCGCCGACCCGCTGAGGCTCCGGATCGTGACCCTGCTGGCCCGTGAGACCCTCTGCACCACCCACCTCGTGGAGGAGACCGGCGCCCGCCAGACGAACCTGTCCAACCATCTGCGGGTGCTGCGCGAGGCGGGCGTGGTGGAGACCGAGCCCTGCGGCCGTTTCACCTACTACCGACTGCGGCCGGACGTCATCGACGGCCTCGCAGGGTCCTTCGCGGAGCTCGCCGCCACGGCCCGCGCCACCGTGGAGAACGACACCAAGCGCGCCTGCCCCTGACCGGGGCGCCCCGTCCCCGCCGCCAGCCCTGCCCGAGGAGTCCCGTTGAGCACCGCCGAGGCCGTACCCGCGACCACCACCGATGAGCCCGGCGCGGCATCCGCCGGGCCGCAGCCCGCCCCCGGCGCGACCCCGCCCCGCGCGCCCCTGGTCGCGCGGGCGACGGCCGAGCTGGTGGGCACCGCCGCCCTGGTGGCGGTCGTCGTCGGCTCGGGGATCCAGGCGACCGGGCTGACGGACGACGTGGCACTGCAACTGCTCGCCAACTCCACCGCCACGGTCTTCGGCCTCGGGGTGCTGATCGCCCTGCTCGGCCCGGTCTCGGGTGCGCACTTCAACCCGGTCGTGACCCTCGCCGAGTGGTGGACCGCCCGCCGCGGCGGCGCGGGAGTCACCGCCCGCGACGCGGCGGCGTACGTCCCGGCCCAGGTGGCCGGTGCCATCGCGGGCGCCGTGCTGGCCGACGCGATGTTCGGCCGCCCGCTGGTCCAGTGGTCCTCCCATGACCGGTCCGCCGGGAACCTGCTGCTCGGCGAGGTCGTCGCCACGGCCGGGCTGATCCTGCTGATCTTCGGCCTCGCCCGGACCGACCGGTTGCGCTTCGCGCCGGTCGCGGTCGCCTCGTACATCGGTGCGGCCTACTGGTTCACCTCGTCGACGTCGTTCGCCAACCCCGCGGTGAGCATCGGGCGGGCGTTCACCGACACCTTCGCCGGCATCGCCCCCGCTTCCCTCCCCGGCTTCATCGCCGCCCAGCTCCTCGGCGGCGTGGTGGGGCTCGCCCTGGTGGCGGTCATCTTCCTGCGCGGCAAGGCGGAGCCCCGGCACGAGGCGTGACCCCGGCGTCCGGCCGTCCGCCGCCCCGCGGGCGGCCCGTCCAGCCGGTGTACCGGGGAGCCGGACGCACCGGACGGCTGCTGACCGCCGCGCCGCGACGCGCCCCAACTGCCGGTGCGCGCCGGGCATTCGGCCCGTCGGCGGGTGTGGAATGTGCGCGCGGCGCGTGCCTGTGGCGGATCTTGATCGTTCACTGGATATCCGGCGTGGCAGTCGTGCTCCGCCGTCGCTCTGCCCCCGCCCCGAAGGGCGAGGAGGCCCCCCGGTCAGGGGTGTTGGTGCGTGGTCTCGTGAACGGAGTCTCGTGGTGCGTGTCACCAGGTGTTGGTGGAGGTCGGTTCGGCGCAGGATGCTGCGCTCCATGGTGCGTGCCTACGCGTCGCTGGTGGTGCGGGGCCGGTTGTGGGACGGCAGGGAAGTCCCCTCACCCGCCGGCCGTTACGGGCCCCCGGACGGCCCCGCGCTGCCGCTGGTGATCCTGGGCGATTCCTCCGCGGTGACGGTGGGGGTCCGCGAGCGCGACGAGACGAACGGGGCCCGGCTGGCCGGCGACCTGGTGGCACACCTGGGGTGCGCGGTGGAGCTCACGGTGCCGGCCCGGGCGGGGGTGACCACGGCGGGCATGGCCCGCCAGGTCCGCGAGGTCGTGCTGCGACCCGACCGGGGCGTGGCGGTCGTCCTGGTCGGCGGCAACGACGTGATGCTGCCGGCCGGTCTGCGCCGCCCGGCAGCCCACCTCGGCCGCTACGTACGGCAGTTGCGGACCGCCGGATGGCAGGTCGTGGTCGGTTCGTGCGCGGACATCGGGGCGGCCCCGGCGCTGCGCCGCAGCGTGCGGCGGCTGGCGAGCGCACGGTCCCGGGTGCTGGCGCGCCGCCAGGCCGCCGTGGCGCTGTCAACCGGGGCGGTGGTGGTGTCCCTGACCACGGACGCCTTCCGGCAACGGCCCGAACTGCTCTACTGCGCCGACGGGTTCCACCCCAACGCCGACGGCTACCTGCTGTACCAACGGCGGGCGGCGGTCGCCGTGCGCGCCGCGGCCGGACTTGTCCCGGTCGGGACGCCCCCGGTACCGGGCGAGCCGGCGGACGGGACGTTCACGGACCCGCACCGCGCGTCCCGCCACGTCACCCGGGAGCCCGGAGCCTGCTTCATCCCCGCCCAGTGCACCGGCCGGGTGCTGATGCGCCGCTATGTCCCCGCACCGCAGCAGGAGCCGGGGACGAGCCCCTCGGCCCTGACGCCGACCACCACCTGACCCGCCGCCGCACAGGTCCCGTGCCGTCCGGTGCTCCTGGAGAGCGCCGTACGGCACGGGAGCGTCTCACCGCCGGCGGACGCCGGTCAGCGGGGCGGTCAGCCGCAACGACGACGGCACCACCTCGATGACGGCACCGACCGGGTGCTCACCGGTGTAACGGTGGTCGACGGTGTCGAACACCACGCCCAGGCGGTGCCCGGCGGGAACGTCCCACGCGGTGGCGGGCAGCCGCAGGGTGAACCGATGCGCCGTACCCGGGATCCGCCCGCGGAAGGTGTACGGTGCGTGCGCCAGCAGCCGCGCCGACCCCAGCGGACCGACGTCGTAGAGGTGGCCGATGACGGTTCCGTCGGCGCTGCCGGGCACCAGCACCCCGTCCAGCAGGGCGTGACCGCGCAGTGCGGCGGCCCCCGACAGGGGCGCGCCGAGGGAGGCGACCGCGGCCGGGGGAGCGAGCAGCGGCCAGGCCGTCACCGCGGGTACGCCGGCGGAGTCCAGCGGGCCGGCAAGGGGGAACGGACCGGATTCGGCAGCCGAGGCGAGCCCGCCCACCAGGGCTCCGGCCCCGGGCCCCGGCTCCAGCGGTACCGGCCGGGCCGCCTCCTGCAGGGCACTCCAGCCGGCGTACTCCTCCAGGGGACCGCCCGTCCGCGGCTGCAGCACGACCGGCGGTGTCGAACGCTGCCCCGGAGCCCTCCGGCCGCGGTCCCGCACATGCCGGTCCAGCCAGTCCGCCGCCCGCTCCCAGACCGGGGGCCTGGCCACCACGCCCGTGGCGGCGGTGTGGCTGTCGGAGTGGCCGCCCCGGTACATGCGCAGCTGCCGGGGGCCGGTGAGCAGGTCGAGAAGGGCGCCGGTCCCTCCGGCGGGGACGAGCGGATCGTCCCACTCGCCCACCATGAGGACCGCCGTCCCGTTGCGGTTCAGGCCGTCCACGTGCGTGAGCGGTGACCGCTCGCGCACCCAGGGCGCCGACTCGTCCAGTTCCCCGGCCGCCGCCCGGTCGAACGCCCGCTCCACGTCCGGGCCGTACCGCCCGTCCACCCGCCCGAAGAGTTCCTGGAACCGCAGGACACCCGTCACGCGGGTGCCGTTGACACGGAAGCCGTCGGACAGCCGGGCCCACCCGGAGAACGACACCACGGCACGGATCCGCGTGTCCCGCGCGGCGCCGTTCAGCGCGATCACGGCACCGTAGGAGGCGCCGAGGGCACCGATACGCCGCGCGTCGGCGGCGGTGTGCTCCAGCGCCCAGTCCACGGCACGGGACAGGTCCGCCGCATCCGCGGGACCGCCCAGATCCGCGGTGCCGCCGGACCCGCGGAACCCCCGGGGGTCGTAGGCCACCACGACGTAACCGGCCGCGGCGAGCGCCCGGTAGTAGCCCGTACGCGTCACGTGGTCCAGCGGCAGGGAGATCCACGGCCCGGGCACGACGACCAGCGGGAAGGGACCCTGCGCGGCCGGTTCGTACACTCTCGCCGCCAACCGCGTCCCGTCCGCACCGGGCACCGTGGCCTTCCGCACCACGACGTCCAGCGCGTGCGGTGCGCCGGCCCGCGCCGCTCCGCCCGCCACCGGTCCGGCGGGTGGGCCGGGCGCGGCCACGCCGGGGGCCGTGCCCGGCAGACCGGCGAGCACGGCGGCCGCGACCACCGCACCCAGCCGGCCGCCCCTTCCCCCGCCCGGCACCCCGCGGCTCAACACGCCGCGTTCGGACGGTCGGCCAGCACCTTCTCCACCACCTGCGCCGCGGCCTCCGCACCCCCGGCGGCGCGCACCTCCTGCCGCATCCCCGCCACCGCGGCGGCCATGCGCTCGTCCGACCCGACGGCGAGCACCGCCTGCCGCAACGCCTCGGCGGTGGCGCGCTCCCGGGGCAGATGCACCCCCAGCCCGAGCCGCTCGACCTGCTCGGCGTTGACCCGCTGCTCCGCCATCTGCGGCACCACCACCATCGGTACGCCCAGGGACAGCGCCTCCATCACACTGCCCATGCCCCCGTGCGTCACGAACACGGAGGCCGCCGACAGGACGTCCATCTGCGGCACGGCCGCGTGGACCTCCACCCCCTCCGGCACCGGTCCGAGTCCCGCCTCGGCGACCTGCTCGCCGACGCTCAGCACGACGTGCCGGCCCGAGCCGGCGAGGGCCTCCACACACGTCCGGTAGAACTCCGGCCGCCGGTTGAACTGCGAGCCCAGCGACACGTACACCACCGTGCCGGCACCGGCCGGGGCGTGCCACGACCCCTGGAAGGACCGGTCCCCGATCACCGGGCCCACCCAGTGCGCCTGCCCCGCCTTCACCGTCTCCGCCCGCCGCTGGAACGACTTCGTGAGGAAGGCGATGCACCGGGGCGGCGCGAGCGTCAGCGTGTGCACCCCGCCGGGGACGCCGAAGTCGGCCAGTGCTTCGGCGAGTTGGGGAAAGCCGGGAATGGCGGAGATGTCCGCCAGCCCGAAGAACTCCTGCACCAGCCCTTCGTACGGGATGTGCGTCGGAGCCAGCTGAACCGCCGGCACCCCCCACCGCGCCGCCAGCAGCGGACCGGTCCACGCGTACACGTCGTGCAGCACCACGTCCGGCCGGTCCCCGGAGAACGCCTCCTCCAGCCGGGGCAGTGCGCCCAGGTTCACCCCCAGGACCTGCGTCACGCCGAGGACCATGTCCTCCGGCGCCTCGCCCTGCGGCGGTGCCTCGTACAGCACGGGCTCGGCGCCGGCCGCACGCACCTGGCCCTCGAACCCGGGCGTCACCGCGTACCTCACCCGGTGCCCGCGCTGCACCAACTCCCGTACCACGCCCAGGGTCGGCATCACGTGCCCGGCCATCGGCACGTTGAACACGGCGATGTGTGCGCCCCGCGCCGGCGTGACACCCGTCTCGATCCCCATCACAAGCTCCAGTCCTCGGCAGACGGCACGGCCGCCGTGCAAGATCAGATCACCCGCTCAACGGCCCACCCGGGGCCGCCGGGAACGTCCTGGCGGCGATGCCACCCGTACGGGGGACGGGACCCCGCGGGCCGGCCCGGCACGGGCCACCGACCGGCCGCTGTCCGACCGGCCGCACCACGAATGAGCGATCCGGTCACGGGCGCTCCGTGCCGCCGCTAGAGTTCCGCGCATTGCATCGCGTTACGTGGCGGGACGGGGGAGTCATGCCTGATTTGCTCAGGGTGCCACTGGAGAGCGGCGGATCCGTGCTGGTCGAGGTCGACGACGGGCCGCAGGCGGTGGTGAGGGTGTCCAGGCCCGGCGGGATGGTGACCGAGGCGACGCAGACGCTGGAGCGGGGACTGGAGAGCGTGCGGGAAGCGGCGCACGCGGTCCTCGGCAAGGTGGCCGGCCTGCCGCGGCAACCGGACCGGATCACGCTGGAACTCGGACTGAAGCTGTCGGCGGAGGCGGGCGTCTTCCTCGCCAAGACCGCCGGTGAGGGGTCGCTCACCCTCACCCTGGAGTGGGACCGGCAGGAACCGGAGGCCGTGCCCGTGACCCGGCTCGCGGCCGCGCGCGACGGCTCCCCGACGGGCTGAGGGCACGAGGAGACCGCCGGTGCCCGGACCCGTGCCCAACCCCGGGATCGCCCGCATCTGGTCGCGCGGCGCGTGGGCCGCACCGCAGGGCGCCGGGTTCCTCGTCGGCCCGAGGACCGTGCTCACCTGCGCGCACGTCGTGTCGGCCGTCGCCGGGGAGCCCGAAGGCACCCCGCTCCCGGCGGGCTTCACCATCGATCTGGACTTCCCTCTCACCGGGGCGGCCGTACGGCGGCAGACCGCCCGGCTCGTCACGCACGTACCCGTGGGGGAGGACCACTCGGGCGACATGGCGCTCCTCACCCTGGACGAGGAGCCGCCGCCCGGTGCGGGCCCCGTGCGGCTGCTGGACGTGGAGACGGTCCGCGGCCACCCTTTCCGGGCCTTCGGCTTCCCGGCCGGCGACGACGCGGGCGTCTGGTCGCTCGGCACGATCGTGGACGACCGCGGGCGGGGCTGGCTGCAGTTCGAGAGCACCAGCGCCTGCGAGATCCGGCAGGGCTTCAGCGGCACGCCGCTGTGGGACGACCGCTACCAGGGCGCGGTGGGCATGGTCGTCGCGACCGACGGACGGTTCCTCCAGCGGGCGGCCTACGCCATCACCGCCGAGGTCCTCCTCGGCACGCACCCCGTCCTGCGCCGCCACGCCGCCCTGGCGTCACCGTTCCGCGGGCTGGAGCCGTACCGTGAACAGGACGCCGCCCACTACTTCGGGCGGCCCGAGCAGATCACGTCGCTGACCGAGGCGGTCACCACGTCGTCGATCGTCCCCGTGATCGGTGTGTCCGGGGTCGGCAAATCCTCGCTCCTGCACGCCGGTCTCGTCCCCGCACTGCGCAGGCGCGTTGACTACAGCATCGCCTCGCTGGTCCCCGACCCCACCCTCCCGGCGGAGCACATGCTCGCCTCCGCCCTGCTGCCACTGCTCGACGCGCCGACCGGGCCGGCTGCACCGGGCGGGGCCGCTGAAGAAGCCGAGGCGGCCGAGCCGGTCGAGCGGCTGGAGCGGCTCGCCGGACGGCTGCGGGACGGAGCGGCCGCACCCGCCGTCAAGGCGCTGCTCACCCGGGCGGGCACCACCCAACTGCTGCTGATGATCGACCAGTTCGAGGTGTTGTTCCGCTGCTCGCCGGAAGCGGCCGACAGATTGGTCGAACAGGTCGTGGCCATGACCGGGTGGCGCGCCGCCGACGGCGGGCCGCTGGTGCGGTTGGTCTTCGGCCTGCGGCTGGACTTCCTCAAAGCGATGCGGCGCTTCCCCCTCCTCGAGCGGGTGTGCGAATCGTCGCCCGTGCTCGTCGACCGGCTGGGCGAGGACCGGCTGCGGGACGTGGTGCTCTCCCCGGTCGCGGCCTTCCACGGCGCCGTACGGTTCGAGGACAGGCTTCCGGAGCGGCTGGTGGCGGACGCGGGCCGCAGCCCCGGTGCGCTGCCGCTCCTCGCCTTCGCCCTCTCCCTGCTGTGGGAACGCCAGCGCCGGGGCGTCCTCGGCCACGCCGCCTACGAGGAGATCGGAGGGGTCGCGGGCGCCCTGGCGACCCACGCGGAACGGGTCGTCAGGGAACGGCTGGGCGACGTACGCGAGGACGTGCGGCGGCTGTTCGTCCAGCTCGTCCGCCCCGGCGACGGCGGTCTCGACCGCCCGGTCGACACCGGACGCACCGCGCGCCGCCGGGACCTGCCGCCCGCCTGCTGGCAGGCCGCCCAGCAGCTGGCCTTCCAGCGCCTGGTGCACCTCGACCGTGCTCCTGACGGCGCCGAGACGGTCGCGCTCGCCCACGAGGCCCTGCTGGAGCACTGGCCCGCCCTGCGTTCCTGGGTCGACGAGGACCGGAGCTTCCGGAGCTGGCAGGAGCACCTGCGCGAGCGGATCGCGCGCTGGGAGCACAGCGGCCGCGACCACGCCCTGCTGATGCGCGGCTCCGAACTCGGGCAGGCACGGCAGTGGCTGCTCGACCGTTCGCACGACATCCCCGAGGGCGAACGCGCCTACCTGCACGCCGGTCTGGAGCGCCGCCGGCGCCGGTGGGCCCGCAGGGCCGTCGTGGGGACGGCGGTGGCGGCGGTGCTGGGGACCCTGGCCGGAGCCGGCCTGCAGTCGGTGCGCGACAGCAAGGCGGCCGAACTCTCGGCCGGGCTCGTGCATCAGGCGCAGCGGGAGGCGGACTCCGATCGCGAGAGGGCCGCCCTGCTGTCCGTCGCCGCCTGGCGCACCGCGCCCACCCAGCAGGCCCGCGACAACCTCTTCGCCCGGTACCTGGCCGACGCCCCGTACGACGCCGTCCTGCCCGCCGGAGGGACGGTCGCGCAGACGGCGCTGGACGACTCCGGCCGGATCGTCGCGGTACGCACCGTCGCCGGGCGGGTGACGGTGTGGCGCGCACCCGGCGAGAGCCCGGGCGTGGACGGCCCCGCCGAGCCCGGCGGCGATCGCCCGGGGACCGGAGCGGCCGGCGGACCCTCGCCGATCCTCGATGCGGACGGTGTCTCGGCCGTCGCGGTCAGTCCCGACGGCACCCGGCTGGCGCTGGGCCGCGACGGCAACCGGGTCACCGTCCGGGACCTGCGCACCGGCAGGACCCTGCTGACCCTGCGATCCGTGCCCAGCACCGCCAGCACCCTCCAGGCGGTGGACGAACTGCGCTTCGACCGCACGGGACGCCGACTGCTGGTGCACCCCCCGCAGGACGACACCGCGCAGGTGTGGGACCTCGACCGGCCCGCGGCCCGCCCCGTGTCCCTGGAAGCTCTCGACGAGCGCCCGGTGAGCGGTTTCGCCTTCACCGCCGACGGCACGCACGTCGTGGCCTCCGACCCGCTGAGCGACGGGGCCTGGGACACGCGCACCGGCCGTCTCTCCTCCGCTCCGGGCCTCCACGAGCCGGGGTTCGCCCCCGGGCCGCGCCCCGTCAGGGCGGAATGTGCGGACGGCAGGTGGCGGCTGTCCGACGTCGCCGGCCGCGAGCCGGGCGCCGGCCTCTTCCCGAGCCTCCCGTGCACCACGCGGAGCGAGCTGGCCGGTGTCTCCGACCGGCTGGTGCTCACCCGGGACGAGGGCACGGTGACCGTGCACGACAGGGCGACCGGACAGCCCCTCACCGCACTGGCCGAGGACGGCCCCCAGGGGCGTTTCACCCGCTACTCGCCGGCGGCCGCGAGCCGGCGCATCGCGTTCGCCCGCGGCACGGACGTGCTGCTCACCACCGCTCCGGCGCCCGGCTCCCTCGACACCGCAAGGATGTCCGTCTGGGGCGACGCGGACCTGGGCGGGGACGACGCGGACGCCGCGCACTTCTCCCCTTCCGGCCGCCATCTGGTCACGGTGGGCGTCGGCGCGGCGGTCGCGCTGTGGGACCCCGCGACCGGGCGCCGGATCGCGGCCGTCGGCCCCGGCGGGTACACGACGCGCGCGTGGGTGGCCTTCGACGCCGGTGAACGCACCCTGGCCGTACGGGAGATGGCGGACCGCTCGGTGACCCTCTACCGCCTGCCGTCGCTCCAGGTGCTGCGGCGGGTGCGCATCGACGCGCTCCCCGGGTCGCCGCCCCACGACGTCGGGCTCGGCGGGCTGGGGTTCACCCGCCGCGGCCGCCTCGTCGCCCTGGCGGGAGGCGCCGTCTCGCAGTGGGACACCACGACCGGCCGGCAGGTGGGCGGGGCGCTGCTGTTCCGTGAGGACGCGGAGGCCGACCGGCGGCGGTACGCGACCTCTCTCGCGGTCGACCCGGCGGCGGAGCGGATCGCCGTGACGACTCCGGACCTGCGGGGCGTGGAGGTCTGGGACCTGCCGGACCGGCGCCGGCTCGCCGTGCTGGTACCGGGGTTCCGCGCACCGCTCGCCGACCGGGACGCGGTGCGGTTCAGCGACGACGGCCGGCGCCTGCTGCTGGCCGGCAAGGACGGCAGCGCGGAGGTGTGGCAGGCGGACGGCGGACGCCGAGAAGCGGCCGTCCCGGCCGGCTCCGCCCGTACGACGTCGTTCCTGCACGGGACCGGCGAGGTCGTCAGCGTCCGGCCGGGCGCGGTGGAGCGGTTCGGGCCCGGCGGCCTCACCGCCCGGATCCGCATCCCGGATGCCGCCCGGGTACGGGCCGTCGTGCCGTCGCCCGACGGCGAGCGCCTGCTGCTGAGCACGCCGCTGCCCACCGCCTGGGCGACGGTGGCGACCTTCCGGCTCAGGGAGACGTCCGCCGGCGCCTGGGCCGCCGGACTCTGCTCACGCGTCACCCGCAACATCTCACGGGAGGATCTGATCACGGTGCGCTACGGAATGCTGGAGCGGGCTCTGCTGGGGGTGACGGCATGCGACAACGCTTAGGAACCCCTGCCGTCGCGGCGTTGCTCTGCCTGCTGGCGATGACGATGACGATGACGGTGACGGCGTGCGGGGCGGCCGAGGACGGCGTCCCTCCCGCCGCGCGCCCGTCGGTCTCCTTGTGGGAAACCGCGGACCCCTCGGCGAAGCCCTCGGGGGACGGGACGGAACCCTTCGACGCCGACCGTGCGGTGCTCCGCATCAAGCGCCTCGGCTTCACGGCCGACACCGATCCCGCCACCCTCAAGGGCCTGCGCGGACCCCTCCGCGCGATCCACGCGCACTGCACCGGCAGCGTCGACGGCCACTGCGTCTCCGTGTTCTTCTTCCACGGCAACGAATACGCCGGCAACGACGCGACCGGGGTGCGCTCCTCCGCCATCACGAGCCAGGACGGGAAGACGGTCACCCTCTCGTACCCGCAGTTCCTGCGGACCGATCCGCAGTGCTGCCACTCCGGCGGCGAGCGCGCGTACCGGGTGCGCTGGAAGGACGGCAAGGTGGTCTTCTCACCGCCGCTGCCGGAGCACCCCAACGACGCCGGCCGGTGAACCGCGGCACCCCGGTCCGGGGGCCGCGGTTCACGGTGTGCCGCCCGTAGGCGGTACCGCTCATTCCGCTCATGGACGACATCATGGACAGTGGTGTCGGTCACCTGTACGGTGCAGCAACGCGTGGCCGAGAAGCGCAGCATGAGGGACGCGCGGGCGATCCGTGTGTCGATGTCCGGTGGAGGGGGCCGTGGTGCGTGTCGCGACATCCGGTGGGGAGGCCCGCGGCGGTACGAGCGCCGTCGACGCCCTCAGCCGCTCCGCCCTGGCCGTGCTCCATCTGAACGGCCGGTTCATGGCCCTGCTGGGCGACGTGGCGCAGCCGTCCGGACTGAGCGCCGCCCAGTGGCAGGTCCTCCACGCGGTGGGGGCGGGCCCGCAGTCCGTGTCCGGCGTCGCCCGGATGCTCGGCACCACCCGGCAGAGCGTGCAGCGACTCGCCGACCTCCTGGTGGCGCAGGGGCTCGCCGTCTACCGCGACAACCCCGCCCACCGGCGCGCCCGGCTGCTGGCGGCCACCGAGCGGGGGGAGGCGGCGCTGCGCGGGGCCGGCCCCGGTCACGCCGAACTGGCCCGGCAGTTGTGCGGGGAGCTGGGCGGCGAGGACGCACTCCACCGCACCACCGAGGCGCTGCGCGAGCTGTCGCGCGCGTTGTGCACCGTCGCCCCGCACCTGCCGTCCTGAGGCGGGCGAACGGGCACGCCGCCGGTGGCCGCCCCCGACCCGGCGACCGCACGCGGCGCGAACCCGCCCCGGTGGCCCGTCGGTTGGTGTCCGGGCGGCACTCCTTCCTTGTTGTACCGTTACCGACCTGACTCAGGTTGCAGTCCGGGGGGACCGTTGAATCAGCTGGTTTTCAGATTGCTGGGCCCCCTGCTCGTCCAGGCCGACGGGGTCCCGCTCCGCATCAAGGGAAGACGGCAGTCCACCGTCCTCGCGATGCTGCTCCTCTCGGCCGACCGGATCGTGTCCGTCGACACGCTCGTCGACGCGGTGTGGCCCGCATCGCCCCCGGCGACCGCCCGCAACCAGATCGCCATCTGCGTGGCGACCCTGCGCAAGACGTTCAAGGAGGCGGGGGAGAGCGAACTGCTGCTCACCTCCCCGCCCGGCTACGTCCTCGCCCGCGGCGATCACCGCGTCGACGTCGTGGAGTTCCTGCACCAGGCCGAACGCGGCCGGGACGCCGCCCGGCTGGGGCGGACCGAGGAGGCCTGCACGCTGCTGGAGGAGGCGCTCAGCAAGTGGCGGGGCGCGGCCCTCGACGAACTCGGCGGGGAACGCATCGAAGCCGAGGCGGCCCGGCTCGAACAACTCCGCCTCGACCTGATCGAGGAGCGCGCCGGCCTGATGCTGGAGCTGGGGCGGCACCGGGCGCTCACCGGCGAGCTCGGCGAACTGGTGGCCCGGCACCCGCTGCGGGAGCAGTCGCGCGAGCACCTGATGCTGGCGCTGTACCGCTCCGGGCAGCGCGCCGAGGCACTGGAGGTCTTCCGGCAGGGCCGCCGGCTGCTGAACGAGGAGCTGGGCATCGAACCCGGCCCGCCCCTCCAACAGCTGCACGATCTGATCCTGCACGACTCGCCGGAGCTGACCCGCCCGCCCGCCGCGGCGGCGGCGGCATCGGTCACGGTCCAGACGGTGCCCGCCCAACTCCCCGCGGACGTACGCCGCTTCACCGGCCGGCAGCAGGAGCTGGCCTCCCTCGACCGGCTGCTGAGGGAGCCGTACCACCCGCACGCCCCCGCCGTGGCGACGATCGTGGGCGTGGGCGGCGTGGGCAAGACCGCGCTCGCGGTCCACTGGGCGAGCCAGGCCGCCGAACGCTTCCCCGACGGCCAGCTCTTCGCCGACCTGCGCGGCTACGACGAGGAGAACCCGCCGGTCTCCCCGTCCGCCGTACTCGACCGCTTCCTGCGCGCCCTCGGGATGCCCGCCCCGCAGATCCCGGAGGAGCCCGACGAGCGGGCGGCGCTCTTCCGCAGTCTGCTGAGCACCCGGAGAATGCTGATCCTCCTCGACAACGTGCGGTCGTTCGCCCAGCTCAGACCCTTGCTGCCGGGCGGCGGCCGCAGCGTCGTCCTGGCCACCGGCCGGGAGGCCCTCGACGACGTCACCGGCGACTACACCAATCTGCGCATCCGGCTGCGGGTCCTGCCGCCCTCCGAGGCCACCACCCTGCTCACCAAGATCGCCGGTGCGGACCGCTTCGGCAGCGACCCGGTGGCCCTGGAACAGCTCAGCGCGCTGTGCGACTGCCTGCCGCTCGCGCTGCGGATCGCCGGGGCCCGGCTGGCCGCCAAGCCCGGCCTGAGCGTACGGGGGCTGGTGGAGCGGCTGCGCGACCAGCGGCGGAGGCTGGACGAACTGAGCCCGGAGGAGGGCGGGGTGCGGGCGGGCTTCCGCCTGACGTACCGCGACCTGACCCCGGACGCCGCCCGCATGTACCGCAGGCTCGGGCTGCTGCGGACCGCCGACTTCGCGGCCTGGGTCGCCGCGGCCACCGTGGACACCGACCTGTGGCACGCGGAGGAACTGCTCGACCAGCTGGTCGACGCCCAGCTGCTGGAGGCGGTCGACCCGGTGCCGGGCCGGGCGGCCCGCTACCGGTTCCAGGACCTGCTCCAGCTGTTCGCCCGTGAACGAGCGGAGGCGGACGAGACGGAGGAGGAGTGCGACGCCGCGCTGGAGCGTGCCTTCGGTGCCTGGCTCTGGCTCGCCGAGGAGGCCCACCGGCGCCTGGACGGGCGGGAGTTCCCGGTCGGCCGGCCCCCGGAGCCCGCCCCCGGCTTCCTGCGGGGCGCGGCGGACGAGCTGCTGGCGTCCCCGCTGGACTGGTTCGATTCCGAGCGCGCCGCCGTCACCGACGTGGTGGTGCACGCGGCCGAGACCGGCCGGGTCCGGTACGCCTGCGCCCTGACCGAGAGCGCGGTGCCCCACTTCGAGACCCGCAACTACCTGGAGGACTGGCAGCGGTGCGCCGAGGCGTCGCTGTCGTCGGCCCGCCGTACCGGTGACCGGTCCGGCGAGGCCACGATGCTGCGGCTGCTCGGCTCGCTCGCCATCTACCAGCGGCGCTACGAGCTGGCCGAGGGGTGGAACATGGCCGCCCTGCGGCTGCTGCGGGAGACGGACGACGTCCACGGCGCGGCGCTCGCCCAGCGGAACCTCGCCATGTGCGCCCGGTTCCAGGGCGACTGGGACCGGGCGCTGGAGCACTGCCGGGCGGCGCTGGAAGGGTTCTCCGCGGCGGGGGACACCGGCAACCAGGCCCATCTGCTGGGCTACCTCGCCCAGATCGAGCTCGACCGCGGGCAGGTGGAGCGGGCGCTGCCGCTGGCCGTGGAGGCGGTGGAGCTGAGCCGGCGCGCCGGGTCGGTCCGGGCGGAGACCCAGAGCCTGTACCGGCTCGCCGAGGTGCGGCTGCGCGCGGGGGAATTCGACCAGGCCGCCGGGACCTTCCACGAGGTGCTGCAGCTGTCCCGCAAGGAGGGCGACCGGGTCGGCGAGGCCCACGGCCTGCGCGGGCTCGGCGAGACGCAGTGGAGCCAGGGCCTGCTCCCGGCGGCCGGACGCACGCTGAAGCAGGCCCTGGAGATCACTGAGGAGCTGGCCGACCGCTTCCTGTACGCGCGGGTCGAGACGGACCTCGGATGCGTCGATGCGATCGGTGGCGACCACGCGGCCGCGGTGGAGAGGTTCGAGCGGGCCTACGCCGCGCTCGGGGAGGTGGGGGCCCAGCCCTGGCGGGCCGGCGTGATGCGGCTGATCACCGCGGTGGGCGGAGCGGCCGGGGAGGGCGGCGGTGCGGTCGGCACCAGGACGGAACGATCCTTCACGCCCCAAATGCTGCGCCTGCTGCTGGCGGACGGCTCAGGCTGACCGACGGCCCGGCAGGGCGGTCGCGGCGGTGCGCCCCGCGGACGTGGCCGGCGCCCGTACGGCCTCCACGGAGAGGGTGGGCTCGGGGGCGGGAGGTGCCGGAATCATCCCCACGGCATGTCGTCGTCCGACGCGCCCGGCGTCTCCACCGGCCTGACGACCCCCCAGGGCATGTCGTCCGCGTTCGTGACGGAGTGCGCGGTGGTGCCGAGCCCGGCGCCGGCGCCCGTCATGAGTCCGGCCAGTACGACCAGACCGGCCATCGTCGCCCGCTTCGCCGTCCGAGTGCTGCGCATAGCGATTCCCCCTCATCGGTGGACCGTATTGCCGCTTGCTGCGGTACGAACGGACAGTAGGGACGGCTCCTTTCGATCCCTTGTCCCACCGATTTCATGCGCCGGGACGCCCATGAAACCGACACGATATCGAGGAAATAACGGGTCCCTCTAGCGTCGTTCGCAGATTCTTCGCATGAATCACGAACGGGGATGCCATGGAATTTCGAGTGCTCGGGCCCGTAGAGGTGCGCGACCGTGGACGCAGAGTGCCGATCTCCGGAACCAAGCTGCACACCGTGCTCGCGGCACTCCTGCTGGCCCGGGGCGAAGTGGTCTCCGACGACCGGCTGAGCCGCCTGCTCTGGGGCTGGGCGCCGCCGGTGACCGTCAGCGCCCAGCTCTACACCTATGTGTCCCGCCTGCGGAAAATTCTTGGCGATGACATACTCATCGACCGCAGGCCACCCGGATATGCCATGGCCATAGGCAATTCCACCGTCGATCTGATCGAATTCGAGGAACTGGCGCGCGCCGGGCGGGAAGCGCTGTCCGCACAGGACCACGAAAAGGCCGGCGATCTTCTCCGGGACGCCCTGGCGCGCTGGAACGGGCCGCCGCTGGCGAACACCACCGAACACCTCGCGGAGACCGAGGCGCCCTCTCTGCTGGAAGCCCGCGCCGCCACCCTGGAGCACCGGATCGCGGCCGACCTGGCACTCGGCCGGCACGAGCGGATCACCGCCGAACTCACCGGCCTGGTGGCCGAGTTCCCGCTGCGCGAGCGCATCCGCTGCCAGCTGATGACCGCGCTGTGCCGCAGCGGGCGCCAGGCCGACGCGATCCACCTGTACCACCACGGCCGGGCCGCGCTGGCCGAGGAGCTGGGCGTGGACCCGGGCGAGGAGCTGCAGGCCACCTACCGGTCGCTGCTGGACGGCTCGCTCGTACACCTGCCCCGCACACGGCCCCCGGCGCACCCGGCGTCGCGGCCGGATCAGCGGCCCGCCCCGGCCGCGTCCGGTGACCGCGACGAGCGCGGTGCGGCGCACGGCGTCCCGGCGACGCTGCCCCCGGACACGGTCGACTTCACCGGCCGGGAGCGCGAACTCGGTCTGCTCCACCGGGCGCTCACCCCGGACGCCGCCACCGCCGACCGGCCGCGCCGGGTCCTGGTGACCGGGATGGCCGGGGTCGGCAAGACCGCGCTGGCCGTGCACGCGGCCCACCGCTGCAAGCGGTACTTCCCCGACGGGCAGCTGTACGCCGACCTGCGCGCCCCGGACGGCACGGAGCGGCCCGCCGGCCAGGTGCTCCTCCACCTGCTGAGGGCCCTCGGACTGTCACCCGCGGCGGACACCGCCGGCGACACCGATGAACTGGTCCGCCTCTACCGGGAGCGCACCGGCGGCCGGAGGCTGCTCATCCTGCTGGACAACGCCGCGGGCGCCGCACAGCTCGGACCGCTGCTCCCCAACACCCCCGAGCCCGCGGTCCTCGTCACCGGACGCACCGCGCTGCCCACCGTCGCCGGGGCGCACACCGTGGCCCTGGACCCGCTGGAGGACGGACCGGCGCTCGACCTGCTGGCCGCCGCCGCGGGGCCGGACCGGATGGCCGCCGCCCCCGGCGCTGCCGCCGTCATCGTGGAGCACTGCGCCGGCCTTCCGCTGGCCCTGCGGATCGTCGGCACCCGCATCGCCGCACGCCCGCACTACGCGCCGGACCGGCTCGCCCGGCGGCTCGCCGACCCCGCCACCCGCCTGCGCGAACTGCACTCGGGCGACCTGGACGTGCACGGCGCGCTCCTGCCGTCCTGGCGCGCCCTGCGGCCGGAGGCACGCCGCGTCTTTCCCGCCCTCGCCGGGCTGGGGCCCCGGCCGTTCCCCGCGGTGGACGCGGCGGCACTGCTCGGACAGCCCGAGGGGGACGCCGAACTGCTGCTGGAGGCCATGGCGGACGCGGCCCTGCTGGAGGTCAGCGGCGCCGACGAGTACGGCCGTCCCTGTTACCTGTTCCACCCGCTGGTACGGCTGTTCGCCCTCTCGCTGCCCGACGGGCGGGCGAGGGGCGAACCGGCAGGACGGACCCCGCGGAGCGTAACCGGCGGCTAACCGGCCCGCCCTAGCCTCGCCCTGCCCCGCGGCGCGATGCCCCTGCAGCACCCGTCCCGATGAATCGACGTCACTGCGAGTGGAGTTGGACCATGACCGAGCTCTTGCACGGCCCCGCCGGCAGCGCCGCCTGCGCCGCGCCCTTCCCCATGACCGAGACCCAGCAGGCGCTGATGATCGGCCGGGGCGAGGGCGTCGAGCTGGGCAGCATCGGCTGCTACGGCTACTTCGAGTGGGAGCGCGACGACCTGGACCCGGAGCGCTTCGCGACGGCCTGGCGCCGCGTCGTCGCCCGCCACGACATGCTGCGCGCGGTCGGCCGGTCCGACGGCACGCAGCACGTCCTCGCGGAGCCCCCGGCCTACGCCATACCGGTCGTGGACCTGCGGGACGCCGAGCCGGCGGACGCCGGGCGCCGGCTGGCCGAGCTGCGCACGGAGATGAGCCACCAGGTGTTCCCGGTGGGCAGCTGGCCGCTGTTCGACCTGCGGATCGTGCGGCTGCCGGGGGAGGGGAGCCCCAGCCGGATCCACCTGGGCATCGACCTCCAGGTGCTCGACGCGTCCAGCGCCTTCCAGGTCCTCTTCCCCGACCTGATCGACCTGTACGACAACCCGTCGGCGGAGCTGCCCGCACCCGGCATCACGTTCGCCGAGTACGCCCGCTGGCGCGCCGACGCCCTGCCGCACACCGACACCTTCGGCGCGGCGCGCGACTACTGGCTGGAGCGGGTGCCGCAGCTGCCGCCGGCCCCCTCCCTGCCCGCCGGTGGCGGCCGTGAGGGCGGGGTCCGCTTCGAGCGGCACGAGCACCGCCTCCCGCCCGCCGACTGGCAGCGGTTCCAGCGGCTGGCGCGGGAGGCGGACGTGACCCCGTCGGTGCTGCTCACCGCCGCGTTCGCCGAGGTGGTGCGCTGCTGGGCGGAGGAGTCCGACTTCACCCTCAACTACCCCGTCTTCCAGCGGCCCCGGGTGCACGAGGACATCGACGGCGTCCTGGGCGACTTCACCAACGCCGTCCTGCTCACCGCGGACGGCTCCGGCGCCACCTTCCTCGACCGGACGCACGCGCTGCGCGACCAGCTGCATCGCGACATGGAGCACGGTGCCTTCAACGGCGTCCGGGTGCTGCGCGAGCTGACCCGGCTGCACGGCGCCGGCGCCCAGGCCGGGATGCCCGTGGTCGTCACCAGCCTGCTCGACTACCCCGCCCGCCGGCCGGTCACCGACCTGGGACGGGAGGTCTACTCGATCTCCCAGACCCCGCAGGTCTCCCTGGACGTCCAGTTGCGCGAGCTCGGCGGCGAGCTGCGCGTCATCTGGGACTACGTCGACGGCGCCTTCGCCCCCGGCTTCACCGAGGCCGCGTTCGGCGCCTACACCGCCCTGCTCCAGCGGCTCCTCGACGACCCCGGCAGCCTGCACACCGGGCGCTTCGACCTCATCCCGCCCGCCGAGCGCGAGCTGCGCCGCCGGATCAACGACACGGCTGGACAGATCCCGTACACCACGCTGCACGAGCTGTTCGCCGAGCAGGCCGCGCGTACGCCCGGTGCAGAGGCCGTCGTCGACGCCACGCGCCGGCTCACCTACGCCGAACTCGCGACCTACGCCTGGCGCATCGGGAACCGGCTGCGGCAGCACGGCGCGCGCCCCGGCGAGCTGATCGCCGTCGTGATGGAGAAGGGCTGGGAGCAGTACGCGGCGGTGTACGGCATCCTGGCGTCCGGCGCGGCCTATCTGCCGCTCGACGCCTCGGTGCCGCCGGAGCGGCTGCGCCGCCTGCTCGCCCAGGCGGGCGTGGACAAGATTCTCACCCAGTCCGCGCTGGAGACGCGGATCGGCTGGCCGCCGAACGCCCTGCGCTACCGCGTCGACCAGGACTTCGAGGTGGGCGACGCCACCCGGCCCACGACCGCGCAGACCCCCGCCGACATGGCGTACACCATCTTCACCTCCGGCTCGACGGGCGAGCCCAAGGGCGTCATGGTGGACCACATCGGCGTGGTCAACCTGATCCAGGACGTCGCCCGGCGGTTCGCGGTCGACGCCTCGGACCGGCTGCTGGCCATCTCCGGGCTGCACTTCGACGCCTCGATCTACGACGTGTTCGGCGTGCTGACGCAGGGCGGCACGGTGGTGCTCCCGCCGCCCTTCACGCACGCCGAACCGGACGTCTGGGCCGACCTGGTCGCCGCGGAGGGCGTTACGCTGTGGAACTCCGTGCCGGTGCTGATGGAACTGCTCGTCGGCGAGGCGGAGGTGCGCGAACGGCGGGGCGGCGGCCGGCCGCTGGAGTCGCTGCGGCTGTCGGTGCTCTCCGGCGACTGGATCCCGCTGACACTGCCGGACCGGCTGCGCGCGCAGAGCCCCCGGATCCAGGTCGTCGGATCGGGCGGCCCGACGGAGACCATCTGCTGGTCGCTGTTCCAGCCGATCGGCGAGGTCGACCCGGCGTGGACGAGCATCCCGTACGGCACGCCCATCACCAACCAGCGCTACTACATCGTGGACGGCACCGCCCACGAGCGCCCGCTCGGCGTCGTCGGCGAGATGGCCGTGGCCAGTGACGTCGGCCTGGCGCTCGGCTACTGGGGGGACGACGAGCGCACCCGCAGCCGTTTCATCCACCTGCCGGAGACCGGTGAACGGGCCTACCTGACCGGGGACCTGGGCCGCTACCTCGCCGACGGCAGCATCGAGATCCTCGGCCGGGACGACTTCCAGGTCAAGGTCCAGGGCCACCGCATCGAACTCGGCGAGATCGAGGCCGCGCTGCGCCAGGACGAGCAGGTCGCGTCCGCCGTGGTGGTCGCACCGGCCAGCGCCCACGGCATCCGGCGGCTGCACGCCTACGTCGTCGCCGCACCCGGCGGCTCGGGCGAGCAGATCCTGGCGCGGCTCTCCGAACAGCTGCCGACGTACATGGTCCCCTCCGCGATCACCGTGCTGGACGAGCTGCCGCTCACCCGCAACGGCAAGGTCGACCGCCTGCTGCTGGCCTCCACCGCCGGCGCCCAGCAGTCCGCCGAGGACACCGCAGCGGCGGACGCGGACGCCGGGCCGGGTGACGCGCTGGAACTGGTCCTCTGCGCGGCCGTGGGCGACATCCTCGGTATCGACCACGTGGGGCCCGCCGACAACTTCTTCAAGCTGGGCGGCGATTCGCTCAGCGGCACCCGGCTGGCCGGCCTCCTCCAGGAGCTGCTGGGGGTACCGGTGCCCGTCAAGACCGTGTTCCGCACCCCGGTCGTCGCCGAACTCGCGGCGAAGATCGCCGCCGACGAGGAGCACGGAGCCGGAGCGGTGGCGGCCGCGGAGGCGCTCAGCGAACTGTCCCCGGACGAGCCGGACGCGGCGGACGGGGCCGATGCGGCGGCCGGCGCCGGCGACGGGAACGGCCCGCGCTGACGTCACCCGTCCGCACCCGCGGCACCGGCACCGACCGCACCGCCGAACCATCTACTCCAGGAGGGGACAGCCATGACGTTCACCCTGCCCGCGCCGATCGGCGCGCCGGCCGAGGACCGCGGTCTGCCGGCCGGCGCGCCCGTACCGGACGGACCGGACGGCCCCGACCCGGTCACCTTCGCCGGCCGCGCCGCCACCCGGCTCCGGCAGACCGACGCCACGCTGTACGAGCTGCTCGACCGCGAGGCGGCGCGGCAGAACAACACCCTGATGATGGTGGCCGCCTCCAGCGTCGCCGACCCGTCGGTGCTCGCCTGCGGCGGCAGCACCCTCGGAAACCTCACCGCCGAGGGCTACCCCGGCGGCCGCTACCACGCGGGCTGCGGGGTGGCCGACGAGATCGAGCGGCTGGCGATCGAGCGGGCCTGCGCCGCCTTCGGCGCCCAGGACGCCGTCGTCCAGCCGCACTCGGGGTCGTCCGCCAACCTCGCGGTGCTCACCGCGCTGCTCAGCCCCGGCGACACGCTGCTCGGCCTGGACCTCGACTGCGGCGGCCACCTCACCCACGGCTCGCCCGCCTCGGTCAGCGGCCGCTACTACGACGCCAAGGGCTACCGGCTCACCCCGGAAGGGCTGCTCGACTACGACCGGATCCGCGAACTGGCCCTCGCCCACCGGCCCAAACTCATCGTGTGCGGCGCGAGCGCCTACCCCCGCAGCATCGACTTCGCCCGGTTCCGGGAGATCGCGGACGAGACCAACGCCTACCTCCTCGCCGACATCTCACACATCGCGGGCCTGGTGGCCGCGGGACTCCACCCCAGCCCCATCGACCACGCCCACATCACCACCACCAGCACCTACAAACAGCTGTACGGGCCGCGCGGCGGGCTCATCCTGCTCGGCCGCGACGCCCGCAAGGCCGGGCCCGAGCGGGGCACCCTCGCCGGAACCATGCGCCGCGCGGTGTTCCCCTTCACCCAGGGCACCCCCGACCTCGCGTCGGTGGCCGCCAAGGCCCGCGCCCTCGACTACGTGGCGGGCCCCGACTTCGCGGAACTCGCCAAGCGGCTGGCCGACGGCGCCCAGGCCATCGCCGAACGGCTCACGGAGCGCGGCATGCGCCTGGTCACCGGTGGCACCGACACCCACATGGTGCTCATCGACCTGCGCGGCACCGGACTGACCGGGGACGTTGCCGAGGAGGCCCTGGAGTCCTGCGGCGTCATCGTCAACCGCAACCGCGTCCCCGGGGACACCACCCCCGTGCGCACCACCAGCGGCCTGCGGCTGGGCAGCAACACCCTCGCGGCCCGCGGGATGGACCGCGCCGCCGCCGCCGCGTGCGCGGACCTGGTCGCCGACGTGCTCGACGCACTGCGGGCCGGCTCGGGCGTGCTCCCCGCGGCGGCCCGCGCCACGGCACGGGCCCGCGTCGTCGAACTCTGCGCCCGCTACCCCCTGCCGGGGTACCTGTCGTGACGTTCAGCGGTTTCCCGCCCTCGGCGCCGCGACTGTACGAGGACCTCGCCGCCGACAACACCAAGCAGGCGTGGCGGCTGCGCCACCGCGCGGTGTACGAGAGCGACGTGCGGGCCCCCATGGAGGAGCTCGCCGCCGAACTCTCCGGCCACTTCGCGCACCACCCCGGCGCGGTGCGGCTGCTCGGCCCCGTCCGCGACACCCGGACGTCCCACGACAAGTCGCCGTACAAGACGTACCAGGGCGCCTGGCTCGACGTGCTGCCCGCACTGGGCTTCTGGGTCCACCTGGACCGCGACGGGCTGTACGCCTCAGGGCGCTACTACCCGTACGGCGCGGCCGAGGTCGCCCGCTACCGCGCCGCCGTCCAGGAGGAGGACGGCGGCGCGGAACTGGCCGCCCTCACCGGCCGGCTGACCGGCCTGGGCTTCACCATCGGCGGCGACCGGCTCGTCTCCCGGCCGCGCGGCGTGCCGGCCGACCACCCACGGCTGGAACTGCTGCGCCACCGCAGGATCGACGCCGGCCGGCGGCTCGGTCCTGGGCCCGCCCTCGGGTCGGCCCGGGCCTCCGCCTTCGTCCGCGAGACCTGGGAACTGGTGCGCCCCCTGCTCGACTGGGCCGCGGCCCGCGGCATCACCCCGCAACCCCGAGACCGAGGAGCTGACTCCACCCCATGACCACGCTCCCCGTCGATCTGCGCAGCGACACCGTCACGCGGCCCACCCCCGCCATGCGCCGGGCGATGGCGACCGCCGAGGTCGGCGACGACCTGTTCGGCGAGGACCCCACCGTCCGCGCGCTGGAGGAGCGGGTGGCGGACCTCTTCGGCTTCCCGGCCGGGCTGTTCGTCCCGTCGGGCGTGATGGCCAACCAGATCGCGCTGCGCCTGCTCACCGCGCCCGGCCAGGAGATCGTCTGCGACGCCGAAGCGCACATCCTCGCCCACGAGGAGGGCTCACCCGCCCGGTACGGTGGCATCCAGACGCGCACCGTGTCCGGCGAGCGGGGACTGCTGTCCCCCGGGGCGCTGGAGCGGATCCTGCGCCCCGGCAACGCCTACACCGTCGGCACCCGGGCCGTGGCCCTCGAACAGACCCACACCAGGGCGGGCGGCTCGGTGTACCCGCTGGAGACCCTGCGCGCCGTGCGGCGGCTGACCGCACGCTCGGGAACGGCGGTGCACATCGACGGCGCGCGCATCTGGAACGCACACGCCGCGACCGGCACGCCCCTGTCCGCGTACGGCGCACCGGTCGCGGACACGCTCGCGGTGTGCCTGTCGAAGGGCCTGGGCGCACCGGTCGGCTCCGTCCTGCTCATGGCCGCCGGCCACCTGGCGCGCGCACGGTCGCTGCGGCACGGTCTGGGGGGCGGCATGCGGCAGGCGGGCATCCTGGCGGCCGCCGGCCTGCACGCCCTGGACCACCACCTGGAGCGCATCGCCGAGGACCACGAGCACGCGTCGCTGCTCGCGGCGGGCCTGCGGGAGGCGGGCTGCGCGGTGCGGCCCCCCGAGACAAACATCGTCCTCGTCGACACGCCCGGCGCCGAGGACGTCGTGAGACGGGCGGCGCGGGAGGGCGTACTGGTGACCGCGCCCGGACCGGACCTGGTCCGGCTGGTCACCCACCTGGACGCCGGACGACGGGCGTGCCGTCGTGCCGTCGAGGTACTGGCGGCCGTTGTCCCCGACAGCGGCCGAGGAACGGGCAGGTCCGCGCACGCGGAGCCCGTACAGCACTGGAAAGAGAGCGAAGTAGCCTGATGACTCTGGAAGTTCTGCCGGCGACCGCCGAGCGATGGAACGATCTGCAGGCGGTCCTGCAGCCCCGGAAGAGCGCGCACACCTGCTGGTGCATGGCCTGGCGGCTGACCACGGGCGACTACGGGCGGATGTCCGCCGACGAGCGGGGCGCCCACCTGCGCTCCCTCGTCGAGGCCGCCGACCCGCCGCCCGGGGTGCTCGGCTACCTCGACGGGCAGGTGGCCGGCTGGTGCAACGTGGCCCCCCGCAAACAGCTGGACCGCCTCACCTCCTCGAAGACGATCCCGGAGATCGACGACTCCCCGGTGTGGTCCGTGACCTGCTTCGTCGTCCGCAAGGAGTTCCGCGGCCGGGGCGTCGCGACCGGCCTGCTCGACGGCGCGGTGGCGCACGCCCGGGCCAACGGGGCCCCCGCCGTCGAGGGCTACCCGGTGGACCCCGAGGGCGGCCGGGTCAACCCGACGCTGGCGTACGTCGGCACGATGGAGATGTTCGAGCGGTCCGGCTTCCGCCGGGTGCGCCGGACCGAGGCCAAGAGCGACAAGCGGTACCGCTGGGTGATGCGCCGCGACCTCGGCTGACCCGGCGGAGGGCTTCTCCGGACCAGGGGGCTCCCGTCCTTGCGGGAGCCCCCCGGGCCGTGTCCTTTCCCGTTCAGGAACCGTGCGCGGCGATGTCCCACAGGTGCGTCGGCCGGCCGCAGCGCAGCGCCTCCCAGGCCGCCCGCCGGTAGCACCCGGCCACGAGCCCGTCGCGCACCAGCCCCGACGCGCCGTGCAGGTGGACCGCGTCCCGGGTCACGTCCAGCGCGGTCTCCGCGGTCAGGGCGATGAGCCCGGCGGCCTCTCCGCACGTCAGCCGGTTCTCGTCGAGGTCCTTGGCCGCGTCCCCGACGGCCCAGCGGACCGCGTCGAGCCGTGCCAGCAGACCGGCCACACGCAGCCGCGGCCCCTGGTGCTTCACCAGCGCCTGCCCGAACTGCCGGCGGCTCCTGATCCGGGACACCACGGCCGTCAGCGCGGCGGCGGTGATGCCGGCGAGCAGCGACGCCTGGTGCACGGCCGCCCGCAGCCCCACCCGGGCCAGCGCCTGTTCCGCCGCGAGGCCCCGCAGCACCACGGACCCCGCGGGCACGTGCGCCTGTTCGAACACCGCTCCGGCGACGGCTCCACCGCCGTGGTCGCGCAGCGGGCGCACCTCGACCCCGTCGGCCGGCAGGTCCACCAGCGCGACGCACGGCCCGTCCGGGCCGGAGGCCGGGACCAGCAGCGAGCCCGGCCCCACCCCGGCGGCGAACGGCCCGCCGGAACCGTCGAGCACGATGCCGCCGCCGTCGCCGTCGGGTTTCCAGGTGATACCGGGCGGCACGCTGCCGCGCGGGTCGGGCAGCCGGCCCGGCACCGCGATCGGGTGGGCCCCCTCCCGCACCCGGTCGAGGAGGCCGTCGAGCCCCTCGGGGGCGAGGGGACCGAGGCCGGAGAGCACGTCGAGGGCGAGCAGGGTGTCGGTCAGCGGGACCGGCTGCATCGCGTTGCCGCCCTCCTCGCACACCATGGCGGCCACGGCCTGTCCGAGGTCGAGGCCGTCCATGCCGATGGGCAGCGCGAACTCCCACGCGCCCACCTGGGTCAGGGCCTCCCAGGCGTGCCCGGGGGTACCGGCGTCCCTCTCCAGACCCTGGCGGACGGTGAGCCGCAGCTGCCGGAAGAGGGAGTCCTCCTCCTCGCGCTCGCGCCACCGCTCGGCGGGCTCCCCGCCGGCTGCTCCCCGCTGCGTTCCCTGTGTCACGGCCGTACCTCCGCCCCTGAGTCGAGACGCAGCCGGGCCAGCGTCTCCAGCATCATCTCGGCGGTGCCGCCGGATATCCGCATCCCGGGGGCCTCCCGCATCGCCGAGTCCAGTGGATGTGCCACCCCGTCGGTCCCGGGGTCGTCGAGGGTCATGCTGTGGTCGCCGTCCAGCTCGGCGGCCCACCAGGCCACCTCGGCGGCGAGCTCGGTGGTGTACCACTTGGCCGCGGCCGCCTCGTCCTCGTTGAGCTCACCCCGGTCCAGCCGGGTCAGCACCCGCCGTACGAGCGTGCCGGCGGCGAGCAGCCGGGCGTTGAGCTTGGCCAGGCCGATGTGGTCGTGCTGGCCGGCCTCCAGCCGGTCGGTGTGGCCCTCCAGCCGCTCGACGGCGGCCCGGTACCAGCGCAGCGCCTTGACGTAGTAGTCGAGTCCGGTGCGCTCGAAGGCGAGGGTCTTGACGACGATGGCCCATCCCTGGCCGAGGGACCCCACCACGTCGTCGGCCGTGACGGCCACGCCGTCCAGGGTCACCTCGTGGAAGGCGTCGTCACCGATGCCCGGGATCGCCCTGATCGTCACGCCCTTCTGGGCCAGCGGGACCAGGAACAGGCTGAAGGCGTCGTTCTCGCCGCGGGCCAGGCACAGGCCGTAGTCGGCGAGCCCCGCGAACAGCGAGTGGACCTTGGTGCCGTAGAGCCTGTAGCCGCCGTTGTCGTCCGAAACGGCGCGGGTGGACAGGATGTTGAGGTCGGAGCCGGCCTGCGGTTCGCTGAAGAGCACACAGCCGAAGGCGGTGCCGGCCGCGAAGCCCGGCAGGTGTCTCGCCTTCATCGCGTCACTCGCCACGTTGAGCAGGGTGGAACCGACGATCTGCACCGTCAGGGTGTGCAGCAGGTCGGGCACGTCGTGCATCGCCAGCTCCTCGACGAGCACGGCGGCCGCGACCTGGCCGACCCCGCGGCCGCCGTACTCCTCGGGCCACTGCGGGGCGAGCAGTCCCGCCTCGCCGAGGGCCCGGTGCACGGGGCGGGGGTCCCTCGTCCGCCGGGCGGCGGCGACCGGCGCGGACACCAGGACGTCGTGGATCTCCTCGCGGAGGGCGCGCATCGGCGTACGGGGCACGCCGTCGCCGCAGCGGACGAACCCGCAGTCGGCGGGCGCCCGGTAGAACTCGGTGGTGAGCAAGGGAGACTCCCAGGGGCTAGAGGGTGATCCCGGGGGCGGAGGGGGAGGCGAGGGCTCGTCGCAGGACGTCCTCGACGCCGCCGAGCAGCGCCGTCACGTCCTCGGGCGCGGTGGCCCGGCGGTTGAACTCGGCGGTGCCGCCGATCTCGCCGTCGCGTTCGACCAGGCCGATGCAGGCGGAGGTCGCGGCGGGGTCGGGACTGTACAGCTCCAGGTGGCGCGCGGGCGGTCCGGGCAGCTGGCTCACCTCGATTCCGGGCAGTCCGAAGGGCACGGCGGGGTAGTTGTGGAGCGCGAACAGGACGCTGTACGGCTGCGCCCCGCCGGTGCACACCTCGTCGACGGGCAGCCGCTGGTGGCTCAGGGCCTCGGCGACCGCCGCCCGGGTGCGGTGCAGCAGCTCCGCGAACGACGGCCTGCCGGACAGGCCGATCCGGACCGGGACCACCGTGGTGAACTGCCCCACGGCCCCTTCGAGCTGTGTGGCGAACCGGCCGGCGGCCGGGGTGCCGACCACCACGTCCGTACCACCGTCACGGCGGGCCAGCACCACCGCGAGCGCGGCGAGCAGGGTCATGAACGGCGTGGCCCCTTCGGCGGAACCCAGGGCCAGCCCCGCGTCGAGCGGGCTTCCGGGCCCGCGGCCGAGCCGCACCGGGAGATGCCCCCGCTCGAACCCGCCCGGCGCGGGCGGCGCCGCGGGGGCGCCGGCCAGCCCGGCCCGGCGGCGCGCCAGTTCGGCCGACCCGTCCGGTGAGGCCAGCCAGCGCCGCTGCCAGTCCGCGTAGTCCGTGAACTGCAGCTCCGGCGGGGCGAGGGCCTCCGGTCCGTCCCGGTAGCCGGCCGCCAGGTCGGTCAGGAACACCCCGGACGACCAGCCGTCGAAGACGGCCAGGTGCGAGGCGAGGACGAGGACGTGCTCGTCCAAACCCAGCGTCAGCAGCCGGAACCAGCTCGTGCGGCCGTCCTCCAGCGACAGCGCCGTCCCGGCACTCTCGGTGATCTGGCGCCGTACGGCGTCCCGTCGCGCCGCCTCCGCGTGGTGCGTGAGGTCCGTCCGGGTCAGCCGGAGGCAGGGCGTGTCGTCCACGGTCAGCAGCGGCCCCGCGCCGTCCGGGGCGCCGGAGATCCGGCAGCGCAGCGCCTCGTGGCGGGCCAGCACGCCGGTGAGCGCCTCGCGCAGCCGCCCGTGGTCGAGGCGCCCGGTGAGCCGCACGGCGTGCGACCCGGTGCCCGCGCCCGGCCGGTGCTGTTCGCGCCGGAGCAGCCGGGCCTGGAGGGCGGTCGCGGGGACCGGCCCCGCGCCGGAGCGCGGAGCCGGGCGGGCGGGGACGGGCCGCCGGGCGGCGAGGAGCATCCGGGCCAGTTCGCGCTTGGCCTCCGGCAGCGCGGCGAGCGCCCGGTCGACGCCGGTGCCCGCGGCGGCGGTCGTGGTGGGCGTCCGGTCCACGCCGGCGCCGGTCGGCGCGGCCATCACGGGCCGTCCGGGTTCTGCAGGGAGCTGAGCAGCGCGGCCGCCTCGCCGTCGCTCATGTTCTCGATCCGGTCGAAGACCGCCAGGAGCCGGTCCTGTTCACCGGCCGCCTCGGCCTGCGCCTTCCGGACGAGGTCGGCGAGGCCCGCGACCGTGGGGTGCCCGAAGAAGTCGGCGAGCGCGATGTCGATGCCGAACACGGCGCGGACCCGGGACACCACGATGGTGGCCTGCAGCGAACTGCCGCCCAGGGCGAAGAAGTCGCCCTCGACGTCCGGGCTCGACCACTCCAGCAGCGGCGTGAGGATGTCGCGGCAGATCTGCTCCTCGATGGCGTCGCGCGGGGCCGTGCCGCCGGCGGACCGGTCGGCGGGCAGCGGCAGCGACGCGGTGTCGACCTTGCCGTGCGGGGTGAGGGGCAGCTCCTCCAGCACGACGACGACCGGCACCATGTAGCCGGGGAGCCGGGCGGCGGCGTAGGCGCGCAGACCCTCCGCGTCGGCGACCTCGGAAGCGTAGGCGCCGACCTGCTCGACGGTGACGTACGCGACGAGCATCCGCTCGCCGCCCGCGGCCGGCTGTGCCACGGCGACCGCCTGCTGCACGGAGGGGTGCCCGACGAGGACGGCCTCGATCTCGCCCGGTTCGATGCGGTGGCCGCGCAGCTTGAGCTGGCGGTCCGTGCGGCCGAGGAACTCCAGGTTCCCGCCCGGCAGCCAGCGCACCAGATCACCGGTGCGGTAGAGGCGCTCGGTCTCGGGGCCGTCGGCGTACGGGTTGGTGACGAACCGTTCCGCCGTCAGCTCCGGCCTGCCCAGGTAGCCCCGGGCGATGCCGGGACCCGCCACGCACAGCTCCGCGGGCACCCCCGGCGGCACGGGACGCAGCCGCTCGTCGAGGACGAACGCCTGGTGACCGGGCATGGGGCGGCCGATGGGCGGATTGCGGTCGTAACTGCCGGTGCAGTCCATCAGCGTGACGGCCACGGTGGCCTCCGTGGGGCCGTAGCCGTTGACGAAGCGGCGCTCGCCCGCGGTCCACTCGGCCACGAGCTTGCCGGGGAACGCCTCGCCGCCGACGGACACCAGGCGCAGGTCGGGCAGGAGGCGGGGGGCGAGCAGCGGCAGCAGGGCGGGGGGCAGTTCCGCCACGGTCACCCCGTCGTCCCGCAACCGGGCCTGCAGCAGGGCCGGGTCGCGGCGCTCGTCGTCGGTGGCGATGACCAGTTCGGCGCCCGCCAGCAGGGTGGTGAAGACCTCGAAGACGGAGACGTCGAAGGTGAGTGGGGCGAAGTGCAGCACCCGGTCGCCGGCGCCGATCTCGTACGCCCGGGCGATGGCACGGGAGAAGTGGGTCACCGAGCGGTGCTCGATCATCACGCCCTTGGGGGTGCCGCTGCTGCCGGAGGTGTAGAGCACGTACGCGAGGTCGGCGGGGGACGAGGTCGGCGTCAGCGACGGCACCTCGCGCACCGGGGCGGTGGAGCCGGCCGTGACGAGCTCCAGCGGCGCGGGCAGCCGTGTCGCGTCGTCCACCAGGGCGTGCCGCACGCCCGCGTCGGCGAGCACGGTCCTGGTGCGCTCGGCGGGTGCGGCCGGGTCGACGGGCACGTAGTGGGCGCCCGCCTTGAGGGTGCCGAGGAGGGCCGCGACGGCCGCGGGACCGCGTCCGAGGCAGACGGCTACCGGGTCGCCGTGCCGCACGCCGCGGTCGCGCAGGCGGTGGGCGATCGCTTCCGACCAGCGGTCCAGGGCCGCGTAGTCGAGCGTCGTCGCACCGTGGCGGACGGCGACGGCGTCCGGCTCGATGGTGGCCCGCTCGCGGAAGGCCCGGTCGAGCGTGGTGGTCCAGGCGGTCTCGTCGACGGGACCGCCCCGGGACAGCTCGCGGGCGTGCCGGGAGGCGGCCGGCTCCTCGACCAGGCTGAGCTCGCCGATCCGTACGTCGGGGTCGCCGGCGACCTGCTCGATGACGCGCCGGAAGGCGGCCAGGAGCGCGGAGGCCGTGCCGTGCCGGTACAGCGAGGTGTTGTACTCCAGTGACAGCTCCAGCCCGTCGTTCTCACCGACGAGGAAGCTCATGTCGAACTTGGCCGCTCCGTCGTGCAGTTGCTCGACGGCGAACCCGACTCCGCCCGCCTCCATCGTGTGCGTGCCCCAGCGCCCGAGCGAGGTGAACTCGATCTGGAACAGCGGGTGGCGCAGCGGGTCGCGGACCGGCCGCACGGCGTCGACGACCTGTTCGAAGGGCAGCTCGCTGTTGGTGAAGGCGTCCATCACGGTGCTCGCGGTGCGTGCGACGAGCTCGCGGAAGGTGAGGCCGTCGCCCACCTCCGTGCGCAGGGTGATCATCTGGACGAAGCAGCCGATGACGCGTTCCAGATCGGGGTGCGGACGCGAGGCGCTCGCGGTGCCCACGACGACGTCCTCGGTGTGCGTCCAGTGCCGCAGCAGCGCGTTGAAGGCGGCGAGCAGCGTGGTGAAGACGGTGGTGTCGGAGCCTTCCGCCACCTCCTTCAGCCGGTCCAGCAGCTCCTGCTCCAGCGTGAGCGTCAGCCCGCGGCCGTCGCCGCGGGTCTCGGGGCTGCGCGGATGGTCGGGCATCACCTCGGTGGCCTCGGCGCCGGCGAGCAGCTGCCGCCACTTGTCGGACAGCGCCCTGCGGTGCTCGGCGTTGTCGAGCTTGGCGCGCTGCCAGGCGGCGAAGTCGGCGTACTCGACGGGCGGGGAACCGGCCTCCGGTCGCCGGCCCCGGGCGGCCTCCGCGTAGCAGGAGGTGAGCTCCTCGGTGAAGATGCGCGTGGAGCCCGGGTCCCACACCACGTGGTGGACCACCCACAGCAGGACGTGCCGGTCGGGGCCGAGGCGGACCAGGTGGGCCCGGACGGGCGGGGCGGCGGCGAGGTCGAAGGGCGCCGACGCGCAGGACGCGGTGAGCTCGGCCAGCTCCCGCTCCGGATCGTCGCTGCCGGCGAAGTCACTGGTCTGCACGCCGAGCACGAATGCCGGGACGGGTTCCTGCCACGGCACGCCGTCCACTTCGACGAGCTTGCTGTGCAGCACCTGGTGGCCGGCGACGACGGCGTTGAGCGCCTCGTGGAGCGCGGCCCGGTCGAGCGGCCCGTCCAGGCGTATCGCCAGGGCTATGTTGTTGCGCGCCTTGCCCGCGCCCAGCCGGTCGATGAACCACATCTGCTCCTGCTGGAAGGAGGCGCGGGAGCGCGGCCCGTGGTCGGTCCGCTTGAGTTCGTTGCGGTGACCGACACCGGCGGTCATCTGGTTGCGCATCCGGCCCAGCAGCCGGGAGCGCTGCCCCTGGGGCAGCCGGCCGAGACGTTCGGCGAGGTCAGACATGGATTCCTCCGTTGCGGTGCAGCTCGGTGAGCAGTGCGGCGAGCCGGTCCGGCAGATGCTTGGCGAAGTAGTGGCGGCCACCGGGGATCACGGCGAGCCGCAGGTCGCGGGCGTAGCGGCCCCAGGCGCGGTGGCCCTCCTCGTAGCCTTTGGTGGCGTCGTCGGCGTCGCCGATGACGCAGGTGAGCGGGGTGGCGAGCGGCCGGTCGTAGCCGTCGGGGGTGCGGGCGAAGAAGCGGGCGGCCTCGGTCATGTCGTGCCTGACCATGCGGAGCACGGCCGACAGGTCGCTGTCGTCGAGGACGCCGTCGAAGCCGTCCATGGTGGTGAGGTAGCCGACGAGGTCGTCGTCGGTGGAGACGCGCTCCATCTCCAGGGCGAAGCCGGGATCGTCCTCCGGCAGGGCCGCCGCGAGGTGGAGGGCCACCGGCCGCAGCCCGTCGCGCTCCAGGACCCGGGTGGTCTCCAGGGCCGTGACCACCCCGGCGCAGTGCCCGTAGACGGCGAACGGCCCGGTGACGGTACGGGCGATCTCGCGGGCGGCGAGCTCGGCGAACTCGGCGACCGGGAGCATCGGCCCCGGGTTGAGCGGGTCGTGCCCGGGAGGGGACACGGCCAGCAGCTCGATGTGCGGCGGGAGATGCGCGGCGAGCGGCTGGTAGGCGATCGCGTCGCCGCCGCCGTGCGGGAAGCACACGAGGGTGAGTGCGGCCGGCGCGCCGGAGGGCGGGGGAGTGAGCCGGTGCAGCAGCCGGTGCGCCGTCGGATCGCCGCCGTGTCCGGTCAGTTCGGCGGCGCGGGAGGCAAGGCCGGCGGGAGTCGGGTTGCTGAACAGATCCACCACCCGCAGGGCGCCCGCCCCCGGCAGCGCCCCGGCGACGGCCCGCACCGCCCGGACGGCCGCGAACGAGTCGCCGCCCAGGGCGAAGAAGTCGTCGTCGGGCCCGACGGCGGGCAGACCGAGGACCTCCGCCCAGACGGCCGCTATCCGCTGCGCGGCAGGATCACCTCCGGCTGCCCGGGTGGATGCCGCCGACGGGCCCTGCGGCGCGGGCAGGGCCTTGCGGTCGACCTTGCCGTTGGGGCTGAGCGGCAGCCGGTCCAGCACGACGAGTTCGGCCGGTACGCAGTGCGGCGGCAGCACGGCCCCCAGGGCGGCGCGCAGCGCGGCCGGGTCCGGGCTCGCTCCGTCCTCCGGGACGACGTACCCGGTCAGCCGGGCCGAGCCGGCCGCCTGCCGGGGGACGACCACGGCGTCGCGGACCCCGTCCTGCTCCCGCAGGGCGCTCTCCACCTCGCCGGGCTCGATGCGCAGCCCGTTGAGCTTGATGCGGAAGTCGGTGCGGCCGAGGAGCTCGACGGTGCCGTCGGGCCGGTACCGGGCGAGGTCGCCGGTGCGGTAGAGCCGTTCGGTGCGCCCCGGCTCCAGCTCCACGTGCACGAACTTCTCCGCCGTCAGCTCCGGTCGGTTCAGGTAGCCGCGGGCCAGACCGACGCCGCCGAGGTGGAGTTCGCCGGGCACGCCGACCGGCACGAGCCGGTCGGCCGGATCGAGGATGTACGTGCGCTGGTTCGCCATCGGGCGGCCGTAGGGCAGCTTCGTCCAGCCGGGCTCGACACGGTCCACGCGGTACTCCACGGAGTGGATGGACGCCTCGGTCGCCCCGCCGAGCGCGGCGAACGCCGCCCCGGGCGCGAAGGCACGCAGCCGGTCCGGCTGGGTGACGGGTATCCAGTCGCCGCCGAGGAAGGCGGCGCGCAGGCCGGGCAGCGCGGGCCCCGAGGCGTGCTCGAGCTGGTCGAGCAGGAGGCCGAGCAGGGCGGGGGCGGAGTTCCACACGCTCACGCCGTGCCGCTCGGCGAGCTCGGCCCAGTGCGCCGGGTCCTTCGCCGCGGCCGGGTCGGGCAGGACGATGGTGCCGCCGGCGGCGAGCATGCCGAGCGTCTCGTACACGCTCATGTCGAAGCTGGGCGAGGACAGCGCGAGCACCGCGTCGCCGGGCCCGATGCCGTAGGAGCGGTTGAGGTCCAGCAGGTTGTTCACCACGCCGCGGTGCTCCAGGGCGATGCCCTTCGGGGTTCCGGTGGAGCCCGAGGTGAAGATGACGTACGCCAGGTCCCGGGACGTGACCGGGACGGCGGGCCGGCTCGTCGGCAGCGACTCCAGCCGCCGCCGGTCGGCGTCCAGCAGGATCCGCGTGGTGCCGGGGTCCAGCGGCAGCCGGCCGACCAGTTCCGCGTCGGAGACCACGATCGGCGGCGCCGCGTCCCGCAGCAGCAGGCGGAGGCGCTCGGCCGGGTACTCGGGGTCGAGCGGCACGTACGCCGCACCCGCCTTGAGCACCGCGAGGATCGCGGTCACCAGCCCGGGGCCGCGGCGCAGGCACAGGGCGACCGTCCGGTCCGGTCCCGCCCCCGCCTCGGTGAGCCGGTGGGCGAGCCGGTTGGCGCGCTGCTCCAGCTCCCGGTAGGTGACGGTCCAGCCGCCCAGCCCGCCGCAGACGACGGCCGCGGCGTCGGGGCGCCGGTCGGCGTGCTCCTCGAACAGGTAATGCAGGCAGGCGTCCTGGGGGAACGGCGCCCGGGTGGCGTTCCAGTCGTCCAGGGCGGCGCGCCGCTCGGGCTCGGTGAGCAGCGGCAGCGCCGACAGCGGCGCGGCGGGCCGTTCGACGGCCGCTTCCAGGGTGGTGAGGAAGTGGCCCAGGAGCCGGTCGACGGTCGCGGCGTCGAAGAGGTCGGTGGGGTACTCCACGAGGGCGCGCACGGCGCTGCCGGTGTCGTGGACGCTGATCATCAGGTCGTACTTGGTGGCGCGGGAGGAGAAGTCGATGGGCTCGGTGTCCAGACCCGCGAGGCCCGGCGCGGTGTCCGGCGTCTCGTCCAGCAGGAACATCACCGAGGTGAGCGGCGGCCGGCTGGGGTCGCGCGGCAGTGCGAGCGCGTCCACGATCAGGTCGAACGGCAGCTCCTGGTGGGCGTACGCCTGGAGGGTGGTGTGCCGGGTGGAGCGGACCAGCTCCGCGAAACCCGGGTCGCCGCCCGTTCTGATGCGCAGCGGCAGGGTGTTGACGAAGAAGCCGATCAGATCGCTGAAGGCCGGGTGGTCCCGGCCGGAGACCGAGGTGCCGACGAGGATGTCCTCCTGCCCCGTCCAGCGGCGCAGGGTCGCGGCGAAGCCCGCCAGCATCGTCATGTAGAGGGTGGCACCCTCCGACTTGCCGAACTCCCGCAGCCGCGCGATCAGCCGGGGCGGCAGTTCGACGTACCGGGAGGCCCCCGCATGGCCGAAGACCGGCGGGCGCGGCCGGTCGGTCGGCAGGTCCACGGGTGCGGCGCCGCCGAGCTCCTCGCGCCAGAAGGCGGTGAGCTGCTCCAGCCGGTCGCCGCCGATGCGGCGGCGCTGCCAGGCCGCGAAGTCCGCGTACTGCAGGGCGAGCCGGGGAGCGGGTCCGCTCCCCGCGCCCGTGCGGGCCGCGTAGGCGCGCTCCAGCTCCGTCGACAGCAGCCGCATCGACCAGCCGTCGGTGACGATGTGATGGAGGTTCAGCACGAGGACGTGGTCGTCGGCGGAGAGCCGGGCGAGCGAGGCACGCAGCGGGACCGCGCCCGCGAGGTCGAAGGGGGCCGCCGCGTCGGCGTCGTAGAAGGCCCGGACGGCCTCCTCGTCCGGCAGGTCGGTGACCGGCAGGGGCAGCCGGTACCCGTCGATCACCCGCGGCACGGCCTCCGCGGCGCCGGGCACGTCCCGGTAGACGGTGCGCAGCACCTCGTGCCGGTCCACGACGTCCTGGAGGGCGCCGTGCAGGGCGGCGACGTCGAGGCGGCCGCGGATGCGGGTGGCGACCGGCACGTTGTACGCCGGGCTGCCGGGCTGGAGCTGGTCGATGAACCACAGGCGGCGCTGGGCGAAGGAGAGCACCGGCTCCGCGGCGGGGTCCCGCGGCGCCGGCTCGGGGTCCTCCCGTACGGCGGCGCGCCCGCCGGTGCGGCCCGCGAGGGCCTGGAACAGTGCCCGGCGGGACTTCGGCAGTGCGGCTATGCGTTCGGCGAGGGACTCGCTCACCTTGTGCCTCCGTGCGTCTGATGGAGAGGAATACAGCAAGGGATGCGGGGGGAGGGGCCGCGACCGGTACGCCCCCGGGGGTTCCCCGGGCGGTACGGCTCCGGCGCGGCGGGCGCGGCGCGGGCGGGCCGCTCGCGGTCGTACGGGACCGGGCGGCAGGAGTGGTGCGGTGCCGGCGCGGTTGCGGCCGCCGCGGGACGGGCGCCGGCGCGCCGCGCGGCCCACGGCGGGTGCGCAGCCGGCTGCGGGTGCCGGGTGGTGCGGGGCCCGCGGTGCGGGCGGGTACGGCGGGGTGGTGCCGGGTGAGGCGGTTCGGAGCCTCGGGCGCGGTGCCACGGATGCGGCTGCGGGTGTGCGGCTGCGGAGCGGGTGCCGGGCGGGCCGGCACCCTCTCCGACGTGTCCGGGTCGCGCTACGCGCCGACCTTCGTGCCGTCCGCGGAGGGCTGTGCCGGATCCGCGCCGGCGGTGTCCTGGGCGGCGGGGGCGTCCCCGCCCGGCATCTCCTTGATCGCGGCGACCGGCCCCCCGAGGAGCGTCAGACCGCCGATGATGCTGAGGGCTCCGGCGATGGCCAGGGCTCCGGTCAGGCCGAGCGCCTCGCCCAGCGCGCCGCCCGCGAAGTAGCCGAGGGACAGGGCACCGTAGACCGCCGACAGGGCGGCACCGCTGACGCGGCCCATCTGCTCGTTCGGGGTGACGCCCTGCACCAGGCTCAGGACGTGGATGTCGAACATCGGGGAGACGAAGCCGATGACGGCCTGGACCACGATCAGGCCGACGAAGCCGGCGACCGCGCCGCCGGTCGGCACCAGGATGTACCCGGCGCCCAGCACGACGGCGGTCAGGACCAGGGTGCGGCCGACGGTGAGCACCTTGGTGACCACCTCGGACAGGACCGCGCCGACGATCACGAAGACCGACATGACGGCGAAGGCCGCGCCCACCTGGCCGGGGCTGAGGTCGAGGACCTTGTACGCGTACACGATCAGCAGCGCGTCACCCATCGCGGCACCGAGGTTGACCACGACGTTGGCCGTGAACAGGCCCCGCAGGACGGGGTTGCCGAAGAGGGTCTTCAGGCCCTCCTTCATCTCCGCCTTGGCCGACGTCTTCGTCTCCTCCACCCTCGCCCGGGTGTCACGGTGCCGGATGACCAGCAGGGCGACCAGCGAGACGAGGAAGGTGAAGGCGTCCGCCGTGATGGCGCGTGCCGCGCCGAGCACCTGGATCAGCGCGCCGCCGGCGCCGGCGCCGACGGCCTCGGCGACACTGCGGCTGATCTGGAGCTTGGTGTTGCCCTCGACGAGGTTCTCCGTGCCGATGAGCTGCGGCAGCCAGGACTGGTACGAGACCTCGAAGAAGGTGGTCAGGATGCCGGCGACGGCGGCCACGACGTAGACGTGCACCATCGTGACGGAGTCCAGGGCGAACGCCAGCGGAATCGACGCGAGGGCCAGGAAGCGGCCCAGATCCGCCACGATCATGATCGTGCGGCGCGAGAACCTGTCGGCGACGAGACCGGCGATCGGGGCCAGCAGGAGGAAGGGCAGGAAGCGCAGTGCGCCGAGGACGCCGACCTCGAACGCTCCCCCGTCGAGAAAGACGACCGCGAGGGTCGGTAGCGCGAGCAGTGAGATCTTGTCGCCGAAGTTGCTGACGGTCTGCCCGAACCACAGGCGGTTGAAATCGGAATGCCGACCGAGTGCCATGTCGACGCCCTTTTCTGGTTGGGGACGGAATTGTCGGACGGCACTCACCGTAGGAACGGCGGGTTAGGGACCGGTTACGTATCCGGGCGGTTGGAGACCGGGCGTAGAGAGCGTATGAGAAGCGTTGTAGACGGCGGAGAAGCGTGCGACGTCGGCGCTCTCGCAGGCGATCCCCGCCGCGGTCGCGGGGTCGAAGGGCTCGCTGCCGGGGAAGGGCTCGACCACCGGTGCGGTGCCGCGCCGGCCGCCCGACCAGGTACCCACCGCCCAGCCGTCGACCACGACGGTCGGGCGGATCACCCCGCCTCCGGGCCGGACGCGGCGCTCGTGCTCCGCGGGCACCGACAGGTCCCTGCGGCGGTACCCCAGGAGGTAGTTGTCGTACGCGGGCAGCAGGCGCACATCGCCCCGCGGAACGTCCTCGGCGTTCTCCGCGGGCGTCTCGCCGGCGGCCGCCCACGCCTTCCGGGCCGTGCCGGCGGGCAGTCCCGACCAGTGGGCGAAGTCCAGGGCGTCGCTGGGGCCGTGGGCCGCGCGGTAGCGGCGGGCGAGTTCGGTCTCGGCGGCCGCCCCCGTGAAGGGGAGCGGGCCGGTGGCCGGCAGCCAGTCGTCGAGCAGGACGAACGCCGGCTCACCCGCCTGCTGGGGGCCGTGGCAGATCAGCCCGGCCAGCGCCGCGCGGCGGATGAGGTGGAAGGCCGACTGGCCCTTGGGCTCCACTCCCAGGCTCGTGAGGCGTGCGGTGATGTCGGCCCGGGTGAGCGGGCCCTCGCCGTCGATCGCCCGCACGATCAGCCGCGACGCCCGTTCGCACAGGGCCTCGTCCAGGCCGAGCTCGCGCAGGCGGCGGGCGCCGAGCGCCAGGTGGACCGGGCCGAAGAGGCCGAGCAGCCAGCGCGCGTCGGCCGCGGGGACGAGCTGGAGCGTGCCGCGCATGTACCAGCCGCGGACGGCCGTGCGCTCGATGTCGGTGGCGCGCCGGACGTCCCCGGCGGTCAGGCCCGTCACGCGGGCGCGCAGGCCGAGGCCCGCCGCCGCGAGGTCCTGCGCCTGGACGGCGAGGACCCGGTCCAGGGCGGCGGCGACCGTCGTCTCACGGGCCCGCCCCCCGATCGCCTGTGCGCGTGCCCTCAGCAGCCGGTCGGCAGTTCGTCGTTCCACGGTCTCCAGTCTTTCACCGAGTGCGGTGCCGGCGGCCGCCGGACACCGGCCGCAGCCGCACCTGTTCGCGTGCCGCCACACAGCCGACGGCCTCCGCCGCCGACCAGTCGCTGAGCCGCCAGGCCCCCCGGCGGACCGGTCCTGGCCGGTGCACCGGAAGGTCGAGGCGGCACACCTCGTCGAGGGTGCACTCGCCGACCTTGACCAGGGACTCCTTGCGCACCCACTGGCGCAGGAAGGTCCGCCGCGGGTCGGCGGCCGCCTCGAGCTCGGCCAGCTCGGCCGGCCCGCAGGCGCGGGCCGCCACGCGCCGGTCCAGCGGGGTGCGGCCGTCGTCGGCCTCGATGTCGACGCCGACCGGGCCGTGGGCCGCGGCGGCCGCGACCCAGCCGCGGGCATGGGCCAGGCTCACCCCGACGCCCGCCACCCCGTCCAGCCGGGGGCGGCCGTGCGGCCGGTCGCACCGGCCGCAGCTCTGCACGACGGTCAGGCTCCGTGCCGGGCGCCCGAGCAGCTCCGCGGCACAGAGCCTGACCAGCGCGTGCGCGGCGAGGAAGTCGTCCCGGTCCGCGGCGGACCGCAGGGCGTCCGCCCGGTCCCGTTCCGCACGGGTGAGCAGCTCCCGTACGTCACCGGCCCCGGCCAGCACCTCTCCGGTCCGCCCGGCCAGCGCGACCGCCGCCATCAGCGCCTGCGGCGCAGCACCGCGTAGTAGCCCGGCAGCAGCAGCGCGTCCGCGTCCGAACGGGGGTCGATGGCGTGCAGCTCGATCGCCCGGTCCTCCAGCACCTCCCAGTCGTCCGCCGGGAAGGCCGCGGACAGTTCGGGCCGGGTGAAGCGCTGCGAGTGCCGCACACCGGCCGCCTCCAGCGGCCCGACCAGGTCCTCGGCCCGGCCGCGCTTGCCGCCGACGAATCCCAGGTAGCCGAACGAGTTGCTGGAGTAGTCCGGCTCGTGGACGATCAGCACCCCGTCGGGCCCCAGCAGCCGGCCCGCGACCGCCGCCAGCCGGGCCCGGGCGGCGCTGTCGAGGACGTGGAACACACCGCGGACGAAGATGTTGTACGGGCCCTCGCCGAGGGCGCCGGCCTGTTCGGCGTCGGTCATGTCGACGGCGAGGTACTCGACGTTCGCGACACCCTCCGCGCGCGCCTCCCGCACGGCGTGATCGATCGCGCTGACCGAGACGTCCACCCCCACCACCCGCGGGTAGTGCGGTGCGAGTTCGCGGCTGTAGCGGCCGTTGCCGCAGCCCAGGTCGACGATCGGCAGGTCGTCGCGGAAGTGCCGGCGGGCCTGGCCGAGCAGCCACTGGAACTCCTCGCCGCTGTCGGCGTCCCAGATGACGTCGCCGCCGCGGCCGGTGCGCTCGATCCCCGCCCAGTAGCGCTCCCACGCGTCGCCGGTGTCCCGCTCCTCGACGGGCTCGGCGGCGTCCCCCCGTTCGCCGGGCGGCGGGGAGAACCGCTCCCAGGTCTCCTCCTCGGCGAGCGCCTCCAGCAGGGCGACGAACTCCCGGAACATGGACTCGACCAGCCCGTCGGGGTGGACGGCGGGCAGGTAGTCCCAGTTGAAGGTCAGACCGCCCGCCTTCTCGAAGACCTGGAAGTCCAGCGAGACCTGCGGCGTCTGGGAGATGCCGTACACCGGTACGCCCAGCTCGGTCTCCTCGTACTGCGGCGGGTGGCCGGCGAGGCTCGTCATCACCACGGGCATCGCGGGCGCGAGGGTCCCGCGCATCTTCGTCAGCTCGCGCAGCACCTGGACGCCGCTGAAGTAGCGGTGCTCCAGATCGGCCCACAGCCGGCGCTGCACGGCCTGGGCGCGCCCGGCGAAAGTGGTGTCCCGCTGCTCGACGGCGAGCAGCAGGGTGGTCGTGGTGTCCGCGAGCAGGGAGTTGACCTGCGGGTGCAGCGGGAGGCGGTTGAACAGCGGGAAGTTGATGGTGAAGCGGGCCTGCCCGGAGGCGTTGCCGAGGATCTCGGCGTAGGCGGCGGCGAGCACCCCGGAGGGGGTGACCTTGCGGTCGCCGGCCCGCTCCTGGACGCGGTTCCACAGCTCGGCGGGCACGACGTGGCTGAGCCGCTCGAAGCGCACGGGCAGGGCCGGGGCGCCGGCGGGGCGTTCGGGCAGTTCCGGTGCGGGTGGCAGGGTGGCGAGCCGGTCCCGCCAGTACCACTCGGAGCGGCGGTACAGCTCGCTGTCGCGCAGCGAGTTCCCCACGGCCAGGACGTAGTCGCGGAACGTCAGCTCCAGCGGCGGGAGTTCCGCGCCCGGTTCGGTGTAGTAGGTCACCAGGTCCGGGATCAGGACCTGGAAGTAGCTCCAGGCGTCGGCGACGAGGAAGTCCAGGCAGAGGTGGATGCGGGCCCGGCCGCCGCCGAGCAGGCTGATCCGCACGTCGAACAGCGGCCAGCCGTCGGCGTCGAGCACCTGGTGGGACAGCCGCTCGCGCAACGCGTCCAGTTCCGTCTGCCGGGCCGCGTCGCCCAGGCCCCCGAGGTCCGTGACCGGGATGTCGTACGCGGGGATCTCCTCGTACACCTGCTGCGTGCCGTCGGGCAGGATGCGGGTGCGCAGCGCGTCGTGGCGCTCGACCAGCCGGCGCCAGGCGGCCTCGAACCGCGGGACGTCGAGGTGCTCGCTCTCCCACTCGAAGTAGCCGTGGCAGCCCACGTTCCCGAGCTCCACCAGGCCGCCGCGGCCGATCCACAGCGCCTGCTGGCTCTCCGTGAGCGGGAACGGCTCGAAGCGCGCGCCCGGGTCGGGGACGATGGCGGGCAGGCCGCCGAACTCGCCCCGGCCGGTGGAGCGTTCCGTCGTGATCAGGGTGCCCAGTTCGGCGACGGTCGGGCAGGACGACAGGTCGGACAGGCTCAGTTCGACACCGTAGCGGCGGCGGATCTCGTCGATCAGCTGGAACGCCAGCAGCGAGTGGCCGCCCAGCTCGAAGAAGTTGTCGTGGATGCCGACGCCCTCGGTGCGGAACGCCTCGGCCCACAGGCGGACCAGCCCGTCCTCGACCTCGTTGCGCGGGGGCTCGTACCCGGCGCTGACGCCCTCGTGGGGCTCCGGCGGTTCGGGCAGGCTGCGCCGGTCCACCTTGCCGTTGGCCAGACGGGGCAGGGCGGGCAGGACGACGACCGTGCCGGGGACCATGTAGTACGGCAGGGTGCGGGCCACGGCGGCCCGGACCGCGCCGGGGTCCGGAGCCGTGTCGCCGTCGGGGGAGACGTACGCGACCAGCCGCTTGTCGTTGGGCCCGCGTTCCTGGGTGACGACGACCGCCTCGGCGACACCGTCGGTACGGGCGACGTGGGTCTCGACCTCGCCGAGCTCCACCCGGAAGCCGCGGATCTTCACCTGGGCGTCCGAGCGGCCGAGGAGCTCGACGGCTCCGTCCTCCCGGCGGCGCGCCAGGTCACCGGTGTCGTACAGCACGGGATACGGGTCGTCCGGGACGACCCCGGCGCGGAACTTCCCCGCCGTCAGCTCCGGGCGGCCGTGGTACCCGGCGGACACCCCCGCCCCCGAGACGTGCAGCCGGCCGACCTCGCCGTCGGCGACCGGCCGGTCCTCCTCGTCCAGCAGGTGCACCCGCATGTTGGCGATGGGCACCCCCACGGGCACCTGCCGCGTGGCGCGGACCTCCTCCGGGGTGGCCTGGCTGGTGAAGTCCACACCCGCGCCCAGGTCCAGGCAGGTGAGGACGTTGGTCGTCTCGGTGGTGCCGTACGTCATGACCACCCGGAACGGCGTGTCGACGGGCGGCCAGCTGTGCACCCGCTCCGCCGTCGTCACCAGGATGCGCAGCGCCGTGTCCCGCGGCCACTCCAGCCCCCACACCGGTTCGGCGAGCGCGGCGACCAGCATGGTGTGGGTGATCCCCTCCGCGCCGAGCCAGTCCCGGATCTGCTCAGGCGTCTGCGCCCGGCCGGCCTCCGGGATGTGGACCGCCGCACCGAGGGGCAGGTACGGCAGCCACTCCATGATCTGCACGGCGAACCCGGGCGTGGACATCCAGGACGCCCGGTCGCCCGGACGCACGCCGTAGGCGCGCCCGGTCCAGTGCACCAGGTTGGTCAGGGCGCCGTGCCGCTCCAGCACGGCCTTGGGCTCGCCGGTCGACCCCGAGGTGTAGATGAGGTGGCTGACCGTGTCGGGGCCGGTCGGGACACCGGTCGGGGTCTCGGGCCGGCCGTGCCCGGCGGTGGCGACGTCGGCCAGCGCCACGCCCTCGGGCATCCGCGGACCGGTCCCGGGCGGGGTGAGCACGAGCAGCGGGCCGGCGTCGGCGATCATGGCGGCGAGCCGGTCGTCGGGGTTGACCGGGTCGAGCGCCACGATCGCGGCACCCGTCTTCAGGACGGCGAGCGAGCCGATGACGTACTCGGCGCCGCGGGGGTAGCACAGGCCTATCCGCTCGCCGGGGACCGCGCCCCGGGCGATCAGGGCGTGGGCCAGCCGGTTGGTGGCGGCCTCCAGCTCCGCGTACGTCCAGGCGCGGTCGCCCTGGACGAGGGCGGGCGCGCCGGGGGTCCGGGCGGCCTGCTCGGCGAGGAGCCGGGGATAGCCGGTGTCGGGAAAGCCGGTGTCGGTCCGGTTGAAGTCGACGATCGCGGTGGTCACAGCGCAGCCCTTTCTCGGTGTGCGAAAGCCCGGCTGCGCAGCAGCCGCACCGGGAGACTCTTGATCCCCCACGTGAAGTTGGACGAGTTGAACTGGACGGGGCCGGTCGGTTCGAAGCCGTCCAGCGCGGCGAGCATCCCGGTCAGCAGGGTGCCGAGCTCGAAGCGGGCGAGCCGGGCGCCCAGGCAGAGGTGGCGCCCGTGGCCGAAGGCGACGTGGCGGTTGGGACGCCGGTCGACGCGGAAGGCGTGCGGATCGGTGAACACGTCCTCGTCGCGGTTGGCGGAGACGTTCCACAGCGTGACGCGGTCCCCGGCGGCGATGCGCGTCCCGCCGATCTCGGTGTCGCGCACGGCGGTGCGCAGGGCGTGCACCCCCGGGGTGGTCCAGCGCAGGATCTCCTCGACCGCCGGGGCGATGCCGGCGGGGCCGAGGCTCCGCAGCAGCTCCCACTGCTCCGGCAGCCGGGCGAACATGTGGACCGCGCCCGCGGCGGAGTAGCGGGTGGTCTCGTTGGCCCCGGACAGCACGCCGTTGCAGTTGAAGACGATCTCCTCGTCGCTCAGGGGGCGTTCGGTGCCGTCCCCCTCGTCGACGAGGGTGTCGTGGGCGATCTGGCTGACCAGGTCGTCACCGGGCCGGGCCCGGCGCTCGCCGAGGAGTTCGATGAAGTAGAGGAAGATCTCGGAGTGCGCGTTGCTGCGCACGGTCTCGTCGGGGGAGTCGAAGGCGTCGGTGGTCAGCGCCCCGATCCAGGCCCAGTCGGCGCGTGGGATGCCCATCATGGCGCAGACCACCCGGTTGGGAAGCTGCTTGGCGAGGTCGATGAAGTCCAGCTCGCCCTCCTCGACGGCCTCGGCCACCAGCTCGCCCACGACCGCCTCGACGAGGGCCTCCAGACGCGGCATCTGCTGCGGCCCGAACGCCTGGTGGAGCGCGCGCTTGAGCCGGGTGTGGTGGGGCGCGTCGGAGACGATCAGCATCCGCTGGGCGACGGCGGCGACGGCCGCCGGATCGCTGCCGAGCCGCATGCCCCGCGCCGAGCTGAAGGTGTCGCTGTCGGCGTACACGGCCATGATGTCGCGGTGCTTGCTGAGCACCCAGAAGCCGTCGTCGCCGCCGGGCTCCGGGTGCCAGTGCACGGGCGCGTGGGCGCGCAGCCAGGCGAAGGCGGACCAGAAGTCGTTGCGGGCGAAAGGCGCCGGATCGAGCAGGTCGATACGCATCTCAGGTCCCTTCGCCCCGGTGTGCGGGGGTGGCCGCCGCGGTGCGCACGCTGCGGGGGCGCGTGTCGCTCCAGCAGGCGTCCACATGGGCGACGCACTCGTCCTCGGTGCCGCTGAACCCGGCCGGCGTCCAGCCGTCGGGCAGCTCGCGCGCCGAGGGGTACAGCGCGTACTGCTCCTCGTGGTTGACGAGGACCTGGTAGGTGGTGGGCACGACGTCCTCCGGGCTCGGTCGCATGGCGTGCGGTCAGGTCAGGTCAGGTCAGGGCACAGCGGGGCGGGGCGGGGTGGGCGGTCGGCCCGCGGACCACCGGCGCCGGGTGCCGCCCGGTTCAGGTGGTCCCGGCCGGTACGGCCGCGTCGTCGCGCAGCAGTCCGGCCAGGTGCTCCAGGAGCGTCTCCGGGCGGCGCAGCACGGCGTGGTGACCGCCTTCGACGTGGTGGACGCGGAAGGCGGCGGTGGTGACCGCGGCCCAGCCGGCCAGGTCCTCGGCGGTGACCGTGTCGTCGCCGTCGGCCCTCCAGGCGTGCACGGGCACGGAGAGCGGGGCGCCGGGGGAGTGGGTGTAACTCAGCGACAGCACCGCGTCCTTGCGGAGCATCGCGACCATCAGCGCGCGGGTGTCCTCGTCCAGGAAGGCGGGGTCGAGCCCGGCGGTGTCGAAGAGCTTGTCCAGTTCCTCGTCGTCCTCGACGATGCCCCGCCCGGCGCCGTCCCAGTGGCCGGGCGCCCGGCAGGCGCTCACCACCAGGGCGGCGGGCCGGACACGGCGGGCGATCTCGTACCCGAGGAGCCCGCCGAAGCTGTGGCCGAAGACCACCAGCCGCCGGCCGGCGGCGACGACCGGCCGCAGCTCGCCGGCGATCGCCTCGACGGCCTCGTCGAACGTCCGCGGCATGGGCTCGCGCCAGCGGTTCTCACGGCCCGGCAACTGCACGCCGTAGACCTGCCCGACCCCGGCCAGTGCGGGGGCCCAGGCGCGGAACTGCTGGCAGCCCGCGCCGGCCGGCGGCAGGCAGAGCAGCGCCGGGAGGGCGGCGTCGCCGGGGCCCGAGGGCCAGGTGGAGATCCAGCTGCCCATGGCGTCAGGCTCCTTCGGCGGTGAGGACCGGCGCGGCCGGTGCCCCGGACGAGGATGCGGACCCGGACACCGGACCGGCGGCGAGCCGGTCGAGTTCCGCGGCGACCTCCGCGACGGTGGGCCGGGTGAGCAGCTTCCCGAGCGTGATGCGCAGGCCGGTGGCCCGGCGCAGGTCGGCCACGACCCGCGCGGCGGCCAGCGAGTGCCCGCCCAGCTCGAAGAAGTCGGCGGCCGGCCCCGGGACGTCGCGCTCCAGGATCTCGGCCCAGACGGCCATCACCTCCCGTTCCCGTTCCGTGGCGCCGTCCGCGCCGCCCACATCGCCCAACTCGTCCGCCTGCTCCGGCGCGGTGAGTACGGCGGCGAGCGTCACCCGATCGGCCTTGCCGGTGGTGAGGGTGGGGATGCGGTCCACCACCCGCACGACGGAAGGCACCGCCGCCTCGGGCAGCAGCGCGGCGCAGTGCCCGGCGACCGCGGCGGCCAGGTCCCCGGGAGCGCCGCTGCCGGGCGCGGCGACGACCGCGAGCCCCAGCGACTGCCCGGAGGCGAGCGGGCAGCAGGCTGCCGCCACCACGCCCGGGACCTCGGCGGCGACCCGCTCCACCTCACCCAGCTCGATGCGGTGGCCGCGGACCTTCACCTGGTCGTCACGCCGCCCGCGGTACTCCAGCTCACCGCCCGGCCGCCGGACCACCAGGTCCCCGGTCCGGTACATCCGGGCCCCGCCGCCCTGGAACGGGTCGGGCAGGAACCGGGCGGCGGTGAGGCCCGGACGGTTGCGGTAGCCGCGCGCCACGGCGGGGCCGCCGAGGTACAGCTCGCCCTCGGTCCCGGCGGGCACCGGGACGAGGTCCTCGTCCAGGACGTACGCCCGGTGGTCGGGCAGCGGCCGTCCGATGCTGCTCACGTCGTCCCCCCGCTCGCTGTCGGCCCAGGTCGCCGCGATCGTGGCCTCCGTCGGCCCGTACACGTTCAGCAGCCGGCGGCCGCGGGAGAAGCGCTCGGCGAGGGCCGCCGGGCAGGTCTCGCCGGCCACCACGACGACCTCCGCCTCGTCCAGCCCGCCACCGTGGGCGGCCAGCAGGGAGGGGGTGAGGGAAGCGGTGCGCAGCCCGGCCGGCAGCGGAGCCCGGCCCTCGGCGTCCGCGCGGCGCAGCCCGTCGAGGGACAGGTCCACCAGGGCGACGCCCTGGCCGTGGACGAGGTAGAGCAGCGTGCACCACAGCCAGCCGTCGAAGGCGGGCGAGACGGCGTTGAGGCCGAGGCCGCCCGGCGGCAGGCCCAGTCCCGCGAGCGCGCCGACGAAGGTGTCCAGGCCGCGGTAGGTGACCTCGACGCCCTTGGGGCGGCCCGTGGTGCCGGAGGTGTAGATGACGTAGGCACAGCCGTCGGGGGCGGGGGCGGTCACGATGAGCCCTGCGCCGGCCGGGTGGGCCGGGCCGACCGTGCGGATCCCCGTGACGTCCAGCCCGTCGGGCACGTCCGCGGCGACCAGTACGGAGACCCGGGCGTCCCGCAGGACGGAGCCGAGCCGTTCCACCGGGTGGGCCGGGTCCAGGGGCACGGCCGTGGCGCCGAGGCTCCACACGGCGAGGAGCGCCGGCACGCTCTCCCGGGAACGCCCGAGGAGCAGCCCCACGGCGCTCTCGGGCCCCGCACCGGCGGAGGCGAGCGCCGCGGCGGTCGCGGCCGTGCGCGCGGTGAGCTCCGCCCAGCCGAAGGAACCGTCCTCGGCTCTGACGGCGGGCTCGTCCGGCTGCTCGCGGGTCCAGCGCGCCAGCGCGGCGAACAGCGGGGGCAGGGTTTCGCCCGACGGCCCGTCGCTGGGCCGGGGCGCCGGTACGGGACCGGCGTGCTGGGCCGTCATCCGTCGTTCCTCTCCTCGGTGCGGACAGCGGTCGGTGCGGGTGATGCGGTCGGTGCGAGTGCGGGTGCGGGTGCGGGTGATGCCGTAGGTCCGGTCGGGGAGCCGGCCGGGGCGGTGGCGCGCAGGCGTGGGCCGACCACCGGTTCCCCGGAGCCCCCGTGCCCGGGCAGCTGCAGGGACTTGGTCTCCAGGAACGCCCCCAGTCCGGCGCTCCCGCACTCCCGGCCGATGCCGGACTGCTTGAAACCGCCGAACGGGGCCGCCGGGTTGAACGACCCGCCGTTGACGTCCACCAGGCCGGTGCGGAACCGGCGTGCGACGCGCTCGGCCCGGCCGTCGTCGCCGGACCAGACCGCGCCGTGCAGCCCATACCGGGTGCCGTTGACGATCCGGACGGCCTGCTCTTCGTCGTCGTACGGGATGACGCACAGCACCGGCCCGAAGATCTCCTCCTGACCGATGGTCGTCAGCGGGTCGACGTCGGCGAAGATCGTGGGCCGGACGTAGTACCCGGTGGAGAGACCGGCGGGTCGGCCGGTCCCGCCGCGGACCAGACGGGCGCCGCCCTCGGAGGCGCCCCGCAGGATGTAGTCGGTCACCCGGGCGTGCGCGGCGGCCGACACCAACGGGCCGAGATCGGTCGCGGGGTCGCGGGGATCACCGGTGACGTATCCGTCCATGATCCGTCCGGCCAGCTCCACCGCCTCGTCCTGGCGGTCGCGGGGCACCAGCAGCCGGCTCCACTGCAGGCACGTCTGGCCGGTGTTGAACAGGACCTGGTCGACGGTGGCGCCCACCGCGGCCGGCAGGTCGGCGTCGTCGAGGACGAGGGAGGCGTTCTTGCCGCCGAGCTCCAGGTGGACGCGCTTGATGCCGTCGGCGCCCAGGGCCGCCACCTGCCGCCCGGCGCGGGTGGACCCGGTCAGGGAGACGACGTCCACGAGCGGGTGGGTGACGAGGGCGGTGCCGAGGGTGTCGCCGGTGCCGACGACCATGTTGGCCACGCCGGGCGGCAGATCGGCCTCCGCGAACACCTCGGCGAGCAGCCGGGCGTGCAGCGGCGTCAGCTCGCTGGGCTTGTGGACGACGGTGCAGCCGGCGGCGAGCGCGGGCAGCAGCTTCTGCACCGTCAGCAGCAGCGGCACGTTCCACGGTGTGATGCACGCGGCGACACCGGCGGCCTCGCGCACCACCAGGGAGTGGCCGACGCGCTCCTCGAACCCGTAGGACGCGGCGGTCTCCACACAGTGCGCCGCCATGCCGACGGCCAGGCCGACGTGCGTCCGCAGGGCCATCCGCGACGGCGCCCCCACCTCGGCGGTGATGGTGCGGGCGAACCGCTCGGCGTTGCGCTCCAGGCCCTCCACCACGCGGCGCAGCAGGGCCGCCCGTTCCGGTACGGGGGTGGCGGACCAGCCGGGGAAGGCGCGGGCGGCGGCACGTACGGCCAGGTCGGCGTCGCGGGCGGTGCCCGCGGGCACCGTGGCGAGCGGTGCTTCGGTGCTGGGGTCGGTGACGACCAGCCGGCGGTCGGCGTCGGAGGCCGTCCAACGGCCCCCGATCCAGTGGTCGTCGTAGCGGGGCGGCAAGGGCCCTGGGGACGGCTCGGCCGTCGGTGCGGCGGAGCCCTGCGGCACGGTCAGCACGGTCACGGTGGGTTCCTCACTGGATCGCTCGGTCACGGGATGCGCGGCGGCGGGACGAGTCCCGGGCCCGGCGCCGGACGGGGGACGGCGGCCCACGGACCGGCCGCGGGACCGGGGACGCGGGCCGCGGCACGGGCGTCGGGCCGGGCGCGGCGCACCGCGCGCGGCCGGAGCCCCGGGGAGGCACCGCTCGGCACGGCGGACGCCAGGGACGGAAGGGACGCCAGGGGGGAGCGCGCCGGCCCTCCGGCGGGAGCCACCGGTGCGGGCAGCAGCGCGTGCAGCAACCGGTCGGTCTCCCGGGACGGTGCCACCGCGAGGTCCTCGCGCAGCCGGCGCGCACACAGGTCGTACCAGCGGCGCACGCAGGCGTGTTCGCCGCGCCTGCCGTGCGCCGTCATCAGCGCCCGGTAGGCCCCCTCGTGGTGCCGGTCGATGCCGAGGGTGCTCCGGCAGACCTCGATGAGGTCGGGGAAGTCCCCGCGCTCGGCGGCGTCGGCACGCAGCACCTCCAGGGCCCGCAGCGCCAGCGACCGCAGGTACTCGCGCTGCTCGACCACCCAGTCGGCGCTCTCGCCGCGCAGGAATTCCCCGGCGTACAGGGCGGCCGCGGACCGCAGCCGTTCACGGGCCGTCGCCCGGTCGCCCGCGGCGGCCGCCCGCAGCCCGGTGTGCACCAGCTCCTGGAAGCGGTCCACGTCGGACCACAGGTCCGCGATGTCCAGGGCGTAGCCGAAGTCGCGGTAGTGCAGCCGGATCCCCGCCGCACCGGTGCCGTCGGGGTGCGCGTCGAGGACCCTGCGCAGCGCGTGCGCGGCCACCTTCAGCGAACTGTCCCCGGCGGACCGGTCGGAGCCCGGCCACAGCGCCTCGTAGAGCCGGTCGCGGGTGAGGGTCTGGCCCCGGTGGATCACGAGGAACTGGAAGAGCCCGCGCGCCTTGCCGGCCCGCCAGCGCTGCACCGGGGCGCCGTTCACGGTCAGTTCGAAGTCGCCGAGGAAGCGGATGCGTACCGCCTGCCGTGCGATTCCGGTCACCGCGGTCGTCATCGCGTCCTCCCGGGGGCCGTCGTGTGCCGTTCTGCCTGCGGCGAGTCTGTTCTCCCGCTCTACAGGCGCCCTATACCGGCCGGATCCCGCCTCTGTAGGTCCGTCATAGAGCGGTTCTCCACACTGGGGATCCGACGTTCCGGGCAAACGCCACCGGCGGTTTCCGGCCCCGGTCCACCGGCTCCCGGTGCGCCGGCGGGCCCCCGGCCCACCGGCCCCCGGTCCGCCGGACACGGCCGGACACGGCGGGCCCCGGTGGGCGGCCCGGGCCCGCGCACCGGGCGTCGTGCCCCTCCAGCTCCTCGGCTTCCGCCCGTGATTCCCGACTCCGAAATGAGGGCTGCTCCATGACCAGCACCGACACCCGATTGAAGAAGGTCGTCATCCTGGGCGGCGGCACGGCCGGCTGGATGACCGCCGCGTATCTCGGCAAGGCACTCCAGGGCACGGTCGACATCACCGTGCTGGAAGCCCCGACGATTCCGCGGATCGGGGTCGGCGAGGCGACGGTGCCCAACCTGCAGCGCGCGTTCTTCGACTACCTCGGCATCGCCGAGGACGAGTGGATGCGGGAGTGCAACGCCAGCTTCAAGATGGCGGTGCGGTTCGTGAACTGGCGCACCGAAGGCGCAGGCGAGGCCACGGCCAGGGAGCTGCCCGACGGCCGGCCCGACCACTTCTACCACCCGTTCGGGCTGCTGCCCGACTACGACCAGACGCCCCTGTCGCACTACTGGTTCAAGCGCAAGTACGAGGGCACCACCACCGAGCCCTTCGACTACGCCTGCTTCCGCGAGCCCCCGATCATGGACGCGATGAAGGCGCCGCGCTGGCTCGACGGCCGCTCCGCCACCCGCTACGCCTGGCACTTCGACGCCCAGCTCGTCGCCGACTTCCTGCGCCGCTTCGCCATCGAGAAGCAGGGCGTCCACCACGTGCAGGACGAGATGACCGAGGTACGGCAGGACGCGCGCGGCTACGTCACCGCGCTGCGCACCCGCAGCGGCCGCGAGCTCGACGCCGACCTCTTCGTCGACTGCTCCGGCTTCCGCGGACTGCTGATCAACAAGGCGATGGCCGAGCCGTTCGTCGACATGAGCGACCACCTGCTGTGCGACAGCGCGGTCGCCACCGCCGTTCCGCACGACGACGAGGCCGGCGGCGTGGAGCCGTACACCTCCGCCATCGCGATGTCGTCCGGCTGGGCCTGGAAGATCCCGATGCTGGGGCGCTTCGGCACCGGCTACGTCTACTCCAGCAAGTTCACCGGGAAGGACGAGGCCACGGCCGAGTTCGCGGCCATGTGGGGCCTCGACCCCGAGACGACGGCGTTCAACCACATCCGTTTCCGGGTCGGCCGCAACCGCCGCGCCTGGGTGAAGAACGTCGTCAGCATCGGCCTGTCGTCGTGCTTCCTGGAGCCGCTGGAGTCGACCGGCATCTACTTCATCACCGCGGCGATCTACCAGCTGGCCAAGCACTTCCCCGACAAGACCTTCAACGAGGGTCTGATCGACAGCTTCAACCACGAGATCGAGGTGATGTTCGACGACACCCGCGACTTCATCCAGGCGCACTTCTTCTACGCGCCGCGCAACGACAGCCCGTTCTGGCAGGCGAACAAGAAGCTGACCCTCCCCGACAACATCCAGCAGAAGATCTCCGCCTACCGGGCGGGCCTGCCCATCAACTCGCCGATCACCGACGAGTCGACGTACTACGGCAACTTCGAGGCCGAGTTCCGCAACTTCTGGACCAACGGCAGCTACTACTGCATCTTCGCGGGCATGGGCCTGGAGCCCGACGCTCCCCTCCCGGCGCTGGCGTACAAGCCCGAGTCGGTGGCGGGCGCGGAGCCGCTGTTCGAGACGGTCAAACGCCAGCAGCAGAACCTGCTGGAGACGCTGCCGAGCGCCTACGAGTACCTCAAGCGACTGCACGGCTGAGCCGGCCGGGGCCGGGCCGCCCCCGGTCCCCGGCCCGCGGCCACCCCCTCACCTCCCCGGCACCGCAGCACTCCGGCGCGGAACCGGCGGCCACCCCCGGGCCCCGGCTTCCGCCGCCGCTCCCACGGCCCGGCGCCCGGCGCAGTCCGCCGGGTGCCGGGCCGCACTGCATCGTCATCCACAGGGAGTCACACATGCCCGACTTCGCTCCGCACCCGGACACCCCGGGTGGCGACGGCACCGAGGGGGCTGTCGCCGCCGAAGGCGCCGTCGTCCTCCGGGAGGCGGATCTCCGCCCCTTCATGGCCGCTTTCCCCTCCGGGGTCACCGTGGTCACCACCCTCGACGCCGACGGCCGGCCCCGCGGCCTCACGTGCAGCTCGATGGCGAGCGTCGCCCTCGCCCCGCCCACGCTCGTCGTGTGCATCCGGACGGCGAGCCCGACCCTGCGGGCCCTGCTCGACCAGGGGCAGTTCGCCCTCAACCTGCTGCACGAGCGGGCCAGGGCGACCTCTGACCTCTTCGCCTCCGGGGCGCCCGACCGCTTCGAGCGCACCGAGTGGCGGCTGCCCCTCGGTGCGAGCGGCCCGCACCTGACCTCGTCCGCCCACGCCGTCGCCGACTGCACCGTGGTGGAGACCGCCGTGTTCGGCGACCACACGGCGGTCTTCGCGCAGGCGCGCCGGATCAGCGTGCGCCCCGCGGCGCAGCCCCTCCTCTACGGCCTGCGCCGCTACGCCGGGTGGTCCGCCGCGGCCGCCGTGCCGCAGCCGCCGGCGGTCCCGCTCCCGCCCCGCTCCGTACCGACCGAAGGAGCCGCCGGTGTCCGCGGCTGAAACCATGCGCGCCCTGCTCGTCGCCGTCCCGGTCGCCATCCTGGCCTGCCAGGCCGGGGCGAGCCTCGTCAGACGATTCGGCCAGCCACCCGTGATCGGCGAGATCGCCATGGGCATCGTCCTCGGGCCCTCCCTGCTGGGCTGGCTCTGGCCCGAGGCGCAGCACTGGCTGTTCCCCGAGTCGGTCCTCCCGTACACCTCGGTGCTGGGCCAGCTCGGTCTGCTGGCGTTCATGTTCCTCGTCGGCCTGGAGCTCGACCTGGGTGCCCTGCGCGGCAACTCGCGGACCGCCGTGGCCGTCAGCCAGGCCGGCATTCTGCTTCCCCTGGGCCTGGGTGCGCTGCTGGCCTTCCCGCTGTACGGGCACCTCGCGCCCGACGGTGTGGAGTTCACACCGTTCCTGCTGTTCGTCGCGGTCGCCATGAGCATCACGGCGTTCCCGGTGCTGGCCCGGATCCTGGTCGACCGCGGGCTGTACGGGACTCCGCTCGGCGCCCTCGCGATGGCGTGCGCGGCGGTCGACGACGTGGCCGCGTGGTGCCTGCTGGCGCTGGTGGTCGCGTTCTCCACGGCGGGGTCGCCGTTCGACGCCCTGACGGCGGCGGGGCTCACCGTGGCCTTCGGTGCCTTCATGCTGCTGGTGGTCCGTCCGCTGCTGGCGCGGTGGGCGAAGGGCCGCACGGACCGGGCCGGCGACGGGGTGGTCCTGGTCCTGCTGTTCAGCGGTCTCAGCCTGTCCGCGCTGGCGACGGACCTGATCGGGGTGCACACGCTGTTCGGCGCCTTCCTGTTCGGCGTGGCCGCACCGCGCGGCCACCGCCGCATCGAGGCGTCGTCCGCCCGGCTGCGCGCCGTGGTGGTCCCGGTGCTGCTGCCGCTGTTCTTCGTGCACACCGGACTCAGCACCGAGATCGGGGCCCTGGCCGCCGACCCGGTGCAGTGGCTGTGGACGGGAGCGCTGCTCGCGATCGCCGTGGCCGGCAAGTGGGGCGGGGCGGCCGGTGCCGCGCTGGCGTGCGGACAGTCCTGGCGGCAGGCCATGTCGATCGGGGCCCTGATGAACTGCCGGGGCCTGACCGAGCTGGTGGTGCTGTCCATCGGCCTGGAGCTCGGCGTGATCGGACCGGAGCTGTTCACCATGCTGGTGCTGGTGGCCCTGATCACCACCGCGGTCACCTCCCCGGCCGTCACCCGCTTCCAGCGCCTCCGTCCGGCGGACCCGCCGGCCCGGGAACCGGAACCCGTGCCGAAGGCCGCCTCCCGCCCTTGAGCCCGGCCTGGGCGTCCCGGCAGGAGCCCCACGCCCGCCCGGGAGGCCGTGTGGGCCGGCCGCTGCGCCGTGTGGGCCCGTGGCTGGGCGCGGGCCTCTCAAGGCCCCGGCCGCCGGGACGGGGACCCGCCGGGCCGGGGACCCGCCGGGACGGTCGCGCCCGCCGGGGAGCCCCCGCGTGCCGGGAGCCTGCGCCCGCGGGGGAGCCCACCGCGAACCTGCGCCTGCCGGAAGGCTCGGGGTGTGGCTCCCGGGAGGCCCGGGAGCCACGGACCGGGAAGGCGGGCCACACCCCAATGGCTCCGGCCGGCCGCGCGGCCGACGTGTCGGCCCGCCCGTGCCCCGCCGCCGCACCAGGATCGGGGCATGGGCGTCCTCCTCCCCACCCTCTTCGCGCTCTGCGCGGCGGCGAGCAACGCGCTCGCCACCGTGCTCCAGCGCCGCGCCACCCTGACCGTCCCGCAGACACAGGGCTTCCGCCCCGGCCTGCTGCTCGATCTGCTGAGACGACCGCTCTGGCTGGCCGGCATGCTGGCCGTGATCGTCGCCGGGGTGGGCCAGGCGGCCGCCCTGGCTACCGGCCCCCTGGCACTCGTACAACCCCTGTTCGTGCTGGAACTGCCCCTCGCCCTGCTGTTCGGGTCGCTGGCGGACCACCAGCGGCTGGCCGGGCGCCTGTGGGTGGCCGTGGCCGCCGTCGTCGCCGGGCTGGGCCTGGCCCTCATGGCGGCCGCCCCCGAGGGCAACCGCACGCACGTGCCGCTCGACCGGTGGGTGCCCACCCTGGCCGGGTGCGCCGTGGTCGTCCTCGCGCTGACGACCGCGGCACTGCGCCGGCCGCCCGGCAGGGCGAGGGCCGGGTGCCTCGGGGCCGCCACCGCGGTGTGCTACGCCCTGACGGCCGCCCTGATGAAGACGTCCATGCACATCCTCGACGACAGCGGCGTGGGCGCGTTCTTCACCACCTGGCACACGTACGCCTTCGCGGCCTGCGGCGTCTGCGCGCTGCTGCTGCTGGAGCACGCGCTGCAGGGCGGTCCGCTGGTCGCCTCGCAACCGGCGCTCACGCTGGGGGACGCGAGTGTGAGCCTCGTTCTGGGCGTGCTGCTCTACGAGGAGCACGTACGCGCCGGCTGGTGGCTGGTGCCGGAGGCGCTCGGGGTCGGCCTCATCGTCGCGGGAGTGCTCACGCTGGCGCGGGCCGGCGCGAGCACCGGGTGACGGGCCCGGCCGGCCCGCGGGCCGGAAGGCGGCCTGCCGCAGTCAGCCCGCCGCGTCCAGCACGGCGAGCAGCGCGCGAGCCTCCGCCCGGGCCCGGTCCACCTCGACGTCGCGGCAGACCACCTCCAGGCCCAGGGAGGTCCACTCCGGCCGGCCGGGGACGGCGACGTACGAGCGGTAGGCGACGAAGGCGCGCTTCCCCTCCGTCCGGTCCCGGCCGACCCGCAGGGTGGCGAAGCGCTCCTCCTCCGGCCCCTCCTCACCGAGGAGGAACTCGTGCTCGTCGGCGGCGGGAGCCGACGCCAGGCCGAGCACCGCCCGGGCGAACGCCCGGACCTGTGCGGCGTCGTCGAAGGGCAGCAGCTCGGTGACGTCGGGCAGCCCGGCCAGCAGCAGCCAGCGACCGGGCGTGCCCTCCTCCGCCGGCTCGCGGGCGACGGACAGGACCGATGTGCCCGGAGCCCGTCCGGCCGCGCCGCCGTACTGCCACGCGTACGTGAAGACCTGCTCGAACCTCATCCTTTCGGGCCTCCCTCCTCCGGTGCGCGCGTCAGAGCCGGTTCACGGGGTACGCGCGCACCATGACGCGTCAACGCCTCGAATGACACCGCGAATTGACACGGAGGAACCTGTGAACCACATCGTGACAGCCGCTCAGGACGCCGCGGCCGCCCCCGGTTGGCTCCATCTGATCGTGATGGCGGTCGCCGTGGTCGTCCTCTTCTACAGCCTGGCCCGGCACAGCAACTGACCGGCCCGCCCCCTCAGGACGTGCGCGGCACGAGCCGCCCGTCCTCGTGGCGGAGCACCTCGCGGGCCGTGTCCAGCGCCGCTTCCCGGTCGTCCGGCACCACTCCGATCCGGGTGCGGCGGTCCAGGACGTCGGCCTCGTCGAGCGCCCCTTCGTGGCGCACCGCCCACACCAGTTCGGCCACGGTCACCGGGTGGCCCGGCACCACGGGGCGCGCCAGGGCGGGATTCTCCAGCCCCAGCGCGTGCACGGCCGGAGCCTCGGTGCCGTAGCGGCGCACCAGCCGGCGGGGGGCGTCCAGGGCGGCCAGGGCCACCGGGGCGGCCGCCCCCACCAGCGGGAGCCATGCCGTACGGCAGGGCCCCGCCGCGAGACCACGCGCCGAGACCACCGCGTCCAGGGCGTCCTGCGCCATGCGCCGGTACGTCGTGAGCTTGCCTCCCACCACGGTCACCACCCCGTCGGACGAGGTGAGCACGGCGTGCTTGCGGGAGATGTCGGCCGTCCGTGCGGCACCCGGCTCGCCCGACGTGTCGAGGAGGGGCCGCAGGCCGGCGAAGGCGCCGATGACGTCGTCGCGGCCCAGCGACACGTCGAGGGCCGAACCGAGGACGTCGAGCAGGAAGCCGATGTCCGTCTCCGGGACCTCCGGAACATCCGGGATGTCACCGTCGACCGGTTCGTCCGTCAGCCCCACGTACACCCGGCCGTCACCCTGCGGCAGGACCAGGACGAAGCGGTTCGCCTCGCCCGGGATGGGGATGTGCAGGCCCGCGGTGAGCGAGCCCAGGTCCTCCGAGCGGAGGACCAGGTGGGTGCCCCGGGAGGGCCGCAGCCGGATGTCCTCGATCAGCCCGCCGGCCCAGACCCCGGTCGCGTTGACGACGGCGCGGGCCCTGATCCTCGACTCCTCGCCCGTGAGCTCGTCCCGCACCACGGCTCCGCCGCCGTCGAGGGAGAGCGCCCGCGTCCGGGTGAGGATCCGCGCGCCGTGCGCCGCGGCGGTCCGGGCGAGGGCCGTCACCAGCCGGGCGTCGTCACTGAGCCTGCCGTCCCAGGAGAGCAGCCCGCCACGCAGGCCGGTGGACCGCAGGGCGGGCGCCAGGTGCCGGGTCTCCACGGGGGAGAGCGCCCGCGGAGGGGGCAGCGTGGCACGGGACGTGCGCGCCGAGGCCCGCAGCAGGTCCCCGGCCCGCAGTCCGGCCCGGGCCAGCGCCGCCTGCGACCGGGAGACCAGCGGCGTCAGCGGCATCACGAACGGCTGGGCGCCGACCAGGTGCGGGGCGGTCCGCTCCATCAGCACGCCCCGCTCCACGGCGCTCTCGTGGGCGACGTCGAGCTGTCCGGAGGCCAGGTAGCGCAACCCGCCGTGGATGAGCTTCGAGCTCCAGCGCGAGGTGCCGAAGGCGAGGTCGTGGGCGTCGATCGCGGCGACCGTCAGGCCGCGGGTCGCGGCGTCGAGCGCGACGCCCGCGCCGGTGGCCCCGAGGCCGACGACGAGGACGTCCACCGGTGTGCCGTCGGCGAGCCCGGACAGTTCGCGCCGGCGGCGCGCCGCGTTCAGCGACGACGAGGCCCGCGCGGGTGCGGAGGTGGTGCGCGACCGGCTGAGCGGGTGGCTCATGGGGCGAGGGTCCTTTCCAGGAGGGTCCGCAGCTCACCGAGGAATGCCGCTTCGTCGAGCCCGGGGTCGGACGCGTCGGTCATGGTGCGCAGCGAGAGCGTGAAGGACTGGACGATCAGCAGCAGGGAGCGGGCCTGGAGGTCGGGGTGGGCCGCCCGGACCGATCCGTCGGCGTGTCCCTCCTCCAGCGCGCCGGTGATGAGGCCGAGCAGCGCGTCCTGGCTGGCACCCCGCCGGTCGAGCACGTAGGGCAGCAGGAGCTCGGGGTCGACGTCGAGGATCTTGTGGAACAGCGGGTGGGCGCGGAACGCCTCGACGCCCGCGACCAGCCCGTCGACCAGTCTCGGCCGGGTGGGAGCGCCGGGTTCCCGCTCGGGCATGGCCGACACGGCGAGGGCGACCCACTCACGGGTCATCACGTCCCCGACCAGGGTCCGCACATCGGGCCACCGGCGGTAGAGCGTCATGCGGGAGACCCCGGCGCGGCGGGCCACGTCGGTCAGCGTCGTCCGGCGCACCCCGACGGCGAGGACGCAGTCACGGGCCGCGTCGAGGACGGTTTCCCCGTCCGAATGGTTGTGACGAATGGGCGTCATCTGTCACAGTGTAATGCCAGTGCGGGCCCCAGGGCACGCCTTGACCCGAAACCGACGGCGAGGAACCGAATCCCGTGGACATGTTGTGGAGCGGCTGGGGCGACCCGGCCAAGGCGGCCCCCCTGCCCGACACCGTGACCGGCCTGCTGCGCGACCTGCTCGGCGTCACCCCGCGCGACCACGGCCCCGCCGCGCTGGAGGACATCGCCGTCCCCGCCCCATCGCTCATGGACGACACGCTCCGCGCCCTCGCCGCATGCCTGGGCGATCCCGCGCACCTGCGGACGGACGCCGAGGCCCGCATCCGCCACACCCGCGGCAAGTCGACCCCCGACCTGCTGCGCATCCGCGCGGGCGAGGTCGACGACATCCCCGCCGCCGTCCTGCTGCCCGGCAGCCACGACGAGGTCCTCGCCGTCCTGCGCGTGTGCAGCGAACACCAGGTACCCGCCGTGCCGTTCGGCGGCGGCACCTCGGTCGTCGGCGGCCTGGCCCCGGAGCGGTCCAGCTTCGTCGCCCTGGACCTGCGCCGCATGGACGCCCTCCTCGACCTGGACGAGGTCTCCCGCACCGCGACCTTCCAGCCCGGACTGCGCGCGCCGCGGGCCGAAGCCCTGCTCAACGAACGCGGCTACACCCTCGGCCACTTCCCCCAGTCGTACGAATGGGCCACCATCGGCGGATTCGCCGCGGCCCGCTCCAGCGGCCAGGCGTCCGCGGGCTACGGCCGCTTCGACGAGATGGTGCTCGGCACCACCGTGGCCACCCCCGAGGGCACCTGGGAGGCCGGACGCGCGCCCCGCTCGGCGGCCGGCCCGGACCTCCGCCAGCTCGTGCTCGGCTCCGAGGGCGCGTTCGGCGTGATCACCTCCGTCACCGTGCGCATCCGCCCGCTGCCCGAGCAGCGCGTCTACGAAGGCTGGCGCTTCACCTCCTTCGAGGCCGGCGCCGCCGCGCTGCGCAAGCTCGCCCAGGACGGGCCGCGCCCGACCGTCCTGCGCCTGTCCGACGAGACCGAGACCTTCATCGGCCTCGCCCAGCCCGACCGCATCGGCAGCGGCGCCCCGGAGGCGGCCGGCTGCATGGCGATCGTCGGGTACGAGGGGACGGCCGCGCGCAACGAGGAGTGCCGCAGCGGCGTCCACGAGGTCCTCCTGGCGGAGGGCGGCGAGTGCGTCGGCCGCGAACCGGGGGACCGCTGGGCCCACGGCCGTTACGACGCCCCCTACCTCCGCGACGCGCTCCTCGACGCCGGGGCCTTCGCCGAGACCCTGGAGACGGCCGCCTTCTGGTCCGCGCTCCCGCGGCTGTACCAGGACGTCCGCCGGGCGCTGACCACCGCGCTCTCCGACGCCGGCACGCCGCCGCTGGTCATGTGCCACATCTCGCACGTGTACGAGAACGGCGCCTCCCTGTACTTCACGGTCGTCTCCGCCCAGGGCGATGACCCCGTCGCTCACTGGGCCCCGGCCAAGCAGGCCGCGAACGAGGCGATCCTGGCCGCCGGCGGAACCATCAGCCACCACCACGGCGTCGGCACCGACCACCGCGACGGGTACACCCGGGAGGCGGGCCCCCTCGGCGTCCGCGTCCTCCAGGCCGTCAAGGCGGAGCTCGATCCGGCGGGGGTGCTCAATCCCGGCATCCTCGTCCCCGTCCGCCACCCCTGACCCCCAGCCTGCCCTGCCCTACGGAGGCGCGCACATGCGACAGTTCACCGCCGTCGTCAACCCGGCCGCGGGAAGTTCCAGCGGCACGGCGGCCCTGCTGCCCGTGGCCCGGCTCCTGCGGGAGGCGGGGGCCGGGCTGGAGACCCGCTACAGCCGCAGCCTCGACCACGCCCGCGAGCTGGCACGGCAGGCCGCCGCCCAGGGGCACGTCGTGCTCGCGGTCGGCGGTGACGGGATGGCCGGAGCCGTCGGCGGGGTGCTCAGCGGCACCGACGCCGTGCTCGGCCTCGTCCCGTCGGGGCGCGGCAACGACTTCGCCCGGGCCCTGGGCCTGCCCGCGGAGCCCGCGGCCCTGGCGGAACTCCTCCTGCGCGCCGCGCCGCGCGCCGTCGACACCATCGAGGTGGAATCGGCCGTGCACCCGAGGACCGCGGTCCTCGGCAGCGTGTACGCGGGCGTCGACGCCGTCGCCAACCGGTACGCCAACCGGTCACGGCTGCTGCGGGGCGCCGCCTCGTACTACGCGGGCGGCGCACGGGCCGTGGCGGGCTGGCGGCCCGCGGCGTACCGGATCACCGTCGACGGCACGGTGCACGAGCGGAGCGGCTACACCGTCGTCGCCGCCAACTCCGGCTTCTACGGCTTCGGCCGCCGCATCGCGCCGGACGCCCGCGTCGACGACGGCCTGCTCGACGTCGTCGTCGTCCGCCACGCCCCGAAGCGGCTGTTCTTCGCCCTGATGAACGAGCTCAAGACCGGGGCGCACATGCGGCGGCCCCAGGTCGAGGTCCTGCGCGGCAAGGAGATCCGCATCGAGGCCGACCGGGACCTGCCGTACGGCGCGGACGGCGAGGTCGACGCGACGCTGCCGGTGACGGTCCGGGTGCGGCCGGGCGCCCTGAACGTGCTGTGCTGACCGAGCGCGCCGCACCCCGGGTGCCGCCGCGCGCACGACGCGCGGGGCGCCCCGGCGGCGCCTAGCGTGAGTACGTGTACGCGGCGAAAGGGCACGACCGTGGCAGAGCACTTCGCGTCCGTCGACGACTACATCGGCTCCTTCCCCGAGGACGTGCGCACCGTCCTCGGACGGATCCGGCGCACGATCCACGAAGCGGCGCCCGAGGGCATCGGCGAGAAGATCGGTTACGGGATCCCGGCGGCGTCACCCTCGACCGCCGGATCCTCGTGTACTTCGCCGGATGGCGGCATCACGTCAGCGTCTATCCCGTCCCGCGGGGCGACGACGCGTTCCGGCGGGACACCGAGCCCTACCGGTCGGGCCGCGGAACGCTGAAGTTCCCCCTGAACGCCCCCGTGCCGTACGACCTCATCGCGCGGACCGTGCGGCACCTGGTGGCGGAACGGGACTGAGCGGCCCGCTCCGTCCGGCCGGGGACCCGGACCGCGCGGGGACCTGATCCGCCGAACGGGCGACCGGGGCCGTGACCGGGCACGGGAGGGATCGTTGCCCGGGCATGCCAGGAATCACCCAGCGCGCCATGACCGCGCTCGCCCTTGCGGGAGCCGCGCTCTCGGCCGGCGGAACCGCCCACGCCGGATCCCTCAACCAGGAGCTGGTCGACCGGGTCCACGTCGGTGTCGACGGCGAGCTCGCCCAGCACGTCGTGGACGAGACCGTGCACACGGTCGACACCGTGCAGTCGAAGGCGTCGATCCAGCCGTCCGGACGGCGCTGAACCCGCCGGTCAGGAGAAGACCACACACGCGGCGGCCGGCACCTCCACCGCGCCGCCGCGCCGCAGCCGCCCGCTCTCGGGGTCCGCCTCGAACCAGGTGACGTCGCCGGACCACTCGTTGACGACGTACAGCCGGCGCCCCGACGGGCCGGTCACCAGATCCCGCGGCCAGACGCCGCCGCAGTCGGCTGCGCCCGCGAGCGCCGGCTTCTCGGCGCCGTCGGCGAGGGAGAACGTCAGCACGGTGTTGCTGCCGCGCACCGCGGCCCGGACGAAGCGCCCGTCGGGCGAGACGCAGACCACCGAGGGGTAGGCGCGCTCCCCCGCGGGGAGGCCCTCCGTGTCGATCGCGGTCTCCGCCAGCGCCTCCAGGCGGCCGGCCGCCGCATCCCAGCGGCAGACCGTCATCAACGGCTCCAGCTCGTGCAGGACGTACACCACCTCACCGTCCGGGTGGAAGGCCAGGTGACGCGGGCCCGACCCGGCCCGCAGCACGGTCTCGGCGTGCACGCGCGGCTCCCCGGTGGCCGGGTCGAGCGCGCAGACCCGCACCGCATCGGTGCCCAGGTCCACGCTCAGCACCCACCGCCCGCCGGGGTCCGGCAGCACCTGGTGGGCGTGCGGCCCCTGCTGCCGGTCGGCGTCCGGGCCCGAGCCGTGGTGCGCGAGCACGGCCGGAGGGCCGCTGAGGGAGCCGTCCGGGCCGATCGCGAGGCTGCTGACGCTGCCCGAGCCGTAGTTGGCGGTGAGCACCCGGCGCCCGGCCACGCCGAGGTGGGTGGGGCCCGAGCCGCCCACACCGACGGCCGCACCGAGAGGGGTGAGGGCGCCCCCCGCCGCCCGGAAGGCCGCGACCGCACCCGGCTCCGTGTCGCTCACCGCGTAGAGCACTCCCGCCACCGGGTCGAGCGCGAGGGCCGAGGGGTTGACGATCGTGCCGACGGCCGTGTGCGGGGTGAGCGCCCCCGTCACCCGGTCGACGGCCGCGACCGTGATGCCGCGGCCGCCTCCCGTGGTGAAGGAGCCGATGTACGCCCACTGCCCGTCCCTCGTGCCCGCCCGGTTGCCGCGCTCCACGCCGCCCACAGGATGCCCTTTCCGCCGTTCCACGACTGGCTGGGCACTGTAGGTCCCGAGCGGGACGTCAGCGGCTGTACACGCCGACCTCGTGGAGCGAGTAGCCCCATTCGGTCCCGCGTTCGAGGCCCATCACCCGGACGAAGCGGGCCGGCACGGCGGTGAACCGCGCGGTGTCCAGACCGCCGTCCCCGGCGGTGGTGGACCAGACGGTCCGCCAGTCGTTCCCGTCGCCGGACACCTCGATGCGGTACGCCTTGCCGTGCGCGCGTTCCCAGTCGAGCGTCACCCGGCCGACCGGCTGCGCGGAGCCCAGGTCGATCCGGAGCCACTGCGGGTCGCTCCGGTCGCTGGCCCAGCGGGTGCGCGGGTCGCCGTCCACGGCGCGGCCGGCGGCGTAGCTCGTGAACGGGTTCCACTCCGCCGAACTCGCCGACGCGGGAGCCCCGGCGGCCAGGTTCGCGCCGGCCCGGTGGCGCTCCGAGGCGCCCCAGGTGGTCAGGTAGGACTCCGCGCCGCGGAAGAGGTCGTCGATGACGTCCTGGCCGCCCGTGACGCGGATGTCCTCCAGCCAGTCGGGCACCAGGCCGTAATGGGCGGCGCCGTCGGTGTTGATGTCCCAGGTGCGTTCGCCGGTGGTCTGCCGGTCGATGACCGAGCCGCCGTCGGCGCTGCGGAAGGGGTACCGCACCGGGTCGGGCGTGTCGGCGCCGCGCGGCGCCGGCCAGCCGCCGACCCCGTTCATGTCGGTGCCGTAGCCGTATCCGGCGCCGTACTTCTCACGCAGCGCGTCCGTGCGCCGCGCCTCGGCGGTGAACCCCTCGGCGCCGTGCATGTACTGGGCGATGAACCCGCCGAGGCGGTAGACCCGCTCCGTCCAGTCGGTGTCCATCCAGCTGTGCGAGGAGAGCACGCCGGGGTACGAGGCGGACTCCAGGATGTCGAGGACGCGGCCGGTGGCCTTCACGCTCATGTGGTCGATCTCGATCATCATCCCGCGCTGCATCATGCCGCGCACGGCGTGCTCGCCGAGCGCGGTGAGGCCGCGGGTGTTGCACCGTGCGTCGGCGGCGTACGACGGGACCGCGACGCCGGGCGGGAGCTGCTTCTCCGCCTCGGCGGCCGGGGCGGCGCCGATGGGGTTGTCGGCCTGCGGCCCGGTGCACTTCTCCGTCTTCCAGAACGTGCCCGTCGAGAGGAACTGCCCGACGTTGATCGCCGTACCGAGGGTGCCGGAGTCGAACCGCACCCCGCACAGGGCGTTGTCGAACTTGTGGCACAGGAACATGCTGCGGACCCCGAGGGCGTGCAGCTCGTCCAGGCCGCGGTCGATGTCGTCCTTGCCGCACTGCGCCACGTCCAGGATCTGCTTGCACCCGAAGGGCTCCGAGGTCTCCACGCCCAGGACGACGGCCATCTTGCCCTGCTCGACGACCTCCCTGGCCTGGGCGGAGTCGGTGACGACGCGGAACCATCCCTTGCCCGGTCCGCCGTACATCGTGTCGATGTACGCCTGCATCTCGTACGTCTTGCGGGCCTGGAGGCGGATGGAGGTCATCTCGTCGCAGCCGCGGTCCTTGAAGAAGTAGACCGAGCAGATCACGCCGTTGGTGACGAGGTCGTTGACGAGCACCCGCTGGCCGCCGCGCCAGGCGCGCTCCACCCACGCGTAGTAGTTCTGCTGGTGGGTCAGCGAGTCGTGGGCGGGCCAGTCCTTGAAGGTGGGCCAGCCGTGGGGGTCGTGCCGGCCGTCGCCGCCCTTGGTGATGAAGTCGAAGACCGCCAGGGAGCCGTCGGGGTAGTGCTCCGGGCAGTCCTTGAGCGCGTCGGCGACGCCGCCGGCGGAGAACGGCTTGCCGCAGATCAGCCGGCCCCCGAAGGCCTCGTTGGACATCAGGTGGTCGTGCGCGTCGACGAAGCCCCGGACCCGGCCCTGGGAGTCGGTGCCCTTGAACGGCTCCCCGGTGACGTCGATGCGGGAGTCCGGCGCCGGCCGGGCCACGGGGTCCCACCAGCCCGGTCCGGAGGCGGCGCCCGCCCCCGCCTGGGCCGGTCCCAGGCTCAGCAGGGTGAGGACCAGCGAAAGTACCGCGAGAACCCTGAGCCTGCCGTGCGTGCGTCGCACCAAGGTCATCACCCGTGTCCCAGCCGGAGGAGGCACCGAAGGGGACCCGGGCGCCCGCGGGGCCCGAGCCCTCCAGTGATTGTCATGTCCCCATAAATGATGCGAGGAGGATCGCGGCTGCCGCCGCAGCAGTCAAGAGCCGCGCATCGGCCGCCCCGCCCCGCCACCGCGTGGCGGGAGGCGCACCGGCGTGTTCTGCTCGGACGGGGGCGTGTTCCCGGCTCCCGGAGGAGTGATCCGCATGACCAAGCGCAAGAAGCTCGACGAGGGCGACAAGGTGACCTGGAAGAGCCACGGAAAGAACGTCGCCGGCACGGTGAAGCAGAAGATCACCGAACGCACGAAGGCGGCGGGGCGCACCGTCGACGCCTCCGCGCAGGAGCCGCAGTACGAGGTCGAGAGCGACAGGAGCGGCCGCTCGGCCGTGCACAAGCCCCGGGCGCTGCGCAAGAAGGGGAGGTCGTGACCGCCGGGGACGGCGACGGACGCGAGGACACCGTCGCCGCGTTCCGCAAGGCGGTCAACCTCACCGCCACCGAACTGGAACGGTGGCTGGAGACCGACGAGTCCCGCAGCGTCGGCCAGAAGCAGGACGGCGGCTCCGAGAGCGTCGGACACGCGTCGGGCCGCCGCATCGTCGCGCTGCTGCGCACGAAGAAAGCGGACCTCACCGACGACGACGTCGCCCACATGCGCAAGGTCGTCGGGTACGTCGAGCGCCACACCGCCCAGCGCCCCGGCGGCGACGTCACCCGGACGCCCTGGCGGTACTCCCTGATGAACTGGGGACACGACCCCGAGAAGGGCTGACCCGCCCGCCGCCGCGGGCGGGCGCGGGCTCGCGGCGGGCGCGACATGACCGGACATCGCCTCACGGAGGGACGCGCTCCGGCGGTTGGGTGGGACGGGCCGCGCCCGGGGTGTCACCCCGGGCGCGCACCCTGACCGCCCACCGTCGCAAGGAGACTCCGTGTCGCTCCAGCGCACCATGGCCCTCGCCGCCGCCGGCTCCGCCGCCTGCCTGTTCCTCGCCGCGCCCCCCTCCCACGCGGCACCGGGCGACGTCACGACCGTCTGCGCGAGCGTCCTGACTCCTGCCGGGTTCGTCGATGTGAGCTGGGGGACCAGTCTCTCCTGCGGCTCGGGGAGCGCCCCGAACATCAAGCAGATCAAGCAGCTCACCGGTCTCGCCGTGGGCACCACCGTCAACGCCTGTGCGTCCACCTACCCGCCGGCCGGCTGGGTGCAGACGAGCACGTACTACAGCAGCAGTTGCCGGTACTCGGTCGTGCCGAGCTTCAACCCGAACGCCTGGACGCTCAAGCGCGTGTCGTGATGGTGCGCCGGGGCGGCCGGGGCGGTGCGGTCTCAGGCGAGGCCGTCGCCCCAGCCGACCTGGACCATCGTCTGGAACGCCCACACCCCGTCCCGCCTGACGAGGATGTCGGCGTACCGCAGCTGCGTCGTCTCCTCGCCGCTGGTCATCGTGGAATCCGTGAACACCACGGCGATGGACGGGCTGAGGAAGACCGGTGTCCGGGTGGAGGTGAAGGAGAGCTGGGCGTCGCCGCTCTCGCCCATCACCTGGCCCATGGTCTCCAGGAACCGCGCGCGGTCCCACTGCGCGGTGCGGCCGTCGCCCGCGCTGTCGTCGCTGACCAGGTTCAGCGGGAAGACGGCCATGTCGGCCATGCGCGGGACATCACGCCGGGCGCTCGCCGCGTCGTACTCGGCGAACCAGGCGTCTAGGCTCGCGCGGTCCTCGGCGGACGGGGTGAAACCGGTGTCGGGCAGTACGGTCATCGCGAAACCTCTCATCACGTCCGGATCAGTCGCGTGACCGTATCCCCGGCGCGATCAGCTAGTCAAACTTGATTAATGCGGTTCCGGGGCGACCCGCACGGCGCGAACCCGTCACGGCCCCCGTCGCGCGGAGTCCCGCCCCTCCCGCGACGGCGGGACGGTGAGCCGGCGGGCCAGCACCGCGAGGGGCACGGAAGCGATCCAGCTGTAGATCGCGGCGGTGGGCGAGTGCACCGCGACGACCACCGAGAGCAGGAACACGACGGCCTGCGCGGGAAGGGGGACCGAGCGCCACGACAGGTGCCGCGTGCCGCGCAGGATGTGCAGTTCCATCGCGTACAGCACCAGCGCGGCCGCACCGATGACCGCTCCGTACAGCCCCGGGCCGAGCGGCCGGTGGGCGTAGGCCTCCAGGACGCGCGTGGGGAACGGGATCAGGGAGACCAGCACCAGGAAGACCACGTTGAGCCAGAAGAGGTGGCCGTCGATCCGGTCGGCGTCCCGCAGGGCGGCGTGGTGCGCCCGCCAGAACAGCGCGATCACGAGCGCGCTCAGCAGGAACGTCCCCACCTGGGACTCCACGTCGTCGAGGGCGTGCCGCAGCGCGTCCCCGCGCAGCCCGTCGGGGAGTTCGATGTCGAGCACCAGCAGTGTCATGGCGATGGCCACCACGCCGTCGGTCAGAGCGAGCATCCTGTGCTTGGGCATCCGGTGGGATCCGTCCTCGACGGCCGAGCGCCGCTGACCCGTGTTCATGCCTCCGTAGTAGCACCCGCCCGGCCGCGGGCCCGCCGCCGCGCGGGCGGGGCGTGTCGCGCGGGTACGGCCGGAACTCAGGCGGGGCGGACGGTGAGCAGGGCCCGGTCGTCCGGCAGCTCGGTGTCGACCTGCTGGTGCAGCAGCACGTCGCAGGTCTCCCGGGAGCCCAGGCCGGCCGTGGCCCGGGCAGCCTGGGCGAGCCGCTCCATGCCGACGTCCAGCCCTTCGCCGCGGCGCTCGATCAGGCCGTCGGTGTAGAAGACGAGCGTCGCGTCCGCCGGGACCGTCGTCTCCTCCTGCGGGTAGTCCTTGAACGGGACGGGACCCAGCGGTGGGGCCAGCGCGCCGGCCAGGTACCGGGTGGAGCCGTCGGCGCGGATGAGCAGCGGCGGGGGGTGGCCCGCCCGGGCGTAACGCAGGGTCCGCGTGCGCTGGTTGTAGCTGGCGTAGCAGGCGGTGGCCATCAGCCCCTGGTGGTACGTGCCGAGGAAGTCGTTCAGCTCGGCCAGCACCCTGGGCGGCTGGTTGCCGCAGCGGCGGGCGATGCTGCGGAGCACCGTCGTGATCTGCGCCATCGCCGTGGCTTCGGCGACGCCGTGGCCGGCGACGTCCCCGATGGTGAACCCGACGGTCTCGCCGTCCAGCACATGGACGTCGTACCAGTCGCCCCCCACGTCCACCATGTGCGTGCCGGGGGCGTAGCCGCCGGCGATGTCCAGTCCGGGGACGTCCGGCAGGCTGGGGAGCAGGCTGCGCTGGAGCCGCTCCGCCAACCGGTGCTCGTGCTCGAACAGCCCGGCCCGGCGCACCGCCTGGGCGATCTGCAGGGCGATGGTCAGGGTGAGATCCGCGTCCGGTTCCGCTCCGGGAGCGAAGGGGATGACCAGCCGGCCGAGCGTGACGCCCTCGGCCCTCAGCGGCACACGGCGGGCGTTCTCGGGCACGGTGGCGGTCCCCGCACCGTGGATCCCGTCCAGGTCGGTCCAGGAAGTGGGGACGAGCGGCAGGCTGTCCGCCGGACCGAGGGAGGGGATGATCCGGCGGGAGTGCAGCTCCAGGACCACGTCCGTGGCGTCCAGGGCCTGCGGGGCGCACTTGCGCACGGCGTCGCAGACGTCGGCGAGGGTGGCGCCGGCGGCCAGCGCGGCGGTGAGCCGGTACAGGCGCTGCATGCGCGCACGGGCCGCCTTCTCGCTGCGCAGCAGCAGGTCGCGCTGCTCGGCGATCGCACGACGGTAGGTCATCTGCTGGTTCATCAGCTTGATGCGCTGGGTGAGCGCCACGAACCGGTCGCTGATGTCGAGGCGGGACAGGTGCAGCTGCACCGCCGGCTCGGACCCGCCCCACCAGGTGGCGCGGGCACCGTGGCAGCGCAGCCGGACCGGCCGGTCCTCGTCGTCGCGCACGGTCATCACGCCCGGCAGCGGGGAGCCGCTGCGCAGCCACTGCGAGAGCCGTTCCCCCAGTTCCCCGGGGTCGGTCACCAGGTCGCTCAGCTCGGCACCGGTGCGCAGGGAGTTCACCGTACGCAGGGTCGCCGGGTTGGCCGCCAGGATCCGCCCCGAAGCGGTGCACACGAGGACCGCGTGGGGGAGCAGCTTGGCCACGGACCGGAAGGACGCGAGGTTCATCTCACCGGTCCGTCGCGGTCATGCCGGCGGCGCGGGGCTGCCCGGCGTCCCCGAAGTACTCGCGCCCCGGCTCGTCGTCCATGTCGAGCTCCGGCTTGAGGTGCACCACCACCCGGCAGCCGGTACTGCCCCGGGCGATCGTCTCCTCCAGCTCCACCCGGGCGTACCCCAGGTTCTGCGCGGCGATGGTGCCGAAGACGTTCGACGTCATCATGCACATCGACTCCCGCCCCAGCACCTTCTCGGCGAACGGGCAGCTGCGGCTGCCCAGGACGATCCGCTCGTCGTCCTGCGCGATGATGAAGAAGTCGCCCTTGATGCGCTGCTTGAGGTCGACGAGCACGTCGGCGACCTGCTCGCGCGACATCTGGGGCACGCCGAGCGCCCTGACGTACGCGTCGTTGAGCTGGGAGCCGACCGACTGGCCCACCAGGCTGATGTAGCCGGAGGCCTCCTCCAGCCCGACGACGGACTCCAGCGACGTCGCCAGCTCCCGCACCAGGCTGCGCATGAAGACGTCCCGGTCCAGCTCCAGGTCCGCGTCCTTCGCCACGCTCACAGGCTGCTCCTCTCCCGACTCGTCTGGAGCACCGCGAACGTGGCCGGCCCGGTGCGCCCCGGGAAATCAGAAGACCAGGCTCCACGACGAGCATAGAGGCCACCGGTGAGGAGTCCATAGAGCGACCACCGACGGGGGCGGACCGGGTAGCGTGGTGTCGTTTGACCGTCGGCCGGTCGCTCCCGCGCCCGCTCCCGTGCCCCACGGGCCGGGCGGGCCGCGCGCCGTCAGGGCGCGGGTGCCGTCCCGGTGATGGTGACGACGTCACCCGTGCTGAGGTTCCGGTACAGCCATGCGGCATCCGACGGCCGCAGCGCGATCCAGCCGGCGGTGATGTCCCGCCTGCCGGGGGCCCGCTCGTCGTAGGGCATGGCTGCCAGGTGGTTCGTGGCTCCGCCCGCCGCGCGCAGCTCGATCACCCACGGCAGCACCGTGTCGTACGGGCCGGCGAAGCCGACGTCGTCACCGGTCACGCGCATCTCGGTGTGCTTGGCCGCGACCGTCATGGCGCCGACGGGCGTGCGGTGCCGCGCGTCCCCGGAGGAGATGGGCAGTTGGCGCCCCTCCGCCGTCAGCACCCGCCGTGAGAGGTCGACCGTGGCGGCCGCCTCCGCCGTGGGCGCGGCCGTGGCCGATGGTGACGGTGGCTGCTCGCCGACCTGTGACGCGGTCCCACCCCCCACGCCGAGAGGCACGGCGACGGCGAGGCAGGCCGCGACCAGCCCCGACGTGACCAGGGCGTGCCTGCGCCGCCGGCGCCGCACGGCGAGCCGGCGGATGCCGGCGCCCGGGACGACCGGGGACGGTTGCCGCCCCTCGACCAGAGCGCGCAGCGCGGTGGTGAGTTCATCCGACATGGCTGCCCTGCCTCCTGCCCGTGACCATCGGCGACGGCCCTTCCGCCAGCTGCTTGGCCAGGGCGTCCCTCCCCCGCGACAGCCGGGCCTTCACCGTCCCCGGCGGCGCGTTCGTCTCCCGCGCTATCTGCTCCACGGAGAGGTCGCACAGGTGGTGCAGGACGACCGCGGTCCGCTGTGCCTCGCTGAGCCCGCGCAACGCCTCCACCAGCGCGGTGTGGTCCGGTGTCGGCCCGGGGACCGGCTCGGGCGGCGGGCTGTGGTGCACCAGTTCCAGCCAGCGGCGGGCCCGCCGCCACCGGCTGACCGCGAGCCGCATGGCCACCGTGCGGACCCACGCCTCGGGAGCCTCGCCCACCAGGAGCGCGCGCCGCTTGTCCCAGGCCCGTACGAACGCTTCCTGCACGACATCCTGGGCCTCGGCCAGGTCGCCGGTCATGGCGTACAGCTGGCCGACCAGGCGGGGGAAGGCGCCTGCGTAGAAGGCGTCGAACTCCTCCTCCGTCATGGGGTTCCGCGGTCTCCATCGCTCGAACGACGCCACTGCGGAGCGCCGCGAAAAATTCCTCAGTACGTGTGCAACCCGCCTGCCCCGGCGTGCGTACAAGTGGCGTACATCGAAACACAAGGAAAGGGATGCCATGACCACGGGGGGCGGGAACGGCCTGGTAGGGCGGACGCGGGCGACCACCGGCGACACGGAGGCCGGAGACACGGCAGCGACCGACGCCGCGCCTGCGTGCGCGGGCACCCCGGCGCAGGACGACGCCCCGCCGGTGAACCCGGACCCGGCGGCACCGGAGGAGGAGACCGGACGCGTTCCACGTCAGGGCCCGTCGCGGCTCGCGGAGACGTCGCCCGAGGCTGACGGGGCCGATGCGGACGGGGCCGAGGCGGACGAGGCCGAGCAGGGCGGGGCCGAGGTGGTCGGGGCCGAGGAAGAGACGCCGGAGCCGGAGGAACAGGAAGAGCCCGAGGAGACGCCGGAGCCGGACGAGACTGCGGAGTCCGGCGAGAGGACGGCGTCGGACGAGAGCACGAAGCCCGGCGAGAGCAGGGAGTCCGACGAGGCCACGGAGTCCGACGGGACCACGGCGTCGGACGAGAGCACGGAGTCGGGCGAGCCCGGGGCGGAACAGCCCGGGGAAGAGTCCGGGGAAGAGCCCGGGGAGGAAGCGCCCGGCACGGGTACGGGGACCGACGAAGTGGCGCCGGGCCCTGACGAGGCGGCGGCGGAGGCCACGGCGGAGCACATTGTTGCGCCCGCGGTACCCGGCACCGCCGAAGGGGACGGCACCGGCACCGCATCGGGACCCGACGCGGACGGCGGTGACGGCACCCCCGGCCCCGCCGGGCGGTCCCGCGAGGCTGCGCCCGGAGTCCCGGCAGCACCGGCGTACACACCGCTCCTGCCGGAGCGCCCGGCCCGCACGCTCCCGCGCCGCATACGGACGTGGGCGCCCGTGGGCGTCGTCCTCCTCCTGCTGCTGTGCGCCGGCGTGCAGTTGGTGCGGCCGCTGCCCGCGCCGACACTGACCCCCGCCCTGTCCCCGGCGTACACCTTCCCGGGCGGTCCGCTGAAGATGCCGTGGCCGGGGGAGGGCCAGGGGGCCGTCGAGGTGGAAGGCGTCGGCGTGATCGGCACGTACGGCAGCGGTGAGCCCGCTCCCATCGCGAGCGTCACGAAGGTGATGACCGCGTACGTGATCCTCCGCGAGCATCCGCTCACCGGCGACGCGTCCGGTCCGGACATCACGGTCGACGCGGCCGCGGAGAGGGAGGGCCGCAACCCGGACGAGTCGAGAGTCCCGGTACGGAAGGGGGAGAAGTACACCCAGAAGCAGATGCTCCAGATGCTGCTCCTCCCCTCGGCGAACAACATCGCGCGACTGCTCGCCCGTTGGGATGCCGGTTCCGAGGCGCGGTTCGTCGGGAAGATGAACGCCGCGGCCCGGGAGCTGGGCATGACCGGGACGACGTACACCGACCCGAGCGGTCTCGACGCGACCACCGTGTCCACCGCGGTGGACCAGGTCAAGCTGGCGAAGGCGGCGATGCGCAGCGAGGTGTTGCGGGAGATCGTGGACTCGTCGCACGTCACCCTGCCCGGCTCGGCGGGACGGATCGACAACGGCAACAGCATCCTGCCCAGGCCCGGGGTGACCGGCGTCAAGACCGGTTCCTCGACGCCGGCCGGCGCCAACCTGCTCTGGTCCGCCGACACCGTCGTGGACGGCGAGGAACGCCGCATCGTCGGCATGGTGATGGGGGTGCGGAACGCCGAATCGCTCCGCGAGAAGCTCGTGCTGGCGATCGAGACGTACAGCCGCGGCCTCATCGAGGCGGCACAGAAGGGCGTCACCTCCGCCACGGTGGTCGAGGAGGGCGACGTCGTGGGGTACGTGAACCGGCCCCTCGGCGGCAGGATCCCGCTCGTCGCCACGAAGGACGTGCGGCCGGTCGGCTGGCCGGGCCTGACCGTGAAGCTGGAGCTCGGCAGTGGAGGCAGGCCCCTTCCTCGTTCGGCGAAGGCGGGCGCCGTGGTGGGCGAGGTGCGGGCCGGCGAGGGGGCAGGAGCGGTCCGGGTCCCGGTGGCCCTGCGGGAGGACCTGGTGGGGCCCGGTGTCGCCGACAAGTTGGTACGCCTCGGCTGACGCCTTGCCCGACGCGTCGTCCGGAGCCCGGCCCGATGCCCCGGCCTGCGCCTCGTCCGGCGCTGTGCCCGATGCCTCGGCCGGCGCTTTGTCCGGCGTCTCGGCCGACGTCGCGGGGCGGCGCGCCGGCGATGTGCCGGCCGGCGCCACCGCGTGCTCCGCGGGGCCGGGGGCGGACGCGCACGGCACGCTGTGGCGCGCGGGTGGCGGACGCTGGCGCCGGGCACGCCGGTGCTGCCCCGCGCGCGGGTCCATGCGCCCGGGTTTGCAGTTGCGGTGGTCTCCGAATCCCCGCGTGACTCCCGGCATTTGCGCTACAGGCGATCTTTCCGCTGCGTTGTCGGATCGTTCCCTTCCGGAATCGATCAGGGATGTTCGTGACGAGGCGACAACTGTGGTGCGGGGGACGGGCGAGGGTTTGCGGATGCGGCCTGGGCGCATGCGGCCATAACCCTGCGTGCGCGTGGCGCTGCGGAGCGCTGACAAGTTATGGTCCCGGTCACCGGTTCTTCCGCCGGGACGACAAGGACCCTGGCGGGGCGTCCAAACCACAGCCAGGGCCTTGTTCCAGCAACCGCGATCCCGATCGCACCACGTGAACCACACATGGAAGGGGGCTACTTCATGCCCTACGACCACAATTGCCGCCGACGCCCGTTATGGGGGCCGGAATCAGGTGCCGACGCTACCATGACCCCGCTTTCCGGAGACGGGGTGCGACAGGCCGATGACTTGGCGGTCACGGCACGGGGCGGCCTGTTCATCGCCCTGCCGGTGCTGCCCCTCATCGTCATCACCGGAGTCCACGACCCCGCTGTACTGGCAGCTTTGGCCATAGCTATTTCCGTTCTGGGCGCGGGGATGCGCCTTGTCTACAAGCGAGTTCGCCGGTTCTGAGAATTCGCCACCCCACCTGCCCGCCTGCTCCCCGGTGAGGCCGGCGAGGCGGGCGGCTCAGCGGCGGTCGGCCGGATCCCGCCGAGCGAGTTTTCCGCTCGGCGGGTCATCCGCGACCGCATCCTCACCGCAAAACTCCCCCGCGTTCCCCTGAAAGAGGCACCTCCATGTCCCCGGCCCTCCCGCGACAGCAGATCAGGCAGTGTTCCCACTGCGGAGAGGACTTCACCCACATCGTCAGGCCCGGACGCCCGAACACCTTCTGCTCCACCGCGTGCCGGACCGCCTCCCGCGCCTCCTCCGCCGAACCCCCGGACGTCACGCAGTACGCGGAGGACCTGTCGGCGACGGCGGAGGACCTCAACCTCGCCGTCACCACCCTGCTGGCCACCGTCCAGGACGACGGCGACTCCAACACCCTGATGCGCCAGATCACCGACATCGACCGGCTCCGCAAGGACGTCGAGGCGGCCATCGTCGCGCGGGCCCGCGCACGCGGCGACTCCTGGAAGGACATCTGCCGCTCCAGCGGCCGCGGACCCGAGCGCCTGCGCAAGATGTGGACGCAGGACGCGGTCACCCGCCGGCTGGAGCTCGTCCGCGCCGCCCGGGCGAGCCGGCCGGCGCCGCCCGCCCAGGACCCGGCCGACGGACCGGCCGCCCGGACGGCGGGCTGCGCGGGCACCGGGACCGACGCCGAGACCGCCCGCCCGCCGAGCCAGACCCCCGCGCAGCAGCTCGCGGCCGCGATGTCCTACCTCCAGCGGTCCACCCGGAAGTCCATCAAGGAGACCGCCCTCGACATGGGGGTCTCGCCCTCCCACGTCTCGCGCATCCTCGCCGGGACGCGCCGGCCGTCCTGGCCCGTCGTGGAACGTTTCGCCGCCGTTTGCCGCGGCAGCCTCCCCGAGCTGCGGGACCTCTGGGAAGCCGCCCAGCGCCCGCTCGGTTACGAGGCCGCCGGCCGCGAGCCGGCCCCCGACGACCCGGCGGAGGCGAAGGAGAAGTTCCACACCGCGCTGAACGCGCTGTACCTGGCCGCCGACCGGCCCGACCTCTGGGCCGTGCAGCGGATCTCCGGCACCGGCAGGAAGGTGGCCATCGGCGAGATCACCCGGACCCTCACGGGCGGACACGTCCCCGACTGGGAGACCACCGCCCGCCTGGTCGCCGCGCTCGGCGGGCGCCCCGCCGAACTGCGGCCCCTCTGGAAGGCCGCCGCCGCCGCGCCGCCGCGCCGGCCCGACGCTCCGGAACTCCCTGCCGCGGCCTTCGGATGATCGTTTCTGCGACCCCGGGGGACCCCCAGCCCATGCATCCCGGCCCCGACACCCACCTGTCGCCGCCCGCCGTCCGTACCCGCAGCCTCCGGCTCGCCTACGAGGCCTTCCACGCCCTCCACCACGCGCACTACCTCGCCTTCGCCCGCGCCCGGCTCGACGACGACCGGGCGCACGCGGCCGTGACCGCCGCCTTCACGGCTCTCCTCGCCAGCTGGCCCGCGGTCATGAGCTCCCTCGTCCCCGCCTCCCGGGCGTGGGCCCTGCTCAGCGACCAGATCCGCTCCCGGGAAGGCCGCTGCCCCTCTCCTCCGAAAGGGGACCGACCGGTGGGGGGCCGGTCGGCGCAGGGCCCGCCCGCGGGGGAGCCGCCGGAGGACCCGCCGTCCGAGGGCCCGCTGTGCGGGAGCCCCTCGGCCGAGGACCCGCTGGCCGAGGACCTGCGTACGCTCGCCGCCCTCGGGTACAGCGCCGAGCGCAGCGCGAGCCTCACCGGCCTGCCCCTGGGCAAGGTGCGCTACCTGACCGCCCGTACCGACGCCACACCCTGACCTGACCTGACCTGACCGCCCGGTCCGGCCGCCCGGTGCCACCACCCGGTCCGACTGCCCTTTCCGGCTGCCCGGTCCGGCCGCCCCTCCGCAGCCGGACCGGCCGGGGCGCGCCGCCCCGCTGCGCCGGGACAACACGCGGCCCCGCCCTGGGGGACAATTTCCCCAGGAGGGGGGTGCGATCCTGCGGCAGCGAGGAGTGCGATGGACCCCTTCAGCGGCGTGGTGACCGTCCTGCTGGACAGCGAGGGGACCGTACTGCGATGGTCCCGGGCCGCTGCCGCACTGCTGGACCGCCCGGCGGCGGAGGTCTGCGGCCGGCCGCTGCGGGAGCTGCTCGCCTCCCAGGGGGACCCTTACCCCGCGGAGCCGGCTGACGGCTCCGGCGCGGTCATCGCCGGACAGGCCGCCCTGCGGCACCGCTCGGGCCGCACCGTCGAGGTGGTCCTCCAGGCGCAGCGCCTGGACGGCAGCACCGACGTGCTGCTGCTGGTCGCCCCGCTGGAGAGCGGGCACGAGCGGAACGCCTCCCTGGCCGGGACGCTGCTCCACCAGGACGTGCTCGGCATCTGCGTCTGCGACACCGCACTGACCGTCGCCCGCAGCAGCCTCGACCCCGCCCGGATCCCCTGGGTCCGGGCACGGGTCACCGGCCGCCCGCTGACGGACCTCCTGGCCCCGGAGGACGCCGAGAACACCGCGGCGATCCTGCACCGGGTGCTGCGCACCGGTGTGCCGGTGGCCGGGCTGGAACGGTGGGTGCGCGCGCCCGGCCCCCCGGAGCGGCGGTGGGCCCTGTCCCTGTCCGCCTTCCGGACCGAGGACGCGGCCGGCCGCCCCGACGGCGTCGTGGCCGTGCTCACCGACATCACCGAGCACCTGTGGGCCCGCAGGTACCTGGACCTGCGCCACGAGGCGGCCGTCCGGATCGGTGACTCCCTGGACATCACACGGACGGCGCAGGACCTGGTGGACGTCCTCGTCCCCGCCCTGGGCGACCTGGCCTGGGTCAGCCTGGCCGAGCCCGTGCTCTCCGGCGACGACCCGCCGAAGCTGGCCGGGGCGGGGGACTGGCACATGTACCGGGTCGCCGTTGCCTCCACCGGACCATGGCCCGCCGGCCTCCCCGCCGCGGGCACCATGGGCCCCCCGGTGCCGGACGCGCCCCTCATCAACAAGGTCCAGAACGGCGAGACGGTCGTCGTCACCGAGCGGGCCGACGCCCTCGCCATGGTCGAGGACCATCCGGAGCTGCGGTCCGCGTACATCCCCGAGGGCGGGCACACCGCGGTGGCGGCCCCGCTGTTCGCCCGCGGTCTCGTCCTGGGAGCCGTCGTGGTGTGGCGGATCGAGCAGCCGGGCGCCTTCGACCAGGCGGACGCCGGACTGCTGACGGAGATCGCCACCCGCGGCGCGCTCAGCGTGGACAACGCCCGCCGCTACACCCGCGAGCACCGCGCGGCGGTCGCGCTCCAGCAGCGGCTGCTGCCGCGCCCCACCACCGACACCCCGGCGGCGGTGACCTCCGGGGTGTACCGCCCCGCTTCCGGCGGTGTCAGCATCGGCGGCGACTGGTTCGACGTCATCCCCCTGCCGTGCCTGAGGGTCGCCCTCGTCATCGGGGACGTGGTGGGCCACGGACTGCACGCCACCGCCACCATGGGGCGCATCCGGGCCGCGATCCGCACGCTCGCCGAGCTGGAGATGGAGCCCGACGAGGTCCTCGCGCACGTCGACGACCTCCTCCAGCAACTCGCCCAGGAGGCCCCCCGCGGACAGGCGGAGACGCTCGGAGGATCGTGTCTGTACGCGGTGTACGACCCCGTCGGCCGGCGGTGCTCCTTCGCCAGCGCGGGACATCCACCCCCGCTCACGGTCACGCCGGACGGCTCCGTGGCGACCCTTGCCGTCTCGCCCGGTCCGCCGCTCGGCGTGGGAGGCATGCCGTTCGAGGTCACCGAGATCGAGCTGAGCCCGGGCAGCGTCCTCGCCCTGTACACCGACGGCCTGATCCGCCGCGGCACCGAGGACCTCGACACCGGCACCGACCGGCTCGCGGAGGCACTGGGGCGCCTGGTCCCGTCGGGCAGGACCCTGGACGAGGCCGGTCACCACCTCCTCACCCACATGGCGGGTGACGCCCCGCCCCGCGACGACATCGCGCTCCTCCTCGCGCGTACGCGCGCCATCGCACCGGACCGGGTCGCCTGCTGGGAGTTCCCGGCCGATCCCGGCGCGGTGGCCGGCGCCCGGGAGGCGGTCGCCCGCCGGCTGACCGCCTGGGGGCTGGACCACCTGGTCTTCACGACCGAACTCCTGGTCAGCGAGCTGGTCACCAACGCCGTCCGCTACGCCGGCGGGCCCATCGGCGTACAACTCCTGTACCAGGGTGTACTGGTGTGCGAGGTGTCGGACCCGAGCAACACCCAGCCGCGACTGCGCCGGGCGCGCAGTACGGACGAAGGCGGGCGGGGCCTGTTCCTCGTGGCCCAGTTCACCACCCGCTGGGGCTGCCGGTACGGACAGTCCGGGAAGACGATCTGGGCCGAGCAGTCCCTGGCAGGAGCCGACGGCTCCACCGCCCGCGGGTGAACCGGGCGGACCGCGCCGGGGACCGGCAGCCGGCCGGGCGGTGCCGCCGCTTGCTCACCGGCGGCCCGCCAGGAAGCCGGAACAGAGGCGGTTGAAGAGCTCGGCGCGCTCGAACTGCACCCAGTGGCCGGTGCCGGCGACGGTGTACAGGTCGCAGTCCGGCATGCGCTCCGCCAGCATCCGCCCGCCGCGCGGCCGGTTGACCCTGTCCCGCGTGCCCCACAGCACCAGGGTCGGCACCGGCAGCCGGCCCAGGCGCCTGTCGCGGGTGAGGTCCGTACGCCACACCGTGCGCAGCGCGCCGCGGCCGGAGGGGCGGCGCAGCGGCGGGGAGGCCACCACTTCCGGGTCGATGCTGGCCCGGTACCGGTCGTCGACGTCCTCGTCGGAGATGTCCGTGGCGTCGAGGACGAGGTACTCGCGGATGAACCTCTCCAGCTTCGGGCGGGACGGGCCGTCGCCCGCGTAGTAGTTCAGCAGCGCCGACAGGCCGGGGGTCGGCAGCGAGCGGGTGGTGCCCACCCCGCCGGGCGCCAGGAGCACCATTCTGTCGAGCCGTTCGGGGGTGTCGAGCGCCATCCGCAGGGCGCAGGCGCCGCCGTAGGAGTGCCCGACCAGGTGGGCGCGGTCGAGACCGAGAACGTCGAGCAGTCCGCGGACCGCGCCGGCGAGGTACCCGAAGGGATCGCTCCCGTCGACCCCCTTGGTGCTGCGGCCGTAGCCGGGCAGGTCGGGCACGATGACCCGGAACTCCTCGGCGAGCGCGGCGATGTTGCGGTGGTACGCGGCCACGCCGGAGGTGCCGGGCCCACCGCCGTGCAGCAGCACCACGGGCGGTCCCTCACCCGTCTCCGCGACGAAGATCTTCTTTCCGGCGACGTCGAGCAGGGATTCCTGCAGGGGCTGCGGGGCCAAGGGTTCCTCACGCGTTCGTACGGGCGGACGGGCGGGCAGCGGTGCCGGCTCGGGCCGGCAGCGCCGGCGGGCGGACGCGTGCCGGCGAGCGGCCCGCGGACAACTCACCGGCCCCGGCCCCAGGGTGACGGTTCACCGCCCGGCCCTCCACCCCGGCGGCCTCTTTCGCCGTCCGTGTCCCGGAACGTCTCGTACGAACCACGGAACCCGTCGCACGACGTGCCCGGTGAGCGGCTGGGTCCGCGCAGCGCGGCGCGTGCCTGCGCGTGTCGGCGAGGATGCGTGACGACCGCGGGTGCGACCGCCGGGTGCCCCCGCAGCCCGGCGCTACGGAATCAGCTCGCTGAGCACGTCGAGTGCCGTCTCCCACCAAGGGGCGGCGCCCGTCCCGAACGCGGCGGCGAGGGCGGTCCCGACGGCGACGTCCTGCGCCGACACCTGCGCGGTGCCGTCCCAGTCGTCGATCACCTTGCCGTCCCCCGACGAGTCCAGCTCACCGATCCCGCGCCCGTTCCGGAGCAGCCTGCTCTCACCGTAGGAGCAGGGCACGAGGCGGTAGCGCGTGCCGCCGACCCTCGCGTCGACGCGGTACGAGCGCCGGGAGAGGCGGCCCTTCGCGGGGGTGATCCGCGCGGGTTCCCCGTCCACGGTGAGGGTGAGGCGCGCACGGTCGCGCGTGCCGATGGGGATGTGCTCGTCCGGCTTCTCGTCACCCGTTCGGGCGAGCCGTACGCGGGGCAGTCCGCTTCCGGACACCTCGACGACACCGGCACGGTGGTCCAGCCGGACGCGGGCGGGGCCCGGGGTGTTCTCGTTCATGCTCGGGTTCTTGCTCTCTGTGCCGACAGTGCGTCGAGGTTAGCCCGTGCGGGTGAGGACACCGCCGGCGGGGACGGGTGAGATCCGCGTCGATGGGGTATGCCTGGTCCAGGCACCACCCGGTGTGGGGGTGCCTGCGCCGGTCCGGGCCCGGACCGGGGCGCTGGTGACTGACATGAGGAATTCGTATGGCGAGCGGCACCGTGAAGTGGTTCAACTCCGAGAAGGGCTTCGGCTTCATTTCCCAGGACGGGGGAGGACCGGACGTCTTCGCCCACTACTCCAACATCACCGGCATGGGGTACCGGGAGCTGTTGGAGGGCGAGAAGGTGACGTTCGACGTCAGCCAGGGCCAGAAGGGGCCCCAGGCGGAGAACATCGTTCGCAGCAGCTGAATCCCCTTCATGCGATCGCCCCGGCCGGCGTGACCGTGCCGACAGCCGCATCCGCGGGCCGGTGGCGACGCTCGTGTGCCGGGCCCCCGGACCCCGCAGTGAGGTCTGTGTACGGGCCCGGCGCCGACGACCGGCCAGCGTCCGGCGTCACGGCGCGCCCCGCCCCGAAAAGGTGACGACGGGGGCTCCTCGGCGGCTGGTCACCGCTGTGCCGGTCCTCCTGAAGGCCGGGGTCCCGCTCCAGCGGGCGGGCCGAAGCACCGACGTCCACCGCGAGTACCGACGTCCACCGTAAGCGCCGACCACCGGGAGCGCCGGTGCCTGCGGTGCTGACGTCAGGCGGCTGCGCGGAAGCCCCGCAGCCGCAAGCTGTTGCCGACGACGAAGACCGACGAGAACGCCATCGCCGCACCGGCGATCATCGGGTTGAGCAGCCCGGCCGCGGCCAGCGGCAGGGCCGCCACGTTGTACGCGAAGGCCCAGAAGAGGTTCGAGCGGATCGTGCCGAGCGTGCGTCGCGCGAGGCGTATGGCGTCCGCGGCCGCCCGCAGGTCGCCGCGTACGAGCGTGAGGTCCCCGGCCTCGATGGCGGCGTCCGTGCCCGTGCCCATGGCGAGCCCCAGGTCCGCCTGGGCGAGCGCGGCCGCGTCGTTCACGCCGTCCCCCACCATGGCGACCGAACGGCCCTGCGCCTGGAGGCGCTTGACCACGTCCACCTTCTCCTCCGGCAGGACCTCGGCGAACACCTCGTCGATGCCGACCTCGGCGGCCACGGCCTCCGCCACCGCGCGGTTGTCCCCCGTCAGCAGGATCGGCGTCAGCCCCAGCGCGCGCAGGCGGCGGATCGCCTCCGGGCTGGTGTCCTTGACCGCGTCCGCGACCTCCAGGACCGCGCGCGCCTCACCGTCCCAGGCGACCACGACGGCGGTGCGCCCGGCCGCCTCCGCCTCCGCCCTGGCCCGTACGAGCGCCTCGGGAAGTTCCAGCGCCCGGTCGGCGAGCAGCTTCTCGCGGCCGACCAGGACCGCGTGTCCGTCGACGACGCCCTGGACACCCAGTCCGGGGACGTTGGTGAACTCTTCGGGGGCGGGCAGGGCTCCGGCGCGCTCGGCCGCGCCGGCGGCCACGGCACGGGCGACCGGGTGCTCGGAGGCGTGCTCCAACGCGCCCGCCAGGCGCAGCACTTCGCGCTCGTCGGTGCCCTCGGCGGTGTGCACGGCCAGCAGGGTCATCCGCCCGGTGGTGACGGTGCCCGTCTTGTCGAGGACGACCGTGTCGACCGCGCGGGTCGACTCCAGCACCTCCGGGCCCTTGATCAGGATGCCGAGCTGGGCGCCGCGTCCCGTGCCGACCATGAGGGCGGTCGGCGTGGCGAGGCCCAGGGCGCACGGGCAGGCGATGATCAGTACGGCCACGGCGGCGGTGAACGCGGAGGTCAGGCCGGCGCCGTTGCCGAGCCAGAAGCCCAGCGTGGCGAGCGCGAGGCCGATCACCACCGGGACGAAGACGGCGGAGATCCGGTCGGCGAGGCGCTGCGCGGCCGCCTTGCCGTTCTGGGCGTCCTCCACGAGACGGGCCATGCGGGACAGCTGCGTGTCGGCGCCCACACGCGTCGCCTCGACGACCAGCCGGCCACCGGCGTTGAGGGTGGCGCCCGTGACGGAGTCGCCGGTCCCGACCTCCACCGGGACGGATTCGCCGGTGAGCATGGACGCGTCGACCGCGGAGGACCCCTCGACGACCGTGCCGTCGGTGGCGATCTTCTCGCCCGGGCGCACGAGGAAGCGGTCCCCGACGGCCAGGTCCGCGACGGGCAGGGTCACTTCGCGGCCGTCCCGCAGGACGGTGACGTCCTTCGCGCCCAGTTCGAGCAGGGCCTTGAGCGCCGCGCCCGCCTTCCGCTTGGAGCGGGCCTCGAACCAGCGGCCCGCCAGGATGAACGCGGTGACGCCGGCGGCGGCCTCCAGGTAGATGTTCCCGGCGCCGTCGCCGCGGGCGACGGTGAACTCGAAGGGGTGGGTCATGCCGGGCGTCCCGGCCGTGCCGAAGAACAGCGCCCACAGGGACCACAGGAACGCCGCCGAGGTGCCGACCGAGATCAGCGTGTCCATCGTCGCCGCGCCGTGCCGCGCGTTGGTCCAGGCGGCGCGGTGGAAGGGCCAGGCGGCGTAGGTGACGACGGGTGCGGCGAGGGTGAGGGACAGCCACTGCCAGTACTCGATCTGCAGGGCGGGGACCATGGCCATGGCGATCACGGGAACGGAGAGGACCACGGCGGTGATCAGGCGGTGCCTCAGGGACCGCAGCGGATCCGGCTCCGCGGCCGGCGCCGGTCCCGCGCCCGGCCCGGGTCCCGATCCGGAACCCGGTAGCGCCGGTGTCGCGGCCGGGGCCGGCAGGTGCGCCGTGTACCCGGTGGCCTCGACCGTGGTGACGAGGTCCTGGACGGAGACGTCCTCGTCGCGGTAGGCGACCTTGGCCTTCTCCGTGGCGTAGTTGACCGTCGCGGTGACGCCGTCCATCCGGTTCAGCTTCCGCTCGATGCGGGCCGCGCAGGAGGCACAGGTCATGCCGCCGATGGCGAGTTCGACCTCGGCGGTGCCGACCGTCGTCGTGGCGTTGTTCACGGGTGCTCCTCGCAACTCGGGTGCTCTACCCCCCGGGGGTATCAGCTCGGTGTTCCTGTATACCCCCACCCCGTATGCCTGGGCAAGTGATGATCTCGCTTGACTTTATACCCCCTGGGGGTATCTATTGTCGGTGGTTGAACGCAACGTCATCCGGCGCGCACCTGCAAAGGAGTTCGGTCATGAGCACAGGTCTCAAGGTCACGGCCTTCGCGGCGGCACTCGCCGTCGCGTTCGGGGCGGCGTACGGGGTGGGCGCCAGCCTGGGCCCCGTGGTCGCGGGGGGTGAGCGGCCCGCGGGCGGTGGAGGGGCCGCGCAGGCGGAGCACGCGGCGGCCGGGGGCGGCGAGGCGGCCCTGCCCGACGGTGTGCTCGTGTCCCGGGCCGGCTACTCCCTCGACCTGCGCACCCCCACCCTCCGCGCGGGTGCGCCCGCCGAACTGCGCTTCGCCGTACGGGACGAGCGCACCGGCCGCAACGTCACGGCGTTCCGCCGCGAGCACGGCAAGGAACTGCACCTGATCATCGCGTCCCGCGACCTGACCGCATACCGGCACCTGCACCCGGCCAGGGCCGCCGACGGCACCTGGTCCACGCCGGTCCGGCTGCCGGAGGCCGGCGGCTACCGCGTCTTCGCGGACTTCCGGCCCGCGGGGGAGGGTGCTCCCGGCTTGACGCTCGGCGCCGACCTCGCCGTCGCGGGGACCTCCGTGCCGGATGCGCTGCCACCGCACAGCGCCACGGTCACCGTGGAGGGGTACCAGGTGCGTCTCCAGGGTGGCCTCACCCCCGGCGCGGGCAGTCGGCTGACGTTCGCCGTGAGCAGGCGGGGGGAGCCCGTCACGGACCTGGAGCCGTACCTCGGCGCGTACGGGCACCTCGTCGCCCTGCGCGCGGGGGACCTCGCGTACGCGCACGTCCACCCGAACGGGGAGCCCGGGGGCCGCGCCACGCGCCCCGGACCCGGTATCTCCTTCACCGCGACGGCTCCCGGCGAGGGGGTGTACCGCCTGTTCCTCGACTTCCGCCACGGGGGCGAGGTCCGCACGGCGGCCTTCACGGTGCACGCCGGCGGGCGGGCCGCCGCTCGGCCGGCGGAGGCGAGTCAGGAGGGCGGAGAAGAGCGTGAAGGGCGCGGGGAAACGCTTCAGGGAGAGCGCGGAGCGCGGGAAGGGGGCCCGGAGTCCGGGGGGCACGCGCACTGACCGGGCCGGACCTGCTCGCCGCTGGCGGTCTCAGTGGCCGAGCGCCTTCATCAGGAGCCGCGCGAACTCCGCCGGGTGCTCCGTGCAGCCGACGTGCCCCCCGGGGAACTCGGTGATGCCGGTGCCGAGCGACCCCGCCAGCCGCTTCACCGGCCCGTACAGGGCCTCCTGCTGCCGGGAGTCCCGCCCCGCGGCCAGGACCAGCCGGTCCGCGGCGCGGCTCAGGGCGGCGACGTCCGGGACGGTGGCCGAGAAGGGGCACAGGACGCGCTCCAGGAAGACGGGCAGGTTCGCGTGCATGCGCGGAGCCATGTCCCTCAGCTCCGGGGGTAGTTCGGTCGCCCGCTCCGCAGGCCGCTCGCCGAGTCCCTCGCTGAAGCGCGCGATCGCCGCGCCCGCCCCGCGTGCCCGGGAGATCTCGCGCACCTCCGCGAACAGCGCCCGGTGGGGCGCGGGGTCGTCCAGGAGCTCCAGCAGGGGCGGCTCGTGCGCGACCGCACGGCGCAGGCGGCCGGGGTGCCGGGCCAGCAGGTCGAGCGCGACGATGGCGCCCGAGCTGCTGCCGAAGACGTACGCCTCCTCGTCCGGCGCCAACAGGTCGAGCAGCCGGCGGGTGTCGTCGCTCCACACCTCCACCCGCTGGTCGGTGAGCGGTCCGTCGAGAGAGCTGCGGGACAGCCCGCGCGGATCGAAGGAGACCACCGTGAACGGGCCGGCGGCCAGGACGGGCGCCATCGCCTCGTACAGCCCGGCGTCGGCGGCGCCGCCCGGTATGAGCAGGAGCACCGGGCCGCTGCCGCGCTGCTCGTAGTGGAGGGTCGCGCCCGGCACGTCGAGCGTGCCGGTCGTGGGGGTGGACATCGATGGGTCCCCTCTGGTCATGGCGTACCGGCCGCGCAGTGCGCGCGACCAGCTTGCCTAATTCTATTAGGTTAGAACCTAATAGCTCTAGGGAAGCGGGTCGAGCGCGGAGCGATGCCCTTGGCAGCGGGCAGAGGGGCGCGGGTGTTCCGGCGGGAGGGGGCGGGGGTGTTCAGGCCCCGGGGTGTCGGAGCGGCCTGCTTGGCAAGGGGGTCCGGAGGCGCCCGTGGGCGCGCATCGGGACGCACGACCGGCGGAGAGGCGGTGTCGCAGGGCACCCGGGATGCCGTGCGGCACCGCCTCTCCTCGTCCGGTCACGGCTGGAGGCGTCCGTCCCGGCACGGCACGCGTGCCCTCGCCCACCGCCCGCATACTCCGCCGTACGGCTGATCGTCTGTCAGGCCGCCGTGCGCCGGGCCGCCGGTCCATCGGCCCGCCGGCCATCAGTTCGTGGATCCGTCGGTCTGTCGGTCGGCCTTCAGCTCGTCAGTCCTACCGTCCGCGGGCCGCACGGACGCGCGCACCCCGGCGCGGAGTCTGCGTCCCGGCCGACGGGGCATACGGGCACCAGGACACGACGAAGGGAGTGGCCATGCTGGCCATAGCCGCAGCGGTGTTGTTCTTCATCGCCTTTCTCATCAACGCCGCCGAGATCACCACGAACGAGGCCTTCTCCTCGGGGAACGTCATGTTGCTGGGCCTGACCCTCGTCGCCCTGCACCTTGCCGGTGTCGGCGCCGGCTGGCGGGCCGGCCGACGCTAGGAGGTGTCTTGCCGATCAGGCCGGCCTGATCGGCAGGACACCCTCTGGCACCGTCGTCGGCAGCGCGTCCGGCGGCCGTGCCGTTGCTCGCCGCAGCCGTGCTTACGCACGTGGTGACGCCGGCCCGGCCGCGGGTGCGGCCGGGCCGGACAGCGTGCCCCGTTGTGTGATGGCGCGGTCGGTGGGCCGGGCCGGGACGTAGCTGCGGAAGAGCAGCTGGAAGGTCACCAGTAGTGGCGGCGTCCGCCGACCGCGTGGCCGATCGCTCCCAGGATCCAGAGGACGGCTCCGATGACGACCAGGACGACCCCGACCGTCCAGAGGATGGAGATGCCGGCCACCAGGCCGATGATGAGCAGGACGACCCCGAGGATGATCATGACGTCCTCCGATCTCGAGGATTACCCCACCACAAGAGTAGGCGCACCTCGGGGCGGCGGCTCGCCGGACGGCGGTCAGCGGACGAAGGCCCTGTCGCACCACGCGGTGATCGACGGGTCGGCCACCCCGCGGGAGGCGCGGCACACGTGCTCCATGCCGTGAGCGGAACCGGATCGCGGTGGCCTGGGCAGCGGCGGCGGGACGAGCCGGGGCGCGGGCGCCGTGCGCTCGGGGGTCCTGGTCCGTTCGGCCGCCCGGTGCCGGCCCGGCGCCTCCCCGCCCGCCGTCCTCCGGCCTGCCTTCGTCCCCTGCCCTGCGGTCGTCCCGCGTCCGGCCGTCGTTCCCCGTGCCGACTCCCCGCCCGGTGGCCGTGCTGCCGGGCGCCGCGGGCCGCTCCCGTCCGTGCCGGGCTCCCCGCGGCGGGCCCGGCCCCCCGCCGCCGACGGCGCACCGGGCCGGCCGGCCGGGCCCGTCGTCGCGAGCACCTGCCGCGCCGGGGGCTCCGCCGGCGGCCGCCAGGTCACCGGAGCGGGGGCCGGACCGCCTGCCGGTGCCGGGCGGTTGGGCGGGGGGACGGCGGCGTGGGGTACGGACACACAGCCCGCTGTTCCGAGGAGAACGGCGGCGAGCACGGCCCGGGCCGCGCGGGCGGCGGAGGCGGCGCGGGTCGCGCGGGCGGCGAGGGCGTGGGACAGGACGAGCGGGCGCATCCGACCACCATCACGCACGGATCCCGTACCGCACCGGTGCTCCGCGTCCCCGCCACCGGCACGAGTGACCCGGGGAGGCGCGACGGCGACGCGCCGGGGGCCGCGGGGCGCCACCGCCCTGAGTGTCCGTCATGCCGTTTGTCCCCCGGAATCGCGGCAACCTGCCTGACGAACACCCTTTGGGCACACCCGGATCGAGGGAAAACAGTCATGTCCACTGTCCTGATCGTCGTCGCCCTGGTCGTGTTGGTGGCCCTCGTGGGCGCGGCGCTGTACTGGAGGAGCCGGTCCCGCAACGACCTGCGGCGCCCCGCGCTGCAGAAGCGCTTCGGGCCCGAGTACGACCTCACTCTCGCGCGTCACGACGGCAACCACGAGGCGGCCGACCGCGAACTCGCCGGGCGGGTCGAGCGGTACGGCCACCTGCGGCCGCGGCCGCTGACCGGCGAGGAACGGGAGCGCTACGAGACCCGCTGGGCCGAGCTGCAGCAGCGGTTCGTGGACGCCCCGCGCGAAGCGGTCGCGGAGGCGGGCGAGCTGCTGGCCGGGCTGGCGGAGGAGCGCGGCTACCCCGCCGCCAACGCGTACGAGGAGCAGATGGCCGCGCTGTCCGTGCACCACGCCCACAGCCTCGACGCCTACCGCCGCGTGCGCCGGGCAGCCCGTCCGGAAGGGACGGGCGCGAACACGGAGCAGCTGCGCACGGCCCTGCTCGAAGCCCGTCAGCTGTTCGAGGAGCTGAGCTCCGACCGGCCGTGCCACCAGCGTCGCGACGCACGGCGCCACGAGGTGGAGAACGGCCGCCACCACCGTCCGTCGCACCTGCCCCGTTCGCTGAAGCCGAAGGGAAGTGGAGTCCGATGAGCCTCGACCCCGCCCAGGTACCGCAGAAGGGGACGCCGCCCACCCCCGGGCAGTCCCGGTCCGTACAGCCCCTTGCCGGTCGCTCGGCGGCCGACCCGGGCCGGCCCGCGGGCGCCGGCGCGGACGGCGGCGTGAACCCCGCCGTCGACGGCGGCGCGGACCCGCCCCGCGTGGTCCACCCCGTCCACCCCACACCGCCGCAGGACACCTCGCGGCCACCCCAGGACACCTCGCGGCCGTCCCAGGACGCCTCGTGGCCGGCCGAGGGCCACGGTCCGGCTGACGCGGGCGCCGCACGGCCGGCCGCATCCCCTCGCTCCGCCGGCGCGGCGGACACGACGACCGGGACGTCGGCCCGCTCCCTGGTCGCCGACGGCGAGCGGGAGGCGCTCGAACGGCGGATCCAGCACGCCATGACCGAATTCGTCGACGATCCGCGGCGCGCCGTGCAGGAGGCCGCCGGGACGATGGAGGAGGCCGCCGAGCGGCTGACCAGCGCCCTGGCGGAACAGCGCCGGAAGCTGCGCACGGCATGGGACGGCGGCGACCGGGCGCCCGACACCGAGCAGCTCCGCGTCACGCTGCGGGAGTACCGCGACATGACCGACCGGCTGCTGCGCCTCTGAACCGAAGGACACGGCCCCCTCGGCGCCCCCGCCCCGGTCCGCACCTCGCGGGTCCGGCGGGGGCGCCGTGCCGTGGGGCCGCCGGTTCGCGTGCCGGCCGCCCCTCGTACGGTCGGGACGCGAACCGGCGGCCCGCAGGACGCGGACCGCCGGAAGCGCGGTGCTGTCGTGGTGCGGAGCCGTCAGGGCATACCTGACGGTGCGCGCCGCAAGCTCCGGGGCCACCGCCGGACGGCCCCGGAGCGCGGTGCTAGAAGACGCTCACGCCGTACGCGCTCAGGGCCTCGGTGACCGGCTGGAAGAAGGTGGTGCCGCCGGAGGAGCAGTTGCCGCTGCCGCCCGAGGTCAGACCGAGCGCGGTGGTGCCGGAGAAGAGGGCGCCGCCGCTGTCGCCGGGCTCGGCGCAGACGTTGGTCTGGATGAGGCCGTAGACGACGTCGCCGTTGCCGTAGTTGACGGTGGCGTTGAGGCCGGTGACCGTGCCGCTGCGCAGGCCGGTGGTGCTGCCGCTGCGCTGCACCGACTGGCCGACGGAGGCGTTCCCCGCCCCCGTGATGTCGCGGTACGAGCCGTTGTAGAGGTACACGCGGCCGTCCGCCGCCGAGGCGTTGGAGTGCCGGATGATGCCGTAGTCGTTGCCCGGGAAGCTGGAGCCTGTACGCGTGCCGAGCACGGCGGTGTTGGCCGAGTTGGTGTACCAGGTGCTGCCGCTGTTGGTGCAGTGGCCGGCCGTCAGGGCGTAGTAGGTCGAGCCGCTGCGGACGTTGAAGCCGAGTGAGCAGCGGCCGCCGCCGGCGTAGATGGCCTGCCCGCCCGCGATGAGCTTGTTGAACGTGCCCGGGGTCCGCTTGACCTCCAGGGCCTCGCTCCGGCTGCCGAGCGCCTTCTTGATCTTGGCCAGCTCGCCGGCCGAGACGGTGGAGTCGGCGGTCAGGACAAGCTTGCCGGACGCGGAGTCCGTGTACCACGCGGTACCGGGGACGTCGGCTCCCAGGACCGCGTCGCTCGCCGCGGCGAGCTGGGCGGTGGTGGCGCGGGGCGCGGGGGCCGAGTCCGCCGCGGCGCTCGGAGCGGCAAGCGCGGCGGCGGTCAGCAGGGCCGAGGCCACGGCGGTCAGCCGCAGGCCTCTCGCGACGCCACCGTGGGGGGTGAAGCGCTTGATGTTCACTGCATCCTCCATGGATGTCGAGGACCCGTTGGGTGTGCGGGCCCACCAGCGGCCGCCGACAGGTGCCCGACGGGACGGCTCTCCGTCATGGGCCTGACAAGCGGTCGATACGGATCCTGTCCTCCGCTTGGGCGCGGCAACAGAGCGGCTTTCGGTCGCGCTACGCGCGTTCAACGGGTACGTGGACCCCGGCACCGCCACCGGGCGCTCGACCGGACGTGCGTTCCGCTTCCCGTCCGTCCCGCCTCGGCACCGTGGCTGGCTGAAAGGTGACGGGGCGTGGGATTTGCCTTCGGCAAAGGGTGCGGGTCCGGTCCGGGGCCGCTGCGGTCACCGTACGAGCAGTTCAGTGTTCAATAAATGGATGTGTTGCTGTAGTGGCGTCAGCAACCACAGGTGACGCATGAGGTGCCGGCCGCCCGCGCCGCCACGGACGCCATGGCCGGATCCGTACCGTCCGCCCCACGTGGCGAGAGCGGGGGCCTGCGTCACTCGCGGCCGGCCGCCGAGGCCGCCCTTATGCCGTGATCGCTCCGATTCGCACCCGGGCGGGCCGTGGCCTGATCACGTCCCTTGCGCCCCGGGCAGAAAATTGCGGTGCTCCTGGCAAAGGCCCCTCATTACACTCGCCTTCGTGACGCTGCCGCAGGGAGAACTGCGCTGTGCAGTGCGCGTTCCGACACCGAAGAGGGGGCCCGACCGTGCGAGCATGCACCGCTGTCGTCGTCCCCCGGCCCCGGTACGACGTGATCCCGGTGTCCTGCCGGCTCCGGTGACGGCTGCGCGGCCGTCACCGGATGTCCGCGACGAACACCTGGGGCGTGGCGCCTGACACGCCCGGCCTGCCACCCGGCGCCTGTTACGCGGTGCCGGCTCCCGGCACCTGGCGTCGGATACCTGACTCCTGACGTCTGACGCCTCGACAGCCGGCGATCGGCGACCGGTGGCTGATGCCCGAAGCCGTACGCCTCGCTGCGAGACATCGGGGAGCCGTCACGTCATGACGCCGGGTGTCTCCACGCCCGGTGTCCGGCACCCCGCGGCCGGAAGCTCTTCAGCCCGGTCGTTCCTTCCCGGTTCGTCCCGGAAATCGCGCCGCCTTCTACCTCTCCACAGCACCGAAAGGCTCGGGCCGTGCGCACCGACGACCGCAAGACCTCCGCCACACCACTCACCCGCGTCCGCAATCTCGGCATCCTCGCCCACGTCGACGCCGGGAAGACCACCCTCACCGAACGGATCCTGTACGCGACCGGGGCCACCCACAAACGGGGCGAGGTCCACGACGGCACGACCGTCACCGACTACGACCCCCAGGAGCGCGATCGCGGGATCACCATCTCCGCCGCCGCGGTCAGCTGCACGTGGGACGGTCACCGGATCAATCTCATCGACACCCCCGGTCACGTCGACTTCTCCGACGAAGTGACCCGTTCCCTCAGGGTGTTGGACGGAGCGGTCGTGGTGTTCGACGCGGTCGCCGGAGTGGAGCCGCAGAGCGAGGCCGTATGGCGCCAGGCCGACCGTCACGGGGTCCCCCGGCTCGCCTTCGTCAACAAGCTCGACCGCGCCGGCGCGGACCTCGACACCGCGGTCACGTCCATCCGGGAACGCCTGCGCGCGGTCCCGCTGGTCGTCCAGCTGCCGGTGGGACGTGAGGACGGCTTCACCGGGGTGGTCGACCTGCTGCGCATGCGCACGCTGCTCTGGGGCGCCGACGGCGACCCGTACGGCGAAGGCCCCGTACCCGAGGCGCTGGGGGAGGAGGCGCGCCGGCGCCGGCGCCTGCTGGAGGAGACGGCCGCCGAGCTCCACCCGGCCGCGCTGGAGGAGTTCTGCACGCGACCGGAGGTCTCCGCGGAAACCCTGGCCACGGCTCTGCGCGACCTCACCCGCAGTGGTGAGGGCGTGGTGGTGCTGTGCGGTTCGGCGTACCGCAACCGCGGGATCGAGCCGCTGCTCGACGCCGTCGCGGCGTACCTGCCGTCGCCCGCCGACGTACCGCCGGTGCGCGGCACCCTCGGCGACACGGTGCAGGAGCGGAGCGCCGACCCCGGTGCGCCGCTCGCCGCGCTGGTCTTCAAGGTGCAGGCGACCGCCACGGGCCGGCTCACCTATGTACGCGTGTACGCGGGGACGATACGGAAGGGGGACGCGGTGCTGGACATGGGAGCGCGCCGCGGTGAGCGCATCGGGCGGATCCTGCGGGTGCAGGCCGACCGGCACGCCGAGGTCGACGCGGCGTCGGCCGGGGAGATCGTCGCCGTGGTCGGACTGAAGACGGCCCGTGCGGGGACCACACTGTGCGCACCCGCGGCTCCGCTGGTCCTGGAGCCGCCCGCGGCCGCCGATCCGGTCGTCTCGGTGGCGGTGGAGGCCCGCAGGAGCCTGGACGCCGACCGTCTGGCGTCGGCGCTCGCGCGGCTGGCCGAGGAGGACCCCTCCCTGACGGTGCGGACCGACCCGGAGACGGGGCAGACGGTGCTGTCGGGGATGGGCGAGCTGCACCTGGAGGTCGCGGTGGAGAAGATCCGTCGCGCCCACGGTCTGGAGGTCGGCGTCGGACAGCCCCGGGTGTCCTACCGCGAGGCGGTCGCCCAGGGCGTGCGGGGCCTGGTGTACCGGCACGTCAAACAGGACGGAGGCGCGGGGCAGTTCGCCCACGTCGTGCTCGACGTCGAGCCGCTGGACGAGCACGCCGACGCCGGTGCTGCCGACGCCGACGCCGACGCGGCCGGCGGCTCGGTGGCCCGCCCGGCCGGCCGTGCCGAGGGCGGCTTCGCGTTCCGGTCCGCCGTCGTGGGCGGGCGCGTGCCGCAGGAGTACGTCCGCGCGGTCGAGGCCGGCTGCCGGGACGCGCTGGCCGAGGGCCCCCTCGGCGGCCACCCGGTGACCGGGGTGCGCGTCACCCTGACCGACGGGGCCACCCACTCCAAGGACTCCTCGGAGATGGCCTTCCGCACGGCCGGCCGGCTCGCGCTGCGCGAAGCGCTGCGCGCGTGCGCGATGACGCTCCTCGAACCGGTGGCCGAGATCACGGTGACCGTGCCCGACGACTTCGTGGGCGGGGTGCTCGGCGACCTGGCGGCACGGCGCGGCCGCGTCTCGGGATCGACCTCCCGGGCCGGCACATCGGTGATCACCGCCGTCGTGCCGCTGGCCGAGCTCTTCGGCTACGCGTCCCGGCTCCGCGGCCGCAGCCAGGGCCGCGGGACCTTCACCACCCGCCCCGCCGGTCACGCGCCGGTGCCGGCGAACGTGACCCGGCAGGTGCTGTCGCGGTAGCCCGCCCGCGGCGCCCGCGCCGTCACCGGCCGGGCCGGCCCCGCCCCGCACGGGCGGGCCGGCCCGGCCTTCCGCGGTGGTGATCGGCACTCGCACGGCGCTGTTAGGGTGACGTGCGCCCGTCAACAAGGGCGCATCCTTTCGTACTTTCCAACGCTCAACGGGGGTTGAACGTGAAACTTCGGCATGTTCGCGCTGTCGCCGTCTTCGGTGTCGTACTCGTCGCGCTGACCGGCGCCCGGGGTTCCGGCGGTGGCGGCTGCGGCAGCAGCCACGGGTCCAGCAGCAGCAACAGTGACAGCTCCAGCTCCGGCGGCTCCCAGGGCAGCGACGGCAGCAGCAGCTCCGGCACCGGTGGAGCGTCCGTCCCGGGCGGCGGCTCCGGTGCGAGCGCGGCCGAGCGCGACGTGCGCGTCGACGACTGCCGGATGGACGCGGCGGGCAAGAATTTGATCGCGAAGGTCACGGTCACCAACGACGACGCGCTGGACTACAGGTACGACGTCACCCTGCAGTTCAAGGGCGACCTCGGCGGCGCGCCGGTCACCAGGGCCGTCGCGAAGGTCGACGACCTGCTGGTGCCCGCCTCCCAGTCCCGTACGGGCGAGGCGAGCACCGCCTACCTCGGGGACGGCGACGGCTCCGAGTACAAGAAGTGCGAGGTCGTCAACGCCTCGCGGGTGACGAGCTGAGGTCTGCGGTGCACAGGGCAGCGGATGCGAACGCGAGCCGGCCGTACTCCTGCTTGTGGTGCGGCCGCCTCTTCCAACCCCGCGGCCGGGGCGTGCTGCGGCGGTACTGCAGGCGCTCGCACAAGTGGCGCCGCCGCTTGTCGGACCTGATCGAGGTACTGAGCGGGGCGGCGTAGCGGCCCCGCGCCCGCCCTGCCCGTTTCCCGTTATCGCGCCGCCCCCCGCGTGCCGTCCCTCCGGGGGCGCGCTCCGTACGGGGGCGGCGAACCGCGTTCCGGCCCGCGCCGGAAAGCCCGCGCCGGAAAGCCTGCGCCGGAAAGCCTGCGCCGGAAAGCCTGCGCCTTGAGGCGCCCGTCGGCCCCGGCACGGCCAGGGGAGCGGCAGCACCCACCGGCCCCGGCCGGCGCACGAAGCCCCCGCCCGGGAATTCACTCCCGGGGACAGGCATCGAACCCGGGAAGCGGGGCGCGAGCCGACGGTGGGCCGCACGCCGTGTACCGGGGACGAGCGTCCGCCTGCACCGGCCGGACCGCTCCGGAATAGGATCCTCGTGTTCCGGACACTGCGGAGGTTCGAATCCAGCCGCAATTGCCCGGTATCCCGCACCGCGGTTAATCTTCGCCGGATTTGCGACACACGCCTACGGTGCCGTTGACGGAACGAGGTTATGGACGATGACTGAGACCCCGGTCAGAAACCCGCAGCCCGCACGCGGAACCGCTGAGGGAGCGGGGACGGACGCCGTGGGAGAACCGGAACTGCGGGAGCTGCTCGCCGGGCTCACCGCCGTGCGCGACGGGGACTTCGGGACCCGGCTGCCCCACCAGTCCGACGGCCTGCTGGGGGAGATCGCGACCGTCTTCAACGGCATGGTGGACCAGCTCTCCTCGGTCACGTCGGAAGTGACGCGCGTGGCACGGGAGGTGGGCAGCGAGGGCGCCCTCGGCGGCCAGGCGCACGTGCCCGGCGCCTCCGGATCCTGGGCCGACCTCACCGAGTCCGTCAACGCCATGGCGGGCAACCTCACGGGCCAGGTGCGCTCGATCGCCCAGGTGGCGACCGCGGTGGCCCGGGGCGACCTGTCGCAGAAGGTCCAGGTCGACGCGCGGGGGGAGATCCTGGAGCTGAAGGAGACCATCAACACGATGGTCGATCAGCTTTCGGCGTTCGCCGGTGAGGTGACGCGTGTCGCGCGTGAGGTGGGCACGGAGGGGCGTCTGGGCGGTCAGGCCGACGTCAAGGGCGTGTCGGGTAC
>NZ_JBITEO010000013.1:0-215006 GCF_044455245.1 Streptomyces sp. NPDC051310
CCCCCCCCCCCCCCCCCCCCCCCCCCCCCCCCCCCCCCCCCCCCCCCCCCCCCCCCCCCCCCCCCCCCCCCCCCCCCCCCCCCCCCCCCCCCCCGACACTGCGCTGCATGGGGACACGAAATCAGGCACAACGGGACGCCATCACCGTCGAGATCGGGTACGCACTGGTGACCGGCGCGTTCCTCGCGGCGGTGGTGTTCTGTCTGGTCGGCGCGCCCGTCGTCGTCCTCGGGCTCGACGGCGCCGCGGCCCGCGGAGTACTGGTCGCGGCCGCCCTCACGGCATGTGCGGCCTTCGTGATCCGTGCTGCCCGGGTGCTGTGGGGCTTCACCGGCGCACCCGCCCAGCCCGGCCGACCCGGACACACCGGGCCCGACGCGTAGGGCGGTACGGCGAGTTCGGCCGGGCATCGCGAGTTCGGCCTGGCCATCGCGAGTCGGCCTGGCATGGTGCTTTCGGCGCGGCATCGCGGGTTCGGCGCGGGCACCGCGCTCTGCGCCGCCGACAAGTTCGGCGCGGTTGCGGGCGTGGCGCCTGCGACCGGCGCCGCCGCCGCTCCCGCCCGGCGTCGTGGTGACGGCCGCCGCGCCGCCGCCGGACCGCCGGCCTCAGCGCATCAGCCCCACCTCGCGTCCGAGGCGGGCGACCACGTGCCCGAAGAAGACGTCCCGCTCCTCGACAACCCGGTTGAACTGGCCGAACACCTCGAAAGAGATCAGCCCGAACAGCTGCGACCAAGCTGATACGAGTGCGACGACGAGTGCCGGCGGCAATCCCGGCGCGATGTCGGCGGTGAGCCGGTGCGCCTCGGGACGGAGCTCCTCGGCGAGCGGCGGCAGCGCCACACCGTCGCCGCGGTAGGCGTCACGGGCGACGGAGATGAGCGCGAGCCCGACCCGGGACGCCGGCTCGATGGTGGCACTCGGAGCGGTGTAGCCGGGGACCGGGGAACCGTAGATCAGCGCGTACTCGTGGGGGTGTGCGACGGCCCAGCGGCGTACGGCGGTGCAGACGGCCGCCCAGCGCGCGAGCGGACCGGCGTCCGGTTCCGCGGCGGCGAGCCCTTCCTCGGCGGCGGCGCCGATCGCGTCGTACGCGTCGACGATGAGCGCGGTGAGGAGGTCGTCCCGGCTGGGGAAATAGCGGTAGAGCGCGGAGGACACCATGCCGAGCTCGCGGGCGACGGCCCGCAGGGACAGTTTCGCCGCCCCCTCGGCGGCGAGCTGCTTGCGCGCCTCGTCCTTGATGGCGGCGGTGACTTCCACGCGAGCCCGGGCGCGGGCTCCTTGAACGCTGGTCATGAGGTCAGTGTGCCAGTGAGTGAGCGCCGCTCCGCTCCGAGAGCACCGCTCCGACGGGTGGCGCGGCAGTCGATGCCGGAGCGGCGATCCGAAGCCGGAGCGGCGAATCCCAGCACGAGTGGCGACCCGAGCCGGAATGGTGATCCAACGCTGGAGCGGTGACCTGACGCTGAACTGGTGAACCGCGAGGAGATCGGCGATCAAAAAGGAGAGCACCGCTCTTGCTTTACTTCACCACTCCCGTGCACACTGCTCTGAAGAGAGAGCAGTGCTCTCACGAAGGCCTGTCCCCCGAGAGGACCCGCCCATGTCCCCCACGCCGTCGTCGCCGTCCCCCTCGCCCGGCCCCTCGCCGTCGCACCACGTCATGAAGCCCGGCTGGTTCACCGTCAACGTTCTGAACCGCATCGTGAGCTGGCTGACCCGTCGCGGTGTCAGCGTCTGGGGGTCACGTGTCCTCGCCGTCCGGGGACGGAAAAGCGGCGAGTGGCGCCGTACGCCCGTCAACCTGCTCACCCTCGACGGGAACCACTACCTCGTCGCCCCGCGTGGCCACGTCCAGTGGACGCACAACATGCGTGCGGCCGGCGGGGGCGAGTTGCACCTGGGCAAGCATGTCCAGGCGTTCACGGCGCGGGAGGTCGCGGACGAGGACAAGCCCGCCCTGCTGCGCGCCTACCTCAAGCGCTGGAAGGCGGAGGTAGGCGTGTTCTTCGGCGGCGTCGGGCCGGACGCGTCGGACCGGGAGCTGCGCGCGATCGCGCCCAAGCACCCCGTTTTCCGGATCACCCCCAGCTGATCCGGAAGACCACCTCGGGGCCGCCCCGCCCACCCGGCCCACCGGCCGCGCGCCGAGCCGGCCGACCCCGGCCGCGGCACCCACAAGCCGACGACAAAGCGAGCCGACGACAAAGCGAGCTGACGACAAGCCGACGGTAGGCCGACTGGGCGACGAGGGGCGACAGGCCGGCCGGCAGGTCAGCCCGCCAGGCGTCGGTCCAGCGCGTCCAGCGCCCGCCTGGCCATGCCGTGCGTGCTGATGAGCCCCGCCAGCGTGGTCACGCCGCGCGTGATGTCGGCGAACGCGTGCCACGCGGGCCTGAAGCCGGTGATGGTCGCGTGCAGCAGGCCGGGCCGCCGCTCGAACAGCGTGAGCATCCGCCGCCCGACCGCCATCTCCACCCCCAGCCCGGATTTGATGGCGAAGGCGTAGTTCAGCGCCTGGCGCCGCGCGTCCACGGCGTCGGGCGCCTCGGCGATCCGGACCGCCCACTCGCCCGCCAGCCGACCGGAGCGCAGGGCGTACGAGATGCCCTCGCGCGTCCACGGCTCCAGCAGCCCCGCCGCGTCCCCGCAGACCAGGACCCGGCCGCGGGACAGCGGCGAGTCGTCGCTGCGGCACCGGGTCAGGTGCCCCGACGAGATCGCCGGCTCGAAGCCCGCCAGCCCGAGCCGCGCGATGAAGTCCTCCAGATACCGCTTGGTCGCGGCGCCCTCGCCGCGCGCCGAGATCACGCCGACGGTCAGGGTGTCCCCCTTCGGGAACACCCACCCGTAACTGCCCGGCATGGGGCCCCAGTCGATGAGCACGCGCCCGGCCCAGTCCTCCGCGACCGTCGCCGGTACGGGAATCTCCGCCTCCAGGCCGAGGTCGACCTGGTCGAGCTTGACGCCGACGTGAGCCCCTATGCGGCTGGCGCTGCCGTCCGCACCGACGACCGCCCGTGCGAGCACGACGTCCCCGTCGGCCAGGACGACCGCGACCGTGCGCCGGTCCGGCACCGCCGAGCCGTGCTGCTCGACACGCGCCACCGTCACCCCGGTCCGCAGCTCGGCGCCCGCCTTCTGCGCGTGCTCCACCAGGCCGGCGTCGAACTCCGGCCGGTTGATGAGCCCGAAGAGCATGCGCTTGGAGCGCCGGGTGCGGGCGAAACGGCCGTTCAGGGAGAACGTGACGGCATGGACCCGGTCCTGCAACGGCAGTTCGAAGCCGGGCGGCAGCGCGTCGCGCGAGGGCCCGATGATTCCGCCGCCACACGTCTTGTAACGGGGCAGCTCGGCCTTTTCGAGCAGGAGCACCCGTCGGCCGGCGACGGCCGCCGCGTAGGCCGCGGAGGCTCCGGCCGGTCCGGCGCCGACCACGACGACATCCCATACCGGCGCCGCGTACTCGTTACCGGCGTCTGCGTTCTCGCTGCTCACGATGTGCTTCTGCTCCCGTCCCGAACTGGTCCCGCTGTTCCCACCGGTCCGACCTCGTGACCGGATGATCTCGACCGCATCCTACGGCTCGGGCGCGCCCCGCCCCTGTGGGAGGATCGGAACTGCGTTCGCCGTACAGAAAACGGTCACCCCCGTCCGTCACAACGTCGCACCTACGAGGAGCGTGCCCATGACCGCCACCGCCGGCCACCCGATCGCCGCGCAGATCGCCGAGACCGTCGCATCCCTGATGCCGCGGGCGAAGGAGGAGCTTGCGGAGCTCGTGGCGTTCCAGTCGGTGGCGGACGCGGAGCAGTTCCCGCCGAGCGAGTGCCGGGCCGCCGCGGCCTGGGTGGCGGACGCCCTGCGCGCGGAGGACTTCCAGGACGTCGCCGTACTGGACACGCCGGACGGTTCGCAGTCGGTGTACGGCTACCTGCCCGGCCCGCAGGGGGCGCCGACCGTGCTGCTGTACGCGCACTACGACGTGCAGCCGCCGCTGGACCTGGCGGGCTGGGACACCCCGCCGTTCGAGCTGACCGAGCGCGAGGACGGCCGCTGGTACGGACGGGGCGCCGCCGACTGCAAGGGCGGCTTCATCATGCACCTGCTCGCGCTGCGCGCCCTCAAGGCGAACGGCGGTGTGCCGGTGAGCATCAAGGTGATCGCCGAGGGCTCGGAGGAGCAGGGCACGGGCGGTCTGGAGCGGTACGCGGAGCAGCACCCCGAGCTGCTGGCCGCCGACACCATCGTGATCGGTGACGCGGGGAACTTCCGGGTCGGGCTGCCGACCGTGACGGCGTCGCTGCGCGGGATGACGATGCTGCGGGTCCAGGTGGACACGCTGGCGGGCAATCTGCACTCGGGGCTCTTCGGCGGGGCCGCGCCGGACGCGCTGGCGGCGCTGATCCGGGTCCTGGACTCGCTGCGGGCCGAGGACGGATCGACGACCGTGGACGGGCTGGAGGCCGACGGGCGGTGGCAGGGCCTCCAGTACCCGGAGGAGGACTTCCGCAAGGACGCGAAGGTGCTGGACGGGGTCGAGCTCATCGGTGACGGCACGGTCGCCGACCGGCTGTGGGCGCGGCCGGCCGTCACGGTCATCGGTATCGACTGCCCTCCGGTGGTGGGGGCCACGCCGTCGGTCCAGTCCACCGCGCGCGCCCAGATCAGCCTGCGGGTGCCGCCGGGCCAGGACGCCGCGGAGGCGACGAAGCTGCTGACGGCGCACCTGGAGACGCACACGCCGTGGGGCGCTCGGGTGACCGTGGAGCAGGTGGGGCAGGGCCAGCCGTTCCAGGCGGACGTCACGAGCCCGGCCTACACGTCGATGGCCGAGGCGCTGCGCATCGCGTACCCGGGGCAGGAGATGCAGACCGCGGGCATGGGCGGCTCGATCCCGCTGTGCAACACGCTGGGGGCGCTGTACCCGGAGGCGGAGATCCTGCTGATCGGGCTGAGCGAGCCGGAGGCGCGGATCCACGCGGTCAACGAGAGCGTGTCGCCGCAGGAACTGGAGCGGATGTCGGTCGCGGAGGCGCACTTCCTGCTGAACTACGCCCACGCGCAGCGCGGCTGAGCCGGGCCGTCCCGGCAGGACGGGGCGGACCGGGGGCGGGACGGGGCGGACCCGGGTGGGACGGCGCCGCCGTGAGCGAGCGCGTCCGCACCGCTGCGGTCCGCACCGCTGCGATCCGCTCCGCCGCGGTCCGCTCTGCTCGTGGCTAAGAGGGAGGCGCGGGGCGGGCACCGGTGCGTACGGTCGCCGCATGGACCTCGACCTCATCCGGGTGACGCCCCGCCTCCACATGCTCCGCTTCCCCATCGGCCAGGCGTATCTGTGGCGGGACGCGGACGACGACCTGACCCTGATCGACGCCGGCTGGGCGGGGGCGGCCGCGGCGGTCGAAGCGGCGGTACGGCGTGCCGGGCTCCGGCCGGCGGGCCTGCGGCGCATCGTGCTCACGCACTGCCACCGCGACCATGTGGGCGCGGCCGCGGAGCTGGCCGAGCGGTACGGGGCCGAGGTGGTGGCCCACCCGCTGGACGCGCCGGTGGTCCGGGGCGAGGCGCCGGTCCCCGAGCCCGTGCTGCTGGACTGGGAGGTGCCGCTGTACGAGCGCGGGCTGACCGTGCCGGAGGCGCCGCCGACCCGGGTGGACCGCGAGCCGGTGGACGGGGAGGAACTGGGCTTCGGCGACGGGGCGCGCGTGGTGCACACGCCGGGCCACACCGACGGGTCGATCGCCGTGCATCTGCCGCGTCACGGGGTGCTGTTCACGGGCGACACCGTGGCATCGGTGGGGCAGGTGGGGCTCGGTGTCTTCCATGTGGACCGGGCGGCGGCACAGGGGTCGATGCGGCGCTTGGCCGCGCTCGCTCCGGAGGTGGTCTGCTTCGGCCATGGCGACCCCCTCACGGCCGGCGCGGCGGCGACGCTGCAGGCGGCGGCCGACCGGGACGCCGCCGAGCCGGCCGCGCCGGCGGAGCCGGAACCGTAGGCCGGGGTCGGCCCCACCCCGGCATCCGGGCGCCGCGGCTCACGCGGTGCCGACCGGGACGCCCGCCTCCAGGTTGAGCACGGTCCCGCGTTCGCGGGCGCGCAGGGCCCAGCGGAGCCGTTCGTAGCGGACCGGGGGCAGCATGCCGGAGGCTTCTTCCTCGGTGACGAAGCGCCAGCCGCGCAGCTCGGCCCCGGGCAGAAGGACGCCGTCGGCCTGGGCGCGGGTGAGGCGGCCGCCGTCGAAGAGGAGGCGCAGGCCGCCGTAGCCGGGCGGGCGGGGCGGTTCCCAGTCGACGAGCAGCAGCCGGGGCACGGTGTGCAGTTCTAGGCCTATTTCCTCGGCGACCTCCCGCATGCCGGCGCGGGCCGGGGGCTCACCCGGTTCGACGACCCCGCCGGGGAACTCCCAGCCGGGCTTGTAGGTGGGGTCGACGAGCAGGACGCGGTCCTGTTCGTCGAAGAGGAGCACCCCGGCCGCGAGCGTCTCGCCGGTCGGTTCCGGTGTCTGCACGATCTCGCACGCGGCGACCGCTCCCCCGCGCACCGCCCGGGCGATGGCCCCGGCGGTCTCGTGCGGGCTGAGGCGGCTGTTGTCGACGGCGTACGCGTCGGTGGCCAGCCAGCCGTCGAGCGCGGCGCGGTAGGGCTCGATGTGGTCGTACGCCCACTGGCGGACGCGCTCGTTGCCGTCCGGGTCGGCGTCGTACTCCTCACGGCCGGCGATACGCCCGCGCAGGATCGTTTCGTCCGGCGTGAGTACGACATGGTGTACGGAGATGCGGCGTGCGGCCAGTCCGCCGAAGATCTCGTCGCGGTACTCCTGGCGCAGCAGGGTCATGGGCACCACGAGCACCCCTCCCACCTCGGCCAGCATGGCGGCCGCGGTGTCGACGACCATGCGCCGCCACATGGGCAGGTCCTGATAGTCGGTCACCTCGGCGAGCCGCTTCTGCGGCAGCAGGTACCGCAGCGCGCCTCCGACGATCTCGGGGTCGTACAAGGTGCTGTCAGGGATCAGATCGATCAGCTCGCGCGCGGCGCTGGTCTTGCCGGCACTGAACGCACCGTTGATCCAGATGATCACGGGTCCCCCTCCTCCGTAGCCCCCAGTGGCTTTGCCCGCACCACCCTGCCATGGAAACCCGCGCCCGGACAGGAGGGCGCGTAGACACTGTCTACTCGCTCTGATAGACAGTGTCCATGAGTGAACAGGAACCGGGACTGCGCTCCCGACTGGTCCGGACCGGCGTCGAGTTGGTGACCGAGGAGGGTCTCGCACCCTTGACGCTGCGGGAGATCGCCCGCCGGGCCGGGGTGTCCCACGGCGCGCCGCGACGCTACTTCCCCACCCACGTCGCGCTGCTGTCGGCCATCGCGCGCGAGGGCTTCGCCGACCTGGCGGCCCGGGCCGGCCGGGCCGTCGGTGACGGCACCGCGACCCCCCGGGACCAGCTCATCGCGCTGGGGCGCGTCTACCTGGAGTTCGCGCAGGACAACCGCGGCATGTTCGAGCTGATGTTCCGCCACGACCTGCTGGAGTCCGACGAGCTGGGCCTGCGCGAGAGCAGCCTGCCGCTCTTCGGCGTCCTCGTGGACCTGGTCGCCCGCGCCCGCCGCGGGGCCGGCCCGGCGCCCGCAGTGGTCGCGGGCGCGCTGTGGGCCAACCTCCACGGCATCGCGCAGCTGTGGCGGTGGGGCAGCCTCCCGCTCGCGACGGGGTGCGAGGACGTCGAGCCGCTGCTGCGCGCCGCGCTGGACGCGCACCTGGGGCCGGAGGGACCGGCGCAGCCGCGGCGGGAGGCAGGGCCACTGGGCCCGCACGGGACGAACGAGACGCACGCGACACACGAGACGCGTGGGCCGCAGGAAGCGGGGGGCCGGTGAGGGCGCGGCGGTTCCGGCTGCTGACCCTCACGGGCAGCATCACCGGGGCCTCCGTGGTCGCGCTGGACGGGACGGTGCTGACCGTCGCTCAGCCGTCTCTGCAGCGCGACCTGCACGCGTCGTTCGCCCAGACCCAGTGGACCAGTACCGGGTACCTCATCGCCGTGGCGAGCCTGCTGGTGTTCGCCGGGCGGCTCGGCGACCGGTACGGACACCGGCGGATATTCGCCGTCGGCATCATCGGCTTCGGCGCGGCCTCCGCGGCCATCGGCCTGGCCCCGGACATCGCGTGGGTGATCGGGCTGCGCGTCGTCCAGGGGGCGTGCGGCGCGCTGCTGCAACCGGCCACGCTCGGGATGCTGCGCGTCGCCTATCCGCCGCACCTGATCAGCAGGCCCCTCGCACTGCGCACCGCCGCCATCGGGGTGGCGGCGGCCGCGGGGCCGGTGGTCGGCGGTGCGCTGACCACGCACTTCGGCTGGCGGGCGGTCTTCTTCCTGAGCGTGCTGCCCGCTGTCGTCGTCGGCGCGGCGGCACTGGCCGTACGCGAGGGGTACGCGGCCCAGGAAGCCGTTCGCTGCGGACCCGGCGGCGCGGGGGCCGACCGGGCCCGGGACGGATCCGGTTCCGCGGAGGGCGGTGCCTGGGGCGGACCTGGCCCCGCGGAGGGCGACGCGCGGGGCAGACCGGGCCGCACGGAGGGCGGCGGAGCCCGGGGCGGCCGCGGCGGCACCGGGCTGGACCTGCCGGGGGCGTGCCTCCTCGCCGCCGCCCTCGGGTGTCTCGTCCACGCCCTGGTGGGGCTCCCGGCGACCGCGCCGTGGCTCGTGGCCGCCGGGGTGTGCGGCGCCGCGTTCGTCCGGCACGAGCGGCGTACCGCGAGCCCGCTGCTGCCGCCGGAGGTGACCGGCTCCCGGACCGTCACCGCCGCACTGGCCGTGCTGCTGGCCGCGTCGGCCGCGATGTTCGGTGCGCTGTTCGTCGGCACGTACGTCCTCCAGGAGATCCAGTCCATGGACCCGCTGCGCAGCAGTCTGACGGCCCTCCCCATGGCGGTGGCGATGGTGGCGAGCGCCACCGCCACCCCCGCCCTGATGCGCCGGCACGGACCGCGCGGGACGACGGTGACGGCCATGGCGGTGCTGGCCCTCGGCATCCTGCTGCTGTCGCGGCTCACCGCGGCCGACGCGGCGTCGTGGGCGGTCGGCGGCGGCTTCCTGCTGCTGGGCACCGGTTTCGGCACGGTGATGGTCACCGCCACGACCGTCCTCGTACGCCGGGTGCCCGCCGCACACGCGGGTGTGGCGGGGGGACTCCAGCAGACGGCGATGAACACCGGCCCGGCGCTGGGCATCGCCGCGGCGGCCATGCTCCTGACCCTCGCCGCACCCGGTACGGCCGGAGTCCGTGCGACCGGCGCCGGCGGGAGTAGTGCCGGAGCCGTCGAGGCGTTCGGATCCGCGGCCGGCGGCACGCTGACGGGCCTGGCGGCCGTCGCCACGGCCGGTGCCCTGTGCGCACTGCGGCTGCCGGCGCGCGACGAGCCGGCGGAGTTCGTGGCACCCGGCCCCGGCCAGGCGCCTGCGGCACGGCGGTAAAGGTGCGGGCGGCGGGGCCCGCCGCCGGGCTGCCCGCCGGACCGGAAGGCTCCGCCGGGCAGGGAGCCTCCGCCGGCCAGGGAGGCCCCGGCGCCACACCTGACGAAACGCACCCGCGCCGCCCACACGCTGTTACGCTCCGTGTTCACTCGATCACTTCACTGTCAGCGACGGGAGCCCGCGTGAAGATCGTCTGCGTCGGCGGAGGGCCCGCCGGCCTCTACTTCTCCCTCCTCATGAAACGGCAGGATCCGTCCCACGACATCACCGTCCACGAGCGCGACCCCGCCGGTTCGACGTACGGCTGGGGCGTGACCTACTGGGCCGGACTGCTGGACGCGCTGCGGGCCCATGACCCCGAATCGGCGCGTGCCATCGGGGAGAACTCCGTCCGCTGGAGCGGCGGCGCCGCGCACATCCGCGGCGGGACGACCGTCCACCACGGCGACGAGGGCTTCGGCATCGCCCGCCGCCGCCTCCTCGACGTCCTCACCGAGCGTGCGGTGGAGCTCGGTGTGCGGCTGGAGTTCGGGCACCCGGTCACCGACCCGGGACAGGTGGCGGACGCCGACCTCGTCGTCGCCGCCGACGGGGCGCGCAGCGGGCTGCGGGACCGCCACGCCGACCACTTCGGCACCGAGGTGACGGCCGGGCGGAACATGTACATCTGGCTCGGCACCACCAAGCTCTTCGACACCTTCACGTTCGCCTTCACCGAGACCCCGCACGGCTGGATCTGGTGCTACGCCTACGGGTACGGGGAGAACCGCAGCACCTGCGTCGTCGAGTGCCCGCCCGCCACCTGGCGGGGCCTCGGGCTGGACCGGGCCGGCGAGGCGGAGGGGCTCGCCCTGTTGGAGGAACTCTTCGCCGGCCCGCTGGACGGACACCGGCTGCTCGGGCGGGGGCGGACCGGCGGCAGCGCGCGGTGGCGCACCTTCCGCACCGTCACCAACCGCACGTGGCACCGCGACAACCTCGTACTGATGGGCGATGCCGCCCACACCACGCACTACTCCGTCGGCGCGGGCACCACGCTGGCCCTGGAGGACGCCATGGCCCTGGCGGGGGCGCTGCACGACAGCCCGGCGCTGCGGCCCGCGCTCGTCCGCTACGAACGCGCACGCACATCGGCGCTCCTGCCCGTCCAGAGCGCGGCCCGCTACAGCGCCCAGTGGTACGAGAACCTCCCACGGTACGTGGACCTGCCGCCGGCACAGATGTTCGCGCTGCTGGGCCAGCGGCACTCCCCGCTGCTGCCGTACGTGCCGCCGCAGCTGTACTACCGGATCGACCGGGCCGCCGAGCGGCTGGAACCGCTGCGCAGGCTGAAACGGCGCCTGGGCCCGCGCCTCGCGGGCGCCCTGCACGGCCTCGGCCGCTGAGCGTCAGCGGTCGGCGAGGCCCGACCGCCGAGAATTCATCGGCGCACGGCTCAGCCGCTGCAGGACCCGGACCCGGCCGCCGAGGACGCAGGGGGCACCCGGTTCAGCCGCAGAAGAGCCCGGCCCCGCCGACGAGTGCGCGGCCTCAGCCGCTGAGGGGGGCGGGCGTCGGCGCCCCGCCGGGCAGCCTGCGGGGCGAGGCCGCGGCGGCCGCGCCGAGCAGCCCCGCGTCGGTGCCGGTGAGCGCCGGGGCCACCGTCAGCCGGCCGACGAACGAGAGCGTGGCGTAGTCGCGCAGGGCGCGGCGCAGCGGGGCGAACAGCACCTCGCCCGCGCCGGCCACTCCCCCGCCGATGACGGCGATCTGCACCTCGACGAGCGTCGCGGTGGCGGCGATGCCGGCCGCGAGGGCCTGGGCGGCCCGCTCGAAGGACGCGACGGCAACCGGGTGCCCGGCGCGTGCGGCGACGGCGACGGCGGCGGCCGTGGAGTCGCCGTCGAGGCCGGGCCGCCAGCCGCCGTCGAGGGCGCGGCGGGCGATGTTGGGGCCGCTGGCGATGCGTTCGACGCAGCCGCGCGATCCGCAGGGGCACGGGTCGCCGTCCAGCTCGACGCTGATGTGGCCGATGTGGCCGGCGTTGCCGGTCGGTCCGGTGTGCAGGCGCCCGCCCAGGACGAGTCCGCCGCCCACCCCCGTGGAGACGACCAGGCACAGGGCGTCGGCGTAGCCGCGCGCGGCTCCCTGCCAGTGCTCGGCGGCCGTCATGGCGACGCCGTCCCCGACCAGGGTGACGGGCAGGCCGCCGGTGGCCTGCCGGACCCGCTCGACCAGCGGGAAGCCGCGCCAGCCCGGCACGTTGACGGGGCTGACCGTACCGGCGGAGGCGTCCACCGGCCCGGCGCTGCCGATGCCGACGGCGGTGACGCCGCCCCAGAGCGGCGAGGCCGCCAGTTCCGCGAGCACCCCCTCCACCGCGCCCATCACCGTCTCGCCGTCCTCGCGGGCCGGGGTCGGCCGCTGCGCCCGGACGATGATCACGCCGTCGCCGTCGACCAGCGCGCCGGCGATCTTGGTGCCACCGATGTCCAGCGCGGCGGTCAGGTCGGAGTGCATCGGTGTCGGGTCCCCCGTGAGAGCTGTCATTACCTGCGGATACAGAGGTGGTTCGGGAAGAGTCTGCCTCAGTCTCCCCGGCACTGACAACGTTGTCCAGGGCCTATGCTCGACGCCACAGCCTTGCACAGCCGATGACAGTACGACAGGACAGGACAGCGCACTGTGGCCGAGACCGCCCGCCGACCCGATCACCGCTACGGCAACCGGCCCACCATGAAGGACGTGGCGGCCCGTGCGGGCGTCGGCCTCAAGACCGTTTCCCGCGTGGTGAACGGCGAACCGGGCGTCACTGCCGACACCGAGCGGCGTGTCCAGGAGGCCATCGAGGCGCTCGGCTTCCGCCGCAACGACAGCGCACGCGTGCTGCGCAAGGGACGCACCGCCTCGATCGGCCTGGTCCTGGAGGACCTCGCCGACCCGTTCTACGGGCCGCTCAGCCGCGCCGTCGAAGAGGTCGCCCGGGCCCACGGGGCGCTGCTGATCAACGGCTCCAGCGCGGAGGACCCGGACCGGGAGCAGGAGCTGGCCCTGGCGCTGTGCGCGCGCCGGGTCGACGGGCTGATCGTGATCCCGGCCGGTGACGACCACCGCTACCTGGAGCCCGAGATCAAGGCGGGCGTCGCCACCGTCTTCGTGGACCGCCCGGCCGGGCGCATCGACGCCGACGCGGTGCTCTCCGACAGCTTCGGCGGGGCCCGCGCGGGTGTGGCGCACCTGATCGCGCACGGCCACCGCCGCATCGGCTTCATCGGCGACCAGGCGCGGATCCACACGGCCGTGGAGCGGCTGCGCGGCTATCGGGCGGCCATGGAGGACGCGGGGCTCGCGGTGGACGACGACGCCTGGGTGTCGCTCGGCTCGACCGACCCGGAGCGGGTGCGGGGCGCCGTCGCGGCGATGCTGGCGGGGCCGGACCCCGTGACGGCGGTGTTCGCGGGCAACAACCGGGTGACGGTGACGGCCGTGCGCGAACTCGCCGGGCGGGAGCGCCCGGTGGCCCTGGTCGGCTTCGACGACATCGAGCTCGCCGACCTGCTCGGCATCACGGTCATCGCCCAGGACGCGGCCGCGCTGGGCCGTACCGCGGCGGAGCGGCTCTTCCGCCGGCTGGACGGCAGCGACGACGCCCCGGCGCGGGTGGTGCTGGACACGACGCTGATCCCGCGCGGCTCGGGCGAGATCCCGCCGTCCTGACGCGCGGACGACGACCCGCGGGCGCCCGCAATCCCCTGCGGCTCACGCGGCGCCCGCACCTCCTGCGGCTCCCGCGCGGTGCCCGACCTCCGCGGCTCACGCGCGGCTCCCGCACCACCGGGGCTCCCGGCTCCGGAATCTCACCACGGCGGGGCTGCGGCGGCGCCGGGCCACCTCGCGCCCATGACGCCGCGGCCCGGCGGCGCCGCAGCCCCGCCGTGCACCGCCCACCGCCGTGGATCGCTCCCGAGGCGGACCGGCCCCACGCGGGCAGACACCCACCGCAACGGGCCGCACCCGGCCGGGGCCCGCCGCCTGCGCGGGCCGGGCGGGGTCAGCAGACCGGCAGGCCCGGGAGCGGGGCGTCGTTGTCGCCGCCCTGGATGTAGACGTCGCTCACGTAGACGCCGGTGTTGCCGCTGTCGTCGTCGGTCTTCGCCCACCAGACGTTGGTCCACTCGCCGTGGGTCTCGCGGCGGCCCAGGTCGGCCTGGCAGTAGAAGTAGTTGGTGCCGGCGTTGAGGGTGCCGGCCGCGCTGCCGTCGGCGCGGTACGACGTCGCGGTGCGCCACACCTGGCAGTTGTACTTGCCGCCGCCGATGGGGTGGCAGACGGGCGCCGCCGCGGGGGCGCCGCCGCCCCCGGTCGTGGTGGTGGCTCCGGAGGTGCCGCCGCCGGTGCTGCCTCCGGAGGAGCCGGTGCCGCCGCCGTCGCCGCCGCCGGAGCCCTTGCCCCCGTCCGTGCCCGCCGCCGGGGCGGACGGCTTGCGCGACGGCGTGGGCGAGGCGGGGCCGGCGGACTCCGGGGAGGACGGCGAGGCGTCGGCGCCGGGCTTCTCCGAGGACTCCGGGGCGCCGGGCACCTGGTCGAGGGCCCGGGCGGGGTCCGGTGTGCCGCCCGTCGAGGCGTCCACGCGACCGCCCGCCAGCTCCTGGTCGGTGCCGCCACCGGAGCCGTCCATGAAGGCGTACGTCACGCCTCCTCCGGCCAGCAGCACGGCCGCGGTCGCCGCCGCGACCAGGACCCTCGAACGGCCCCTGCGGCGCCGCTCCGCCCGGGTGGACGGCGCCGGCGCCCCCGGTGCCGTGGACGCCTCCGGTGCCTCGTACGCCGCCTGGGTGGGCGGTACGGGGGCCGCGGGCCCCAGGGGGACCATGGGCGTGGCGGGCGCCGGGCCGAAACCCTGGGGCTGGTGCGGCAGGACGGTCCGCTCGGTCGGTACGTACACCGGCCCGGGCGCCACGGGCAGCCGCCCCTCGCCCACCGCCGCCAGCAGCCGCGCCGCCGTCAGGGCGTCCGGGCGCTGCGCCGGGTCCTTGTGCATGAGCTGCTGCAGCACCGGGCCGAGGGGCCCCGCGCGGCGCGGCTCGGGCAGCGGCTCCGAGACGATCGCGGTGAGCGTCGACCACGTCGACGTACGGCGGAAGGGCGAGGTGCCCTCGACCGCGGCGTAGAGCGTGGCGCCGAGGGCCCAGACGTCGGACGCGGGTCCCGGGTCCTGGCCCTGCGCGCGCTCGGGCGCGAGGTAGTCCAGGGAGCCGACGATCTCGCCGCTGCGGGTCAGGTGGGTGGCGGAGCCGTCGCCGGGGTCGTCCATCGCGGCGATGCCGAAGTCGGTGAGGACGACCCGTCCGGTGCGGTCCATCAGGACGTTGCCGGGCTTGACGTCCCGGTGCAGCACGCCCACCGCGTGGGCGGCGCCGAGCGCCTCCAGCACCTCGGCGCCGATGGCGGCGGCCTCGCGGGGGTCCAGCACGCCGCGTTCGGCGAGCACGTCGTCGAGGGACGGCCCGTCGACGAGCTCCATGACGATGACGGGCCGGCCCTGGTGGTCGGCGACGTCGTGGACGGCGATGACCCCGGGGTGGCGCACCCGCGCGGCGGCCCGGGCCTCACGCTGCATGCGCAGTCGCAGGTCGGCGAGTTCGTGGCCGGAGGAGTCCGTGTACGTACGGAGCTCCTTGACGGCCACCTCGCGGCCCAGCACCTCGTCGAGCGCGCGCCAGACGATGCCCATGCCGCCGCGGCCGAGCTGCCGGACGACCCGGTAGCGCCCCGCGATCAGTTCGTTCTCCCCCGAAGACACCGCTGCCCCGTTCCCGTGTACGCCGATCGATACGGCGTACAGAGTACGGGGCGCCGGCGGCCGTCCCGGCCGCTACGGGGCGGTGGTGGTCAGGTCGCCGCGCCGGGGGGCGGCGAAGCCGTCGAGGTCCGCGCGGCTCAGGCCGGTCAGACGGGCGACCTCGTCGGTGTCGAGGGCTCCGCAGTCGATGCCGCGCAGCAGGTAGGAGCTGAGGGCCTTGGCGGTGGCGGGCTCGTCCATGACGTCGCCGCCCGCCTGGTTGGCGTACGCGGACAGGCGCGCCGCGGCCTGCTCGAAGCCCTCGCGGTAGAAGGCGAAGACGGCGGCGTACCGGGTGGGCAGGTGGCCGGGGTGCATGTCCCAGCCCTGGTAGTAGGCGCGGGCGAGCGCGCGGCGGGTGAGGCCGTAGTGGAGGCGCCAGGCGTCGTGGACCTTTTCGGTGGGGCCGACGGGCAGGACGTTGGTGGAGCCGTCGGAGACGCGTACGCCGGTGCCGGCGGCGGCGACCTGCATGACGGCCTTGGCGTGGTCGGCGGCCGGGTGGTCGCCGGCCTGGTGGGCCGCGGAGACGCCGAGGCAGGCGCTGTAGTCGAAGGTGCCGTAGTGGAGGCCGGTGGCGCGCCCCTCGGCGGCGTCGATCATGCGGGCGACGGTGGCGGTGCCGTCGGCGGCGAGGATGGCCTGGCTGGTCTCGATCTGGATCTCGAAGCCGAGGCGTCGGCTCTCCAGGCCGCGGGCCTTCTCGAACTCCTCCAGCAGGCGGACCATGGCGGTGACCTGCTCGGGATAGGTGACCTTGGGGAGGGTGAGGACGAGCCCGTCGGGCAGGCCGCCCGCCTCCATGAGGCCGGTGAGGAAGATGTCCAGGGTGCGGATGCCGCGGTCGCGTACGGCGGCTTCCATGCACTTCATGCGGATGCCCATGTAGGGGGCGGCCGTCGCGTTGCGGTACGCCTCGGAGACCAGGCGGGCGGCGCGGGCGGCGTGCCGGTCCTCCTCGGCCCCGCCCTTTCCGCCGTAGCCGTCCTCGAAGTCGATGCGCAGGTCCTCGACGGGTTCGCGCTCCAGCTTCGCCCGGACGCGCGCGTGGACCGGCTCGGCGAGCTCGTCGGACAGGCCGAGGACGGAGGCGAGGGAGGCGGCGTCCGGCGCGTGCTCGTCGAGCAGGGCGAGGGCCTGGTCGCCCCAGGACCGGATGGTGCCGGCCTCGAAGGCGTCGCCGGGTACGTAGACGGTGTGGACGGGCTGGCGGGTGCCGGGGTCGCCCGGGTACCGGCGGGCGAGTTCGGCGTCCACCGACAAGAGCGAGGCGCTGATGCCGTCGCTGACCGCACCGGCGAGACTCGTCGCCACCTTCTCCTGCTGACCCATTCCCGAACCCTCCGCACTCTCACTGGCACTTTTCCGCTTCACGGAATCAACAATCCGCATAGTGAAGTTAATCGGTGGGCCTGACCTGCGTCAATGGTGCCTCCAACAGAACGGGGCCGCGCGGTGAAGATCACCACGCGGCCCCGGACCGTTACGGAAGGCGCAGGTCAGCCCTTGCGCGCCTGGACCTCGGCGGTCAGCTGCGGGACGACCTCGAAGAGGTCGCCGACCACGCCGTAGTCGACCAGGTCGAAGATCGGGGCCTCGGCGTCCTTGTTGATGGCCACGATGGTCTTCGAGGTCTGCATGCCCGCGCGGTGCTGGATCGCGCCGGAGATGCCCGCCGCGATGTACAGCTGCGGCGAGACCGACTTGCCGGTCTGGCCGACCTGGTTGGTGTGCGGGTACCAGCCGGCGTCGACCGCGGCGCGCGAGGCGCCGACGGCGGCACCGAGCGAGTCGGCGAGCTGCTCGATGATCGAGAAGTTCTCGGCGCCGTTGACACCGCGGCCGCCGGAGACCACGATCGCGGCCTCGGTCAGCTCGGGACGGCCGGTCGACTCGCGCGGGGTGCGGGAGACGACCTTGGTGCCGGTGGCCTTCTCGGAGAAGGAGACCGACAGGGCCTCGACGGTGCCTGCGGCCGGGGCGGCCTCCACGGCGGCCGAGTTCGGCTTGACCGTGATGACCGGGGTGCCCTTGGAGACACGGGACTTGGTGGTGAAGGAGGCGGCGAACGCGGACTGCGTGGCCACCGGGCCCTCGTCGCCGGCCTCGAGGTCGACGGCGTCGGTGATGATGCCGGAGCCGAGACGGACCGCGAGGCGGGCCGCGATCTCCTTGCCCTCGGCGGAGGACGGGACGAGCACGGCGGCGGGCGAGACGGCCTCGTGCGCGGCCTGCAGCGCGTCGACCTTCGGGACGACGAGGTAGTCGCCGAACTCCGGGGCGTCGGCGGTGAGGACCTTGACCGCGCCGTGCTCGGCGAGCGTGGCGGCGGTGGCCTCGGCGCCGGAGCCGAGGGCGACGGCGACCGGCTCGCCGATGCGGCGGGCGAGGGTCAGCAGCTCCAGCGTGGGCTTGCGGACGGCACCGTCCACGTGGTCGACGTAGACGAGAACTTCAGCCATGGGACTCAATCTCCTGCGGTGCGAGAAATCTGGGCGGGTGAGTGGCTCGCGCGAGCCTCAGGTGCCGGGCCGGTCCGGGGAGGGCGGCGGATACGGCTCCACCGCGCGGCCCCGGACCCCGGGCACCTAGATGAACTTCTGGCCCGCGAGGAACTCGGCCAGCTGCTTGCCGCCCTCGCCCTCGTCCTTGACGATCGTGCCGGCCGTGCGGGCCGGGCGCTCCGTGGCCGAGTCGACCTTGGTCCAGGAGCCCTCGAGGCCGACCTCGTCGGCGTCGATGTCCAGGTCGTCCAGGTCCAGGGACTCGACCGGCTTCTTCTTGGCGGCCATGATGCCCTTGAAGGACGGGTAGCGGGCCTCGCCCGACTGGTCCGTCACGGACACGACGGCCGGCAGGGACGCCTCCAGCTGCTCGGACGCGGTGTCGCCGTCGCGGCGGCCCTTGACGGTGCCGTCCTCGACGGAGACCTCGGAGAGCAGGGTGACCTGCGGGACGCCCAGGCGCTCGGCGAGGATCGCCGGCAGGACGCCCATGGTGCCGTCGGTGGACGCCATGCCGCAGATGACCAGGTCGTACCCGGTCTTCTCGATCGCCTTGGCGAGCACCAGCGAGGTGGCCATGACGTCCGAGCCGTGCAGGTCGTCGTCCTCGACGTGGACGGCCTTGTCGGCGCCCATGGACAGCGCCTTGCGCAGCGCGTCCTTGGCGTCCTCGGGGCCGACGGTCAGCACCGTGATCTCGGCGTCGTCCGCGTCCTCGGCGATCTGCAGCGCCTGCTCCACCGCGTACTCGTCCAGCTCCGACAGCAGGCCGTCGACGTCGTCGCGGTCGACGGTCAGGTCATCGGCGAAGTGCCGGTCGCCGGTGGCGTCGGGCACGTACTTCACACAGACAACGATCCTCAAGCTCACGCCGGCTCTCCTACTGCATCGTCATAACTGGGCTGCCTTGTTGCACGCAGCATAGGCGCCTGATGGGACGGTTTCCGCTCGGGGCGGGTGCCGCCCCCAGCGGAAATATTACTCGTCAGTACACCCACTGTGTTCCCGGTAAGCAAGCGCTTTGAACTGTGACCTTGCCAACGCTGAGTAACCGGGTTGTACGGGCGCTTCTCAGTCGCGCAGCGCGTTGAAGCGACCCTGGTGATACAGCAGCGGGCGTCCGGCGCCGTCGGGGTCGCCGTCCACCACCTGCGCCAGCACGATGCGGTGGTCCCCCGCCGGGACGCGCGCCACCACCCGGCACACGAGCCAGGCCAGGACGCCGTCGAGCAGGGGGACGCCCTCGGGGCCGGCGTGCCACCGGGTGGGCGGGGCGAACCGGTCGGCGCCGCTGCGCGCGAAGGTGGCGGCCAGCTCCTGCTGGTGCTCGCCGAGTATGTGGACACCGATGTGTTCCGCCTCGGCCAGCACCGGCCAGCTGGACGAGGTCGTGCCCACCCCGAACGAGATCATCGGGGGTTCGGCGGCGACCGAGCTGAGCGAGGTCGCGGTGAATCCGACGGGCCGCCCGGCTCCCTGCGCGGTGACGACCGCCACCCCTGCCGCGTGCCGCCGGAAGACGGAGCGGAGCAGCTCGGGCGTGGCGGTGGGCACCGGCGTGGCGGGCCGGGAGGAGGTGCGCAGGCCGGGCGAGACGGTCATGGGGCGTCAGCCTTCCGATGCGTGGCATGCACAGTCAAGTGCGGCCGGGGAACTGCGAGATGTGTCACGGCGATCACACCGCGTGGCCCAGGGCGGCGATGACGTCCGCCCTGCGCGGCTGGCCGGCCGCGCGCCGCACGATCCGGCCGTCGCGGTCCAGCACCAGCACGGTGGGGGTTTTGACGATGCCCAGCGCGCGGACGAGGGAGAGGTGGCCCTCGGCGTCGATCTCGACGTGGGTGACGCCGTGGATCATCCCGGCCACCTCGGCGAGGGTCCGCCGGGTGGCGCGGCACGGCTGGCAGAACGCGCTGGAGAACTGCACGAGCGTCGCCCGCTCACCGAGCCGCGCGCCGCCCAGCTCTGCCGGTCCGAGCACGCCCTCGCCCGCGCCGCCGCCCTCGCCGCTCACGCCTCCGCCTTCCGTCGCGTCTTCCCTCACACCCGTCTCCCCTCTCCGTACCGCCGGACACCCGCCGCGGGGAGCGCCCGGCCCGGCACCGGAGCACCCCTCCGGGAGCCGACCGCCGGCACGGGCAGCCCCGCCGAGGTGGCCGGGCGGCGGACCGCCCCGGCAGCGCCTCCTGGGCCGCCGTCAGATGGAGCGTCCGTACGGCCCTCGATGATTCCCGCGCGGCGCCGATCAGCCACGACGTGACGAGAATCTCGCCCCACGGAGCCGTCAGGACTGGTTTGAAGGGCGGACATGGGGCACGATCTGCCCCATGCCGGATACCTACGGCTGCGTAACTTCCGACGGGAGAACCTCCCGGGGCATGTCAGACAGAGAAGGGTCCTCTCCGTGGCAGAACTCGTCTATCGGCCGGTCATCGGCGCCGCTCTCACCATGTTCAAGGCGCTCGACCTGAAGATCGACACACAGGGTTCGGAGAACATTCCGCGCAGCGGCGGAGCGGTGCTGGTGAGCAATCACATCAGCTACCTGGACTTCATCTTCTCGGGCCTCGCGGCGCTGCCCCAGAAGCGTCTGGTCCGCTTCATGGCCAAGGATTCGGTGTTCCGGCACAAGATCTCCGGTCCGCTGATGCGCGGGATGAAGCACATTCCGGTCGACCGCGCCCAGGGCGAGGCCGCGTATCGCCACGCGCTGGAATCGCTGCGCGCCGGCGAGATCATCGGCGTCTTCCCCGAGGCGACGATCTCGCAGTCCTTCACACTGAAGAGCTTCAAGTCGGGCGCGGCGCGGCTGGCCCAGGAAGCCGGCGTCCCCCTGATCCCGATGGCGGTGTGGGGCACGCAGCGGCTGTGGACGAAGGGACGGCCGCGCAACTTCCGGCGCAGCCACATCCCGGTGACGATCCGGGTGGGCGAGCCGGTGGACGCGCCCACCGACCAGTACGCCGGTGCGATCACCCGGCGGCTGCGCGAGCGGGTGCAGGAGCTGCTGGAGGCGGCGCAGCGCGCCTATCCCGTGCGGCCGAAGGACGCGGGCGACACCTGGTGGGTGCCCGCGCACCTCGGTGGTACGGCGCCGACGCCGGCCGAGGTCCGCGAGGCCAGCTGAACCGCCGCCCGGCTTGCCGGGCGCACAGGACACCGGGCGCCGGGGCCACCCTCCGGGGGCCGCCGGCTCACCGCGCCCTCCCGCTTCCGCCCTCCCCCGGCTGTCCGCGCGCGTCTCAGCCGCCGGACGCGCGGACGGTGATCCGGGCGCCGGGGCTGAGGGCCTCCAGCGCCTCCGCGAGTTCGACGCCCGCCGCTTCGAGGGCGCCGTGGGTCATGGGCGGCAGGCTCTCCAGCAGGAAGAGCGCGTTCACGGACCGTTCGGTGAGGCGGGTGCGCACGCCCTGGCGCCAGTTCCAGCGACGGCAGGTGACACCTTCGTCGTCGCACCAGACGACCTCACCCGGTTCCGGGTGCTCGGTCACCTCCTCGCCGCCGGCCGCCGTGGCGAACGGCTCGTCGCCGGTGGCGCGCACCAGGCGCATCCCGCCCCGGATGCGGTCGAGGTCCTCGCCGCCGACCGGGATCAGGTGGGCGACGCTGATGGCGTTGTACGCGTCGACGAGCAGGTTGATCCGGGGCAGGCCGCCGTCGGAGACCGCACGCCGGGCGAGCGCCTCGGCGGAGTTGCGGGTACGGGAGGGCTTGGCGCCGAAGGCGCCGTACGCCGCGCGCCAGGCGGCGACGTGGGGGTCCTCGTGCGGGGCGCGGCCGTCCAGCCGCTCGGTGAGGCGGCGTACGGCCTCGTCGAGGAGGGCGGAGCTCGCCGCGTTGCTGGGCCCGTTGACCAGACCGCGGGCCTCGACGGCCAGATGGGTGAAACCGGGGGCGAGCGCGCGCACCTCGTCGGCGACGGTGAGCGGCAGGGAGAGGGGCAGGGGCAGCGACTGGGTCATGGTCCGCCGTTCAGAGTTCCGTGGGCAGCGTCTGCCACAGGTGCGCCCGGTCGGGAGCGGCCTGCGGGACGTTCGACACGACCGGTTCAGAATACTGTACCGGATAGTCCAATACATTGGACTCCGAGCGCACGGCGAAGGCCGACTGCCCCCGGTCGGCGTCCACCGAGTGCGCGATGGCGTCGCGGACCAGCTCGAAGGAAGCCTTCTCGCATGAGTATGCATCCGGATGATCAACGGTGAGACGGGCGGCGATGCCGCGCACCGGCGAATGCTCATGATCGATGGCTTCACCGGGCGCGATTTGGGCGGAGAGTTCGGGGGTGTGCTGAATCAGCTCCATATGCACCGACCATAGAGAAGCGACCGGCTGGAGTCAATGAACTTCCAGCCGGTCGCATACTCATGCATGTCATCAGGTGGCGCCGAGGGCGCGGGATCCATGGCGGATCAGCGTGCCATCTCGTCCTTCAGCGCCAGGAGGAAGGCATCGACGTCGTCCTCCGACGTGTCGAAGGAGCACATCCACCGTACGTCTCCGGCCGCCTCGTCCCAGAAGTAGAACCGGAAGCGCTCCTGGAGCCGCAGCGACACCTCGTGCGGCAGGCGCGCGAAGACCGCGTTCGCCTGGACGGGATAGAGGATCTCGACGCCGTCGACCGCCCGGACGCCCTCCGCCAGCCGCTGCGCCATCGCATTGGCGTGGCGGGCGTTGCGCAGCCACAGGTCCTTGGCGAGCAGCGCCTCGAACTGCACCGACAGGAACCGCATCTTGGACGCCAGCTGCATCGACATCTTGCGCAGGTGCTTCATGTGCCGCACCGCGTCCGGGTTGAGCACCACCACGGCCTCGCCCATGAGCATGCCGTTCTTGGTGCCGCCGAAGGTCAGCACGTCCACGCCCACCGCGTTGGTGAACGCGCGCATCGGCACGTTCAGCGACGCGGCGGCGTTGGCTATCCGGGCACCGTCGAGGTGGACCTTCATGCCCAGCCCGTGGGCGTGCTCCACGATCGCCCGGATCTCCTCGACCGTGTACACGGTGCCGAGCTCGGTGTTCTGGGTGATCGAGACGACCTGCGGCATCGCGCGGTGCTCGTCGTCCCAGCCGAACGCCTGCCGGTCGATGAGCTCCGGCGTCAGCTTGCCGTCCGGAGTGGTGACGGTCAGCAGCTTCAGCCCGCCCATCCGCTCCGGCGCCCCGCCCTCGTCCACGTTGATGTGGGCGGACTCGGCGCAGATGACCGCGCCCCACCGGTCGGTGAGGGCCTGGAGGGCCGTGACGTTGGCGCCGGTGCCGTTGAAGACGGGGTACGCCTCGGCGGTCGGGCCGAAGTGGCTGTGCATCACCCGCTGGAGGTGCTCGGTGTAGACGTCCTCGCCGTACGAGACCTGGTGGCCTTCGTTGGCGAGGGCGATCGCCGCGAGGACCTCCGGGTGGGCGCCGGCGTAGTTGTCGCTGGCGAAGCCGCGTACGGTCGGGTCGTGGCGCCGCCGGGCGTCGGTCCTGACGGCGGGGGTCACGGCTTGGGGGTCAGCCACAGGCGCTGTCCATTCACTTCCTGGGCGGGCTTCTCCCACAGGCCGGCGATGGCGTCGGCCAGGTCCCTGGCGTCCGTGAAGCCCGCGAACTTCGCATTGGGGCGCTCGGCGCGCATCGCGTCGTGCACCAGTGCCTTGATCACCAGGATGGCAGCCGCCGCCTTGGGCCCTTCCTCGCCCCCCGCCTTGCGGAAGGCGTCGGCGAGCGCGAGGGTCCACGCCTCGGCCGCCGCCTTGGACGCGGCGTACGCGGCGTTGCCCGCGGTCGGCCGGGTGGCGCCGGAAGCGCTGATGAGCGCGTAGCGGCCGCGGTCGCTGCGCAGCAGCCCGTCGTGGAAGGCGAGGGAGGTGTGCTGGACCGTGCGGATCAGCAGCTTCTCCAGCAGGTCCCAGTCGGCGAGGTCGGTCTGGGCGAACGAGGCGCTGCCGCGCCAGCCGCCGACGAGGTGGACCAGGCCGTCGATGCGGCCGAACTCCTTCTCGGTCTTGTCCGCCCACGCACGCGTCGCATCCAGGTCGAGCAGATCGACGATCTCCCCGGTGACGGTGGCGCCGCCGTGCATGTACCGGGCCGCGTCGACCGCCTCGGCGAGGCGCTCCGGGTCGTAGTCGGCGCCGACGACCGTCGCGCCGGCCGCGGCGAGCCGCATCAGGGCGGCGCGCCCGGCCGGGCCGGCCGCTCCCGCCACCGCGATGACCGCGCCTTCCAGCGCCCCGTTGCCGTTACCGTCGCCGTTCATGGACGTCGCCTCCTCCTGCGTACGAGAGTTCACGCGGCGGCCTCGGAAGCGGTGCCCGCACCGGGGGTCGCCGCGGTGATGCCCTTGGTGGAGGCGATCACGTTCTTCAGCTTCTTGGCAAGCGCCTCGTAGAACATGCTGAGCGGAAACTCGTCCGGAAGCACGTCGTCCACCAGCTTGCGCGGCGGCAGGCTCAGGTCCAGGGCGTCGGGGCCCTTGGCCCAGCGCGAGCCGGGGTGCGGGGCGAGGTAGGTCGAGACCAGGTCGTACGCGGCGAACCAGTGCACGAGCTTGGGGCGGTCGATGCCGTCGCGGTAGAGCTTCTCGATCTCCGCGCAGAGGTCGTTGGTGACCTGGGGGGCCCGCTCCCAGTCGATCTGCAGGGTGTTGTCGGTCCAGCGCACCACGTCGTGCTTGTGGAGGTAGGCGAAGAGGAGCTGGCCGCCGAGGCCGTCGTAGTTGCGCACGCGGTCGCCGGTCACCGGGAAGCGGAACATCCGGTCGAACAGCACGGCGTACTGCACGTCACGGCCGTGCGGGTTGCCCTCGGCCTCCAGCTTCACGGCCTCCTTGAAGGCGGTGAGGTCGCAGCGCAGCTCCTCCAGGCCGTACATCCAGAACGGCTGGCGTTGCTTGATCATGAAGGGGTCGAACGGCAGGTCGCCGTGGCTGTGGGTGCGGTCGTGGACCATGTCCCAGAGGACGAAGGCCTTCTCGCAGCGCTCCTGGTCGCCGAGCATCTCCTGGATGTCGCCGGGCAGCTCCAGGCCGAGGATGCCGACGGCGGCCTCGGTGACGCGGCGGAAGCGGGCGGCCTCGCGGTCGCAGAAGATGCCGCCCCAGCTGAAGCGCTCGGGGGCCTCGCGGACGGCGATGGTCTCCGGGAAGAGGACGGCCGAGTTGGTGTCGTAGCCGGAGGTGAAGTCCTCGAAGGTGATGCCGCAGAAGAGCGGGTTGTCGTAGCGGGTGGCCTCCAGCTCGGCGAGCCAGTCCGGCCAGACCATCCGCAGCGCGACCGCTTCGAGGTTGCGGTCCGGGTTGCCGTTCTGCGTGTACATCGGGAACAGCACGAGGTGCTGGAGGCCGTCGACGCGGTGGGCCGCGGGCTGGAACGCCAGCAGCGAGTCCAGGAAGTCGGGGACGGCGTAACCGCTGTCGGCCCACTTGCGCAGGTCGGCGACGAGGGCGCGGTGGTACGCGGCATCGTGCGGCACCAGCGGGGAGAGCTGCTCCACGGCGGCGACGACGCGGTCGAGCGCGGCGTCGACCGTCGCGCGGGAGGGGGCTCCGTCGGCGCCGAAGTCTATGGAGCCGTCCGCCGACTGCCAGACGCGGATCTCCTCCACGGCATTCTTGAGCTCGGGCCAGGCCGGGTGGTCGACCACCCGGGCGTCCGCCCCGGCGTCGGTATCTGCGGCCCCATGGGCCCCCACAGTCCCAGCAGCAGCTTCCTGCACAAGAATTTCCGTCATCACTTTCCTCCACGGGAGAACCTCGCGTTAAGGCACCGTATCCATGGGCGGTTCTTCGCCACAAGTGGAGGTGGAAGAAATTATCCTGCCGACCCCCCGTCGTGACCGCTGTTTTTCCTGTCCCGGGATGCTGAGGCGCATGCATCGGCGGTGGATGAGGGCCGAACGGGTGGGTTGACCTCGGCGGCCGGTACCCCGGCGCGTGCCGGGGGCGCGCGCGGGTGAGGGAACGGAGTGCTCCATTCCGGCGTGGCGTGGCCGGTCACATCCCATGGGGCCGCCGTTAGGCTGCGGCCGTCCCGCGTGGATCCGGTCACCCGACGGAAGCGAGAAGGTCTTGGGTTTCCTCATCATCGGTCATCGCGGAGTCATGGGTGTCGAACCCGAGAACACCCTGCGCTCCTTCCGCCGCGCCGAGAGCGCGGGCATGGACGCCATCGAGCTCGACCTGCACCTGAGCAAGGACGGCGCCCTGGTCGTGATGCACGACGCCGAGGTCGACCGCACCACCGACGGCACCGGTCCGGTCGCCGACAAGACCCTCGCGGAGCTGCGCGGCCTCGACGCGGGGCTCGGCGAGCGGATCCCCGTGTTCGAGGAGGTGCTGGAGGCGGTGCGCGCCCCGATCCAGGCCGAGATCAAGGACGTGGCCGCCGCCCGCGCGCTGGCCGGGGTGCTGCGGCGGCACGACCCGGCCGGCCGGGTGGAGGTGTCGTCGTTCCACGACGAGGCCGTCGCCGAGATCGCCCGGCTGGTGCCGGGGGTGCGGACGGTGCTCATCGCCGGCCACTGGGGCCCCGACATCGTGGAGCGGGCGCAGGCCGTGGGAGCCGCCGCGCTGGCGCTGAACATCCGCCGGCTGACCCTGGAAACCGTCGAACGGGCGCGGGCGGCCTCCCTGCGGGTCATCGGCTGGGTGGTGAACACTCCGCAGCACCTGCGCCTGGTGCGTGCCCTGGAGCTGGACGGCGCGACCACCGACTTCCCGGAGATCCGGCGCACCGGCCGTTTCACCGCCTGACCCGCCCCGCCGGGCCTGGTGGGAGCCGCTCCCGCCCCGTCCGCCCCAGGTGTAACCGCAAGGCGCCCGGGAACCCGCGACGTGTCCCAAGCCACCCCAGGACACCGGACGGACACATATGAGCAGCGGCTTCATGGGCCCGGAAGGCTTCGGCCCCGACGCCTTCAGCGAGTTCCTGGCCCGCTTCTTCGGCGGCGGGGCGGGATCGCCCGGCGGAGCGGGCCGGTCCGGGCCCCGGTACATCGACATCGGCCGTCTGATGAGCGAGCCGGCCCGCCGGATGGTCGGCGACGCCGCGTCGTACGCGGCCGAGCACGGCAGTACGGACCTGGAGACCGAGCACCTGCTGCGGGCGGCGCTGACCACCGAGCCGACCCGCGACCTGATCGCCCGCGCGGGCGCCGACCCCGACGCCCTGGCCGCCGAGATCGACCGGAGCGCGGGCGAAGGCCCCCGGCAGTCGCGCATCGCCGTGACACCCGCCGTCAAGCGGGCCCTGCTCGACGCCCATGACCTGGCGCGGCACACCGGCGCCTCCTACATCGGGCCGGAGCACGTGCTCGCCGCGCTCGCCGCCAACCCCGACTCGGCCGCGGGCCGCATCCTGACCGCCGCCCGCTTCGACCCGGGCGCCGTCCCCGGCAGCGGCGGCGGCAGCGCACCGCGCGTCCCGCCCGGCGGCTGGGCGGACACCGGCGTCGACCACCGGCCGCTGCCCCAGCGCAGTACGCCGACCCTCGACAAGTACGGCCGCGACCTGACCGAACTGGCCAGGGCGGGCCGCATCGACCCGGTCATCGGCCGCGAGCCGGAGATCGAGCAGACCGTGGAGGTGCTCTCCCGGCGCGGCAAGAACAACCCGGTGCTGATCGGTGACGCCGGTGTCGGCAAGACGGCCGTCGTCGAGGGGCTGGCGCAGCGGATCGCCGAGGGGGACGTGCCCCACACGCTGCGCGACCGCCGGGTCGTCGCCCTGGACATGACGGGGGTCGTGGCCGGCACCCGCTACCGGGGCGACTTCGAGGAGCGGATGAACGCCATCATCGACGAGATCCGCTCGCACTCCGACGAGCTGGTCGTCTTCATCGACGAGCTGCACACCGTGGTCGGCGCGGGCTCCGGCAGCGGAGGCTCCGAGAGCGGCTCCATGGACGCGGGCAACATGCTCAAGCCGGCCCTCGCCCGCGGGGAGCTGCACATCATCGGGGCCACCACGCTGGAGGAGTACCGCCGCTACATCGAGAAGGACGCGGCCCTCGCCCGGCGCTTCCAGCCGATCCTGGTGCCCGAGCCGAGCCCCGAGGACGCGCTGGAGATCCTGCGCGGCCTGCAGGACCGGTACGAGGCCCACCACCAGGTGCGGTACACCGACGAGGCGCTGCTCGCGGCCGTCGAGCTGTCCGACCGCTACCTCACCGAGCGGTTCCTGCCCGACAAGGCGATCGACCTGATCGACCAGGCCGGGGCCCGGGTACGGCTGCGCTCCGACTCGGGCGACGCCGATGTGCGCGTCCTGGAGCGGCAGCGCGAGCAGCTGCTGCGGGACAAGGACCAGGCCGTGGCGGCGGAGCAGTACGAGAGGGCCACGGAGCTGCGCGACCGGGTCCACGACATCGAGGAACGGATCAAGGCGGGTCGCGGCGAGCCGCAGGCCGGGGACGGCCGGGTCCTGGAGGTCACGGCCGAGGCCGTCGCCGAGGTGGTCAGCCGGCAGACCGGGATCCCGGTGAGCAGCCTGACCCAGGAGGAGCGGGAGCGGCTCCTCGGCCTGGAGGAGCACCTGAAGAAGAGGGTCATCGGGCAGGAGGAGGCCGTCACGGCCGTCTCCGAGGCGGTGCTGCGCTCGCGGGCCGGGCTCGCCGACCCCAGCCGCCCGATCGGCAGCTTCATGTTCCTCGGCCCCACCGGCGTGGGGAAGACCGAGCTGGCGCGGGCGCTCGCGGACGCCCTGTTCGGCAGCGAGGAGCGGATGGTGCGCCTGGACATGAGCGAGTTCCAGGAGCGGCACATGGTCAGCCGGCTGGTCGGCGCGCCGCCGGGGTACGTCGGCCACGAGGAGGCCGGCCAGCTGACGGAGGCGGTGCGCCGCCACCCGTACTCGCTGCTCCTGCTGGACGAGGTGGAGAAGGCCCACCCGGACGTGTTCAACATGCTGCTGCAGGTGCTGGACGACGGCCGGCTGACCGACTCCCAGGGACGGACGGTCGACTTCAAGAACACCGTCATCGTGATGACCAGCAACCTCGGCTCGGAAGCGATCGGCGGCGCGCGCGGCCTGCTCGGCTTCGGCGCGACCGGCGCGGAGGCGGACGAGGAGGCGCTGCGCGAGCGGGTGCTGCGGCCGCTGCGCGAGCACTTCCGTCCGGAGTTCCTCAACCGCATCGACGAGGTCGTCATCTTCCGGCGCCTCGACGAGGAGCAGCTGCGGCAGATCACCGATCTGCTGCTGGAGGAGACGCGGCGCAGGCTGCGCGCCAAGGACGTGGCGGTGGAGTTCGACCCGGACGCGGTCGACTGGCTCGCGCGGCGCGGCCACCAGCCCGAGTACGGGGCGCGGCCGCTGCGGCGCACCATCCAGCGGGAGGTGGACAACCGGCTGTCACGGCTGCTGCTCGACGGCCGCCTGCCGGCGGGAGCGCGGGTGCGGGTGAACGTGGGGAACGGGCAGTTGGCGTTCCACACCGACGAGCCCGCGGAGCCGGGGCCTTCCTGACCGGCCCCGGCCGGGCGGCCCCGGTCCGCTGCGGTGCGGCCCCGGACCGGGGCGCGGGGCGGCGTGCGGCAGGCTGCTGGGGCCGGGGCTTCCCGGGCCGATGCGGCGTGCGCGGGCCGCGCGCGCGCCGGGAGCGGCGGGCCGTCCAGGGGCGGGCTGCCTCCGGGCGGGCGCCGCCGCAGCGGGCCGCGGCCGTCAGCGGCAGGGGGGCACGGTCACGACGGGCCGCGGTCGAGCTCCTTGACGAGCAGCTCGAACCGGAGGTCGTCGCGCTGCGGCAGGCCGAAGCGCTCGTCGCCGTACGGGAACGGGGTCGTCTTCCCCGTGCGGCGGTAGCCGCGCCGCTCGTACCAGGCGATCAGCTCCTCGCGGACCGAGATCACCGTCATGTGCATCTCGCGCGCGCCCCACTCGGCGGCGGCCAGCCGTTCCGCCTCGGCGATCACGCGGCGCCCGACACCGCCGCCCTGAAGCCCGGGGCGGACGGCGAACATGCCGAAGTAGGCGGTCTCGCCGCGGTGTTCGAGCTGGCAGCAGGCGATGATCTCGCCGTCGCGTTCGACCGTCAGCAGCCGCGAACCAGGGGTGGTGATGACCTGCCGCACGCCGTCCGCATCGGTCCGCTGCCCCTGGAGGATGTCCGCCTCGGTCGTCCAGCCGGCGCGGCTGGAGTCGCCGCGGTACGCCGACTCCACCAGGGCGACGAGCGCGGGGACGTCGGCCTCGACGGCGTCGCGGTAGGTCAGCTCCAGCCCGTCCCGGGGCGGTGCGGTGTCCATGGGGCTCTCCTCGGTCCTGGTTTCTCGCCAGGGAGCCTAACGCGCAGGGCGCACCGGGCTCACGCTCCCCCGTACGCCCCCGTCGTACGACCCTGCGCTCGCGTGCCGCCGGATCCGTGCGGGCATCCTCCCGCCGAGCCGTCTCGCCGAACGGGGAGGTACGCGTGCACGGACCCGCGATGACCGGCTGGCTGCTGGCCGCCCTGTGCGGATCGACCGCTGCGTACTGCCTGGTGCGGATGCGGCGGTGCGGCGGTGCGGCGCGGACGGCGGCCGGGGGTGAGGCCGTGATGGGTTTCGGCATGGCGGCCATGGCGGTGCCGGTGTCCGTACCGCAGGGGTGGGTGGTGTACGCGGCGGTGTTCGGTGCCGCGTCCCTGCACGCCGCGTGGCCGGCCCGGCGCGGGGGCCACCACCTGCACCATCTGGTGGGCTCGCTCGCCATGGTCTACATGGCGGTGGTGATGGCCGGAGCGGGTTCCGGGGCACACGGCGGCCACGGTCTCGCCGACCCGGGCGGGATTCCGCTGGTGACGGGGGCGCTGCTGGCGTACTACGCGGCCTACGTGGTGCGGGCCGGGACGCGGCTGGTGCCGGTGGCCGTGCCGGCCGGCGGGCCGGTCGCCGACGGGCCGGTGGCGGCCGAGGCGGCGGGGGCGGGGGTGGCGGCCGCCTGCCGCGTCTCCATGGGAACGGCCATGCTGGCGATGCTTCTGACGCTGTGAAGCACGGGCTCGGGGGCCTTGTCAAACCGTGTCGTGCGTCACTTGGCCCACGAGACCATACCGGTGAGTAGTCCCGCGCTCATAAGGTGAGTCCATGGTGGTCTCCCTCACGCTGCTCACGCTCGGCGTTCTGACCGCGCTGACGGCTCCGCGGCTGCTGGCCCGGGCCGACTGGGCGGAGCGCGAGCCGGTGGTGGCGCTGTGGGTGTGGCAGTGCGTGGTGGCCTCGGTGCTCATCAGCTTCGGGCTGTCGATGACCCTCAGCGCGGCGGCCGCCTGGCAGGCGGTGCGCGGACATGTGTTCGCGCCGGCGCCGCAGGCGGTCGTGGAGGCGTACGCGCTGGCCGCGCACGGCCCGTGGTCCGCGGTCCTCGCGGTGCTGCTGGCCTGCGGTGGCCTGTGGAGCGCGGCGATGCTCACGCGGGAGGTGCGCCGGGCGCGGGCGCGGCGCCGCCGACGGCGCGCCGAACTCCTCGTACGGGCACCGCTGTTGCCGGGTGAGGAGCCCGGCAAGGAGCCGCTGGTGCTGCTGGAGGGGCCGCGCCCGGAGGCCTGGTGGCTGCCGGGGACGGCGCCACAACTGGTGGTCACCACCGCCGCGTTGGACCGGCTGAAGGGGCGCCAGCTGGACGCGGTGCTCGCCCATGAGCAGGGGCACGCGCGCGCCCGGCACGACTGGCTGCTGCACTGCTCCGCGGCGCTGGCGACGGGCTTCCCGCAGGTCCCGGTGTTCGCGGCGTTCCGCGACGAGATGCACCGGCTGGTGGAGCTGGCCGCCGACGACGTGGCCTCCCGGCGGTTCGGGCGGCTGACGATCGCCCTGGCGCTGGTGGAACTGAACGAGGACCGGGGCGTCTTCGGCCCCTCCCCCGCTCCGGACGCGCAGCTCCCGCAGCGGGTCAACCGGCTGCTGACCGCCGCGCCCCGGCTCACCGCGGGCCGGCGCCTGCGGCTGACGGCCACGGCGGCGCTGGTGCCGGTGGTACCGCTGATGGTGGCGTTCGTACCGGCGCTGATGGCGTTCGTACCGGCGCTGCGGGGACTGCGGTAGGACGGATTGCGGGAACGTCCCGCGCGCGGGGATAGCCGCCCCGTTCCCGGTAAGGATCGTTCCATGCACTCCCCCACACCCCCTCCCCCCACACGCACCCCGTCCGCCCCGGCCGTCGCATGGTGGTCCGGCGTCCCCGCGGGGGTGCTGCTCGTGCTCGTCGCGGTGGAGTGGGGCCCGCTCGCCTCGTTCGACCGGATGGTGGCGGACGGGCTGCACGCGTCGGCGGTGCGCAGCCCGGTGTTCACCCGGGTCAACCGGGTGCTCAGCGACTGGGTGTGGGACCCGTGGGCGATGCGGGTGCTGATCGCCGTGGTCGTGGCCTGGCTGTGGTGGTCCGGGGAACGGCTGCTCGCGCTGTGGACGGCGGCGGTCGCCCTGGTCGGCGCGGCGTTCCAGCACCTGCTCAAGGCGGTGGTGGGCCGGGACCGGCCGCAATGGGCGGACCCGGTGGACCACGCGCACTTCGCGGCCTTCCCGTCGGGGCACGCGATGACGGCGGCCCTCACCTGCGGTCTGCTGCTGTGGCTGCTCGCGCTGCACGGCAAGGGCCCCGGCACGCGCGCGTGGCGCGCGGTCCTGGCGGTGGGCGTGTTGTCGGCGCTGGGGGTGGGGCTGACCCGGATGTACCTGGGGGTGCACTGGGCGTCGGACGTGGTGGGCGGCTGGTTGCTCGGGGTGTGCCTGGTGGCGGTCTCCGTCCTGGCCTTCGAGCGGACGGCAGGGTCCCGGCGGGGCTGAGCGGGGAAGGATCCCCGCATGACGATCAAGAGCGTGCTCTTCGACTTCTCCGGCACCGTGTTCCGCGTCGAATCGACCGAGGCGTGGCTGGGCGCGGTCCTGGCCGCCTCCGGAACGGCGGCCTCTCCGGCGGACGCCGCCCGCTGGGCCGGGGAACTGGAGACCGCCGGGGCGCTGCCGGGCGGCGCCGCCCCGCGGCACCTTCCCGAGCACCTCGCCGGGCTGTGGGCCTCCCGTGACCTGAGCGCCGGGCACCACCGGGCCGCGTACACGGCGCTGGCCCGTCAGGTGGAGCTGCCGGACCCGGGGCTGTACGACGCGCTGTACGAGCGCCACATGACACCGGACGCCTGGCAGCCGTACCCGGACGCGGCCGAGGTGCTGGGCGCGCTGCGCGACCGCGGGGTCGGGGTCGCCGTGGTGAGCAACATCGGCTGGGACCTGCGCCCGGTGTTCCGCGCGCACGGGCTGGACCGCTTCGTGGACGCCTACGTCCTGTCGTACGAACACGGCATCCAGAAACCGGACGGGCGGCTGTTCCTGGCGGCGTGCGCGGCGCTGGGCCAGGACCCCCGGCGCGCGCTGATGGTGGGCGACGACCGGAATGCGGACGGGGGCGCGGCGCGGGTGGGCTGTGCGGTGCACTTCGTGGACCATCTGCCGGCGCTCGCGCGCCCGGCGGCTCTCCGCCCGGTACTGGGACTTCTGTGACGACCGGGACGCACGAGCGCGCCAAGGGACCGGGCGATCCCCCGCGTCGCCCGGTCCGCATGACACCCGCCCCGCTGACCTGCAGCGCAGTGCTTCGCAGCGGGCACTCCCTGAGTATATTGGCTCAGAGCCAGTCAACGCAGGAGTTAAAGCATGTCCCCGCGGAGCGCATCGGTCAATGAAGAAATGCGGCGGCGCTCCAGGGAGCGGCTGCTGCAGGCGGCGGTGGAACTGGTCGGCGAACGGGGGTACGAAGCCACGACGCTGGGCGACATCGCCGACCGGGCGGGCTCGGCGCGCGGTCTGGTCTCCTACTACTTCCCCGGCAAGCGGCAGCTGTTGCAGTCGGCGGTGCACCGTCTGATGCACCGCACGCTGGAGGCGGCCCTGGAGCGCGAGCCGCGCAGCGAGGACGGCCCGGAGCGGCTGGCGCGCGCCATCGACGCCATCCTGACGCTGGCGGTGGAGCAGCCCCGGCTGATGCGGACCCACATGGCGGGGATCCTCCAGGCCGAGGGGTTCGTGCAGTGCCCCGAGCAGCAGCGGCTGGCCTTCCTGTTGCGGGACACGGTGGCCCGGTACGGGGCGCGGGACGTGGACGCCGACTATCCGCTGCTCCGGGCCCTGCTGATGGGCGCGGTCTTCGCGGTGGTCGTACCGGGCGCGCCGATGCCACGGGCGCGGCTGCGCGCCGAGCTGTTCCAGCGGTACGGGCTTGACTGGGAGCTGGGGGTGCCGCCGGGCGACGGACCGGGCGGTCTGGCGCCCGAGCCGGAGCCGGCGGCCGCGCCGCCCGTGTCGTCGGCGTAGGTCCGGCACATCCGGCACATCGGCACGGCCCCCCCCGGTCGGCCGTCTCCCGCGGCGGGCCCAGCGGTGCGATGCTGGAGGTCCCTGCGGGAAGGAGCGCAGCCGTGCTTCGAGTCGCCGTCGTCGGTTCCGGCCCGAGCGGGGTCTACACCGCCCAGTCCCTGGTGGAGCAGACCCGGGTGCCGGACGTCCGCGTCCACGTCCTGGACCGGCTGCCCTGTCCGTACGGGCTCGTGCGGTACGGGGTGGCGCCGGACCACGAGAAGATCAAGTCCCTGCAGAACAACCTGCGCGCGGTGCTCGAGCACGAGCGGATCGGCTTCGTCGGGAACGTCGAGGTCGGCGCCCGGGGCGTGACACCCGCGCGGCTGCTGGAGCTGTACCACGCGGTGGTGTACTGCGTGGGGGCGGCGCGCGACCGCAGGCTCGGCGTGCCGGGCGAGGAACTGCCGGGCAGCTACTCCGCGACGGACTTCGTGTCCTGGTACAGCGCGCACCCGGACGCCGTCGGGAACGGCTTCGGCGTCGCGCTCGCCGCCCGCTCGGCGGTGGTGATCGGCGTGGGGAACGTGGCGGTGGACGTGGCGCGGATCCTGGCGCGCGGTCCGGAGGAGCTGCACCCCACGGACGTCCCCCAGACGGCGCTCGGCGCGCTGGCGCAGAGCCGGGTGCGCGCGGTGCACATGGTGGGCCGGCGCGGCCCCTCGCAGGCCAAGTTCACCACCAAGGAGCTGCGCGAGCTGGGGGCGATGCCCGGGGCACGGGTGGAGGTGGATCCCGCCGACCTGGCGCTCGACCCTGCGTACGCGGATCCGGCGGGGCTGCCGGCGGTCAACCGCCGCAACGTCGAGGTGGTGCGCGCCTGGGCCGCGGACACCGCCCCGGACCCCCGGGAGCGGGTCATCCGGGTGCGGTTCTTCCTGCGGCCCGTGGAGGTGCTGGAGCGGGACGGCCGGGCGGCCGGGGTGCGCTTCGAGCGGACCCTGCCCGACGGCACGGGCGGCGTGCGGGGCACCGGCGCCTACGAGGACATCGAGGCCCGGCTGGTGCTGCGCGCCGTCGGCTACCGCGGTGTGCCGCTGGAGGGCCTGCCGTTCGACGCGTCGCGCGGCACGGTGCCGCACGCGGCGGGGCGGGTGCTGCGCGACGAGAGGCCGTCACCGGGCGAGTACGTCGCGGGCTGGATCAAGCGCGGACCGACGGGCGTGATCGGCACCAACCGGCCCTGCGCCAAGGAGACGGCCGCCTCGCTGCTCGACGACGCCGCGCTGCTGCTGCGCCGCCCGGTCGCCGACGACCCGGTGGCCGCGCTGCGCGCCTGGGGCCTGCAGCCGGTGGAGTGGCCGGGCTGGCTCTCCATCGAGCAGGCGGAGGCGGCTCTGGGCCGCACGCTGGGGCGTTCCACGGTGAAGATCGCGGACTGGGCGGGGCTGCTGGAGGCGGCGGGCGCACCGCCGCGGTAGGGGGTGTCTTGTCGATCAGGCCGGATCAGTGAGCGGCGTTCGGTGCCGCGCATCGCAAGGCGGAGGAGGAGCCGACGCGGTGGGGGGCTTCCGTGCCCGAAGGGCAACGGGGGCCGTCGGCGACCGACGACAACGCAGCGAGGTGCGGTGCCGGGCGCCGCGAGCCCGGCACGATCGGCAAGACACCCCCTAGGCCGCCTTCCGTGTCCTGCCCGGCTCGTGCCGCTCGGCCTCCCGCGGCGCGTGATAAGCAGACCGTATGCAGACATTCCTGCCCTTCTCCGGCTTCACCCGGTCGGCGACGGCGCTGGACCCGCGCCGGCTGGGCAAGCAGCGAGTGGAGGCGCTCCAGGTGTTCCGCGGTCTGACCGTGCCCGGTTACGGGTGGCGCAGGCATCCCGCGGTCCGCATGTGGGCCGGTTACGAGGAGGCCCTCGTCCGGTACTGCCTCGACGTCTGCCTGGTCTGGACCGCGGAGGGCCGGTCCGACACGTGCGCCTCCACGTTGATGCGCGACTTCCACGCCTGGAGCCCGGGGACGGAGGTCCGGCGCCAGGACCGGCTGGCCGCGGACGGGGACCTGCCGCCATGGCTCGGCGACCCCGCGTTCCACCGCAGCCACCAGTCGGCCCTGCTCCGCAAGGACCCGCAGTACTACCAGGGCCGGTTCCCCGGCGTACCGGACGACCTGCCGTACCTCTGGCCGAAGTCGGACCGGGACCCGGAGCCCTAGCTTCCGGCATCGGGCTTCCGTTCCGGGCTCCCGGCTTCCGGCTAGGGAGCCGTGGCCAGACGGGCGGACTGGTGCGCGGCGGCAGCGAGGACCGTGTCCAGCAGGCCGGGGAAGAGGGCGTCCAGGTCGTCCCGCCGCAGGCCGTTCATCTTGGCCGTGCCGCGGTAGGTCTGGCGGATGACGCCGCTCTCGCGCAGGACGCGGAAGTGGTGGGTGGTGGTCGACTTGGTGACGGGCAGCTCGACGTACGAGCAGGCCACCTCGGCGTCGGCCGCCGCCAGTTCGCGGACCACGCGCAGCCGCATCGGGTCGGACAGCGCGTGGAGCACGTCTTCGAGGCGGATCTCGGCGCGCGCGGGATGGGCGAGCTCGCGCGGGCCGGTCGCGGAGGTCACAGGGGTCACGGCGGCTCCAGACTCATCGGGTTCCCCCATTGTACGAGGACCCTCGTAGTTTGACAGGCGACGTACTACGATGGTTATCGTACGAGCAGTACCCCGGTCCCGCCGTGAATGGAGTCCGCCGTGAGCGCACTGTTCGAGCCCCGCACCCTGCGGTCGCTGACCGTCCCCAACCGCGTGTGGATGGCACCGATGTGCCAGTACAGCGCCGAGGCGTCCGGGCCGGGTGCGGGCGTCGCGAACGACTGGCACTTCGCCCACTACGCGGCCCGCGCCGCGGGCGGCACCGGGCTGATCCTGCTGGAGGCGACCGCGGTGTCCCCCGAGGGCCGGATCAGCCCGTACGACCTCGGCATCTGGAACGACACCCAGGTGGAGGCGCTGCGCCGGATCACGGCGTTCCTCAGGACCCAGGGCACCGTGCCCGGCATCCAGATCGCCCACGCCGGACGCAAGGCGTCGACCGGCCGCCCCTGGCAGGGCGGTGGCCCCGTCGGCGGCGACGAGCACGGCTGGCAGCCCGTCGGGCCGAGCCCCGTACCGTTCGACGACGGCCACCCCGTGCCCGACGAGCTGACCGGCGACGGGATCCGCGAGATCGTGGGGCAGTTCGCGGCTGCGGCCCGGCGCGCCCTGGACGCGGGCTTCGAGGTCGTCGAGGTCCACGGCGCCCACGGCTACCTCATCGGCGAGTTCCTCTCCCCGCACAGCAACCACCGCACCGACGCGTACGGCGGCTCCTTCGAGAACCGGACGCGCTTCGCCCTGGAGGTCGTCGACGCGGTACGGGCCGTGTGGCCCGATGAGCTGCCGCTGTTCTTCCGGATCTCGGCCACCGACTGGCTGGAGGAGCAGGCGGGCTGGACGGCCGACGACACGGTGCGCTTCGCCGCCCTGCTCGCGGAGCACGGCGTGGACCTGCTCGACGTGTCGACCGGCGGCAACGCACCGCGCGTCCGCATCCCGGTGGGCCCCGGCTACCAGGTCCCGTTCGCCGCGCGGGTGAAGGCGGAGACGGGTCTGCCGGTCGCCGCGGTGGGGCTGATCACGGAGGCCGAGCAGGCGGAGAAGATCGTGGCCAACGGCGAGGCGGACGCGGTGCTCCTCGGCCGTGAGCTGCTGCGCAACCCGTCGTGGGCGCGGCACGCGGCGCGCGAGCTGGGCGGCGACGTCCACGTGCCGGACCAGTACCTCCGGTCGGTCTGACGCCGCGGCCGGCTGGTGCGGGCCGGCGCTGACACGGGTGCCGACCTGCGGGAACGCAGAGCGGGGCGCCACTGTCAGTGGGTGGGTGCACACTGGCCCGTATCCGCGACAACGGCGTCCTGGAGGTGTCGGCCATGACCGACGACGTACTGCTGACCGTAGGCACACGCAAAGGGCTCTTCATCGGCCGCAGGCGCGGCGGCCGATGGGAGTTCGGCGGCCCGCACTTCAACGCGCAGGCCGTGTACTCGATCGCCATCGACACGCGCCGGACCACGCCCCGGCTGCTGGCGGGGGGCGACAGCTCGCACTGGGGCCCGTCGGTGTTCCACTCCGACGACCTGGGAGAGACCTGGGTCGAGCCCCGGCAGCCTCCGGTCAAGTTCCCCAAGGACACCGGCGCTTCGCTGGAGCGGGTGTGGCAGCTCCACCCGGCGGGCCCCGCGGCTCCCGGCGTGGTGTACGCGGGGACGGAGCCCGCAGCGCTCTTCCGCTCCACCGACGACGGCGAGACCTTCGAGCTGGTACGCCCGCTGTGGGAGCACCCGACCCGGTCGCAGTGGATGCCCGGTGGAGGCGGCGAGGCGGTCCACACGGTCGTCACGGACCCCCGCGACCCCGACGCCGTCACCGTCGCGGTGTCGGCGGCCGGGGTGTTCCGGACCCGGGACGGGGGCGCGACCTGGTCTCCCTCCAACGACGGCGTGTCGGCGGTCTTCCTGCCGGACCAGCACCCGAAGTTCGGGCAGTGCGTCCACAAGATCGCGCAGGACGCCGGCGATCCCGACCGGCTGTACCTCCAGAACCACTGGGGGGTGTACCGCAGCGACGACGGCGGCGCCAAGTGGACCGACATCGGCGCGGGCCTGCCCTCCGACTTCGGTTTCGCGGCCGTGGCGCATCCGCACCGGGCGGACGTGGCGTACGTGTTCCCGATCACCGCCGACGCGGACCGGGTCCCGGCCGGCCGCCGCTGCCGGGTCTACCGCACCACCGACGCCGGCGAGTCCTGGGAGGCGCTCTCGGACGGCCTGCCGGAGGGCGACCACTACGGGACGGTGCTGCGCGACGCGATGTGCGCGGACGACGCCGATCCGGCGGGCGTGTACTTCGGCAACCGCAACGGCGAGGTCTACGCGAGCGCGGACGAGGGCGACAGCTGGCAGTTGCTGGCCTCGCACCTGCCGGACGTGCTGTGCGTCCGGGCGGCCGCCATCGGGTGAGGGGCGGCTCGCTGCGCCAGTAGAGTGACGGCCGTGGCAGCACGACCGTTGAATGAAATCGTCGAGCCGGGGTGGGCGCACGCCCTCGCGCCGGTGGCCGAACGCATCGCCGCGATGGGCGACTTCCTCCGCGCGGAGATCGCCGCGGGACGCACCTACCTACCGGCCGGAGCGAACGTACTGCGCGCGTTCCAGCAGCCGTTCGACGAGGTAAGGGTGCTGATCGTCGGCCAGGACCCGTACCCGACACCGGGGCACGCGGTGGGGCTGAGCTTCTCGGTCGCGCCCGAGGTGCGGCCGTTGCCCCCCAGCCTGGACAACATCTTCCGGGAGATGCACGCCGACCTGGGCCTGCCCCGGCCGTCCAGCGGTGACCTGACGCCGTGGACCCGGCAGGGGGTGCTGCTGCTCAACAGGGCGCTCACCACGGCGCCCCGCAAGCCGGGCGCTCACCGCGGCAAGGGCTGGGAGGAGGTGACCGAGCAGGCCATCAAGGCGCTCGCCGCACGCGGCAAGCCGCTGGTGTCCGTGTTGTGGGGCCGTGACGCCCGCAACCTGCGCCCGCTGCTCGGCAGGCTCCCCGCCATCGAGTCGGCGCACCCGTCCCCCATGTCGGCGGACAAGGGCTTCTTCGGCTCCCGCCCCTTCAGCCGTACGAACGAACTGCTGCTCCAGCAGGGGGCCGAGCCGGTCGACTGGCGCCTGCCGTGACGTCGCGGCGGGACGGTACCGCGTGAGCGACCACCCGTGGGTGCTGGGGGTCGACTCCGGTGGGTCGGGGCTCCGTGTGGCGCTCGGCCGCGCGGCCGCGGCCCGGGAAGGCGCCGAGGGCGGCACCGGGAGCGACCGGCGGGGTGTCGTGCGCGCCGTCGACACCGTGCCCCTCGCCGAGCCCGTACCGACCGGAGAGCGGGGGATCGACGCCGGGGAGTTGCTGGCGCGGCTGGTACCGGCCGCGGAGGCACTGCTCGGACGGGCCGGGGCGGGGACCGGGGACCTCGCCGCCGTCGCCGTCGGAGCGGCCGGAATGTCGACGCTCGGCGACGAACTGCGCGCCGAGCTGCCCGCGGCGCTGCGGCGCACCCTCGGCGTGGAGCGCCTCGCACTGGCGGCCGACGCCGTCACCGCCTACGCCGGTGCGCTGGGCCGGCGGCCGGGCGCGGTGGTCGCGGCGGGCACCGGGATGATCGCGCTCGGCACGGACCTGAGCGTGTGGCGCCGCGCGGACGGCTGGGGCCATCTGCTGGGCGACTGCGGCGGCGGCGCCTGGATCGGCCGCGCCGGCCTCGACGCCGCCCTGCGCGCCCACGACGGACGGCGCGGCGGGTCCGCCCCGCTCCTGGCGCGCGTCCGGGCCGTGTTCGGAGAGCCGGGCGCACTGCCGGGGCAGCTCTACCCGCGCGCCGACCGGCCCGCGGTGCTGGCCTCGTTCGCGCCCGAGGTCGCCCGGTGCGCCTCGGACGGCGACCCCGTCGCGGCCGCGGTCCTGGCGCGGGCGGCACGGCACATCGCGGAGGCCGCGGCGGCCGTCTGCCCGCCTCCCGCGGACCGCGAAGTCGCGCTCACCGGCGGCCTGTTCCGGATGGGCGACCCCCTGCTCGTACCGCTGCGGGCCGAGCTGGCGGAGCAAGTGCCGCACGCCCGGCCGGTGATGGCCGAAGGCGATCCCCTCACGGGGGCGCTGACCGTCGCCGCGGCCCTCGCCACGGGCACGCTCCGGCTGCCTCGCGAGCCGGGCATGCTGGAGACAACCCCTGCGTAGCGGATGCTTGGGACATAGCCGGACAGAGGGCTCCCGACCGGACCCTCCCCAAGCATCGGGGCAGGTAAAGCCAGTAGCATGCCGGGCCATGAGCTCCCCCACTGGGCCTGCTTCCGGCCTGCCTGTACGAATGCCGCGACCCCGACAGTCCGGGCGGCACCGTCGCCCTGAACCCGTGGCGGCGCCCGAGGGCGCGCCCGTGCTCGTCCTCGCCGTTCCCGGCGCCCCTTCCGCCGCGGTGCGCGGTCTGGCGGAAGAGGTCGTGAGCATCGCCCGTGCCGAGCTGCCCGGCCTGGAGGCCGCGATCGGCTTCCTGGACGGCGACGACGCCGAGTACCCCACGCTCTCGGGCATCGTGAAGCAGGCGGCCGCGCTGCGGGCGGAGCGGTACGAGCTCGCCCGCGCCGCCGGGCGCGAGGTCGCCGAGCCCGAGGGCCCGGCCGCCGTCGTGGTGCCGCTGCTCGCCGGCCCGGACCACGCCCTGATGGACCGCATACGGGAGACCGTCGCGAACAGCGGCGCGCCCGCCCAGCTGACCGACGTCCTGGGCCCGCACCCGCTGCTGGCCGAGGCCGTGCACGTCCGGCTGTCCGAGGCGGGTCTGGCCCGCGCCGACCGGGCCCGGCTGTTCACGGTCGCCACGGCGGCCGACGGCATCGTGCTGGCCACGGTCGGCGGCGAGGAAGCCGTCCAGGCGGCCGGCATCACGGGCATGCTGCTGGCCGCGCGCCTCGCGGTGCCGGTGATGGCCGCGGCGCTCGACCAGGAGGGTTCGGTGGCGGCAGTCGCCGAACAGCTGCGCGGCTCGGGTTCGCAGCAGCTCGCCCTCGCGCCGTACCTGATCGGCCCCGAGCTGGCCGAGGGCCTGCTGGAGGAGGCCGCCCGGGCCGCGAACTGCCCGGCGGCCGAGGCGCTGGGCGCCTACCCGGCGGTCGGCAAGCTGGTGCTGTCGCAGTACTCGGCGGTACTGGGCCTCGCCCAGCAGCCGCAGGGGGCGCCGGTCCGCTGACCGCGCCGCCACGACGGCGAAAGGCCCGCACCGGGAACCACCGGGGCGGGCCTTCGCGCGCCCGCCCCGCGTCCGGCGTCCGTACGGTGCCCATCCGCCCCGCGTCCGCCGTCCGTACGTGTCGGGGCGGGCCTCCGCGCACCCGCCCGCCTCCGGCGTCCGTACGGTCCCTTCCGGCCCGCGCACGGCTTCCGGACCCGTATGTCCAGCCAGCCCACGCCTCCCGGACCCGTACGTCCAGCCCCCGCAGGGTTTCGCGGGTCCGAACGTCCAGCCCCTGCACGGCTTCGGGACCGTACGTCCACCCGCGTACGGCTTCCGGACCCCTGCGTCCACCCCGCGTACGTCTTCCCATACGGTCACGTCCAGCCCACCCACGGGCCCCTGTGCGGCTTGTCTGCGGCGCGCGAGCGGACCCGGCGTACAGCGTCCGTAGGGCGTCCGTCAGGCCGCGCGAGCGCAACCCGCGTGCGGCTCCCGGTCAGCCCGGTCGCCCGGGGCGCGTACGGGTCAGGCGAAGACCACACAGGACGCCGCCGATGCTTCGACGGACCCTGCCCGGCTCGGTACGCCCGTCCTCCGGTCCAGGTCGAACCAGGTGACGTCACCGGAGCGCTCGTTGGCCACGTACAGCCGCCGCCCCTCCGGGTCGAGGGCCAGGTCGCGTGGCCAATGGCCGCCGCAGGGCACGGCCGCGACCGGCTCCGGCTTCTCGCGGCCCTCGTCGAGGGCGAGGACGGCGATGGAGTCGTCACCGCGCACCGCGGCCCAGGCGAAGCGCCCGTCGGGCGCGACGGCGATGCCGGAGGGGTAGCTCCGGGAGGACGCGTCCGCAGGCGGGAGGCCCGGCCGGGCGCCCGGCAGGACGTCCGTCCGGTGGACCGGTTCGAGGGCGCCCGCGGCGGCGTCCCAGCGGCAGACGGTGAGGGTGGGTTCCAGTTCGCCCAGCACGTAGACGTGGCTGCCCGCCGGATGGAAGGCGAGATGGCGGGGCCCGGTCCCGGGGGGCAGCACGGTCTCGGCGTGCGGGGCCGGGACGCCGCCGGCGAGGTCGTACACGCGCACGGAGTCGGTCCCCAGGTCGACCGCGAGCAGCCAGCGGCCGCCGGGGTCCGCCACCACCTGGTGGGCGTGCGGGCCCTCCTGCCGCTCGGGGTCGGGGCCCGCGCCGGTGTGCTCCAGCACCGTGGGCGTCCCGGGCGCGCCGTCCACGCCGAGCGGCAGCGCGCTCAGGCTGCCCGATCCGTAGTTGGCGGTGATCACGTGGCCGGCGGCCAGCGCCAGGTGCGTCGGACCGGCGCCCCGGACCGGGACGGGGCCGCCGATCAGGCGCGGGGCCGGACCGGTGATGTCGAAAGCCGCCGCGGCGCCTTCCGGCCTCTCCGACACCGCGTAGAGCACGGCGCCGCCGGGGGCGGGGGCCAGGAAGGACGGGTCGGGTACCTCGTCCGTCGCTCCGGTGATCGTCAGGGCGCCCGTCCCCGGATCGACGTCGGCCGCGGCGACCCCGCGCCCGCCGGCGGACGTGAACGACCCGATGAAGGCCCTGCGGCCCCCTCCGTACCCCATCGCAGTGCCCCTCTCCGATGCCGGCCGCCGGCCGGTCGCCGGTGGTGCGGGCGACGCTAGCAGGTCTAGACCAAGGCGGGGTGTTGCGGCGGCCCTAGGAGCGGACGGGAGAGGACGGACGCGAGCTCCGCAGCGGCCCGGCGAGGTCGACGAGGACCTTCTCCAGGCCGTGGAGGTGGCGGAGCGCGGCGTCGGTGACCGGGTGGTGGGACGCGGCGTCCGCCGCGGCGTCGGCCGGCTGCGGAGCGGTTGGTTCCGCGTCCGGTGCCACGAGGGCTCCCAGGGCGATCTCCACGCGCCAGCACGCCGCGGCGAGCCGGGCGTCGTGCGAGGCGACCGGGTCCGCCGCGACCGAGGCCAGGCCCCGTACCTCCCGGGCGCAGTCGTCCAGCAGGGCCAGGACCCGGCGGGCCCGGGCCTTGCGGGCGCGCAGCGGGCTGAGCGGGTGCAGGAGCGGGGCCAGCGACAGCCGCGCCCGGCCGAGCAGCACCTCCAGCTCGGCCGCGAGCGGCGCCGGGTCCGCCTCCGGGTGGCCCGCGAGGCGCCGCGCGGCCGCGGTGGTGCAGCCGTGCACGCAGTGCAGAGCGCGCCCGATCCACGCGTCCGTGGTGGCGTGCGTGGTGACGGGCAGCACGAACAGCACGGCCAGCGCCGCGCCCAGGGCCCCCACGCCGGTTTCGGCGAGACGCAGGGCGAGCAGGCTCGGCTCCAGCACGCCCAGGAGCCCGTACAGCAGGCCGACCATGACGGTGACGGCCAGCATCATCCAGGTGTACGACACGGGCGCCGAGTAGAAGATGCCGAAGACGCAGACCGCGACCAGCGCGGCCGTCGGCGCGAGGGCGCCGTCGAGCGGGACGGCGGCCACGAGGCTCACGGCGATACCGGCCAGCGTGCCGAGGATGCGGCGGAAGCCGCGGACCAGCGTCTCGCCGCGCGACGCGGTGTTGACGAAGATCCACCAGGTGGCGCCGACCGCCCAGTACCAGCGTTCCCCGGAGAGGAACTGCCCGGCGACGAGGGCGAAGGCCGCGGCGAAGGCGGCCTGGACCGCCTGGCGGGTGGTCGTGCGGGCGAGGCCCCTCCCGCCCGGCAGGGCGGGCACGGCGGGCGGCGGCGGCAGGCGGCGCTCGTAGCACCACAGGCCGAACCGGACGGCCGACGAGGCGAGCAGTGCGAGGACGACGGCCGCGTACAGCTCCGGCAGCTGCCCCGGCACGGTGCGCAGGAACTGCGACACGAAGAACGTCATGAACGCGAAGACGCCGAGGGCGTGGCCGCGCGGCCCCCAGCGGCGCACGTACACCGCGCCGCCGGCCACGGCGACGAACGCCAGGTCCCGGAGGAGCGCGTGGCCCTGGAGCCCGGCCGCGAGAGCGAGCACCGGGAAACCGACGGCGGGCAGCAGCGCGGTGGTGACCGCCTGGGCCCGGACCGTCGTGTCCGTGACCGTGAACAGTGCCAGCAGGGCGGCGAGACCGCCGGTGATGACGGCGGGGAGGGCATGCCCCGTGAGACCGCACGCGGCCACCGCCGTACTGATGCCGAGGACGGCCCGGACGGCGCTGCGCAGTCGCAGCCGCCCCGGGTCCGGAGCCACGAACATCCTCTTCAGCACTGCTTTCCCCGCCCCTTCTCCGTACGCACTTGTGTTCCCGGCCGGTGGGTACCGGCGGATGTCGGCACCGGCCGGCGCCCGCCGGGGGGACCAGCACCCGCCGACATGTACCGCCATGTACCGGCAGATACCCGCATGAAAAAGGCGCCGCGGAATCCGCAGCGCCATCGACCGGACCATGAGACCATCCCGCTCCCCACTGGTACAAGCGTGGTCGGATCGACTGGGCCATTGGCCCAGCGCACGGGGGTCTCGGGCGCCACCGGGCGGGCCAACGGACGAGATCGTGGGCGTCACCCCTCCGGCGGTACCTGGTCAGCCGCCGCCCCGCCCGCGCAGGGTGTGCCGTCGGACCAGCCGGGAGATGTCCTCCGCGGTGACGATCCCGACCGGCCGGCCGGCGTCCAGCACGAGGATGCGGGCCCCACCGCCGGGGCCCGCGCGGTCGAGCACGTCGGTGAGCAGGTCGTCCGGCGCGGCGACCGCGCACTGCGCCAGCGGGACGGCCACGTCCCGTACCCGCAGCGCGTCCCGGAGCTCCGCCGGGATCGCGGCGAGCCGTCGCGTCTCGACGATGCCGCTCGGCCGGCCCTCGAAGTCGAGCAGCGGCACGGCGGAGTGGCCGGACCGGGCCGCCGCCTCGTCGAGGAAGGCCCCGACGGTCAGCCAGTCGGCACCGGTGATCACCGGACTCGACATGGCATCGGACACCCGCACTCCCTGCAGGGCGGTGCGCAGCACGGCCTGCTGCCGCTCGGCGCCCGCGACCAGCGTGATGAACAGTCCGATCGCCACCAGCCACAGACCGCCCGTGGTCCCACGCAGCACGGAGATCCAGCCGGCGGCCATCAGCAGTACGCCCATGACCTGGCCGCCGCGCGAGGACACCCGCTCCGCCCGTCCCCTGTCGCCGGTACGCCACCACAGCAGTGCCTGCAGCACCCGGCCGCCGTCGAGCGGGGCGGCGGGCAGCAGGTTGAACACGCCGAGCAGCACGTTCATCCACCCGAGCCACACCAGCACACCGGCCGGCACCACCCAGTCCGTGAGCGCGCCCAGACCCACTCCCGCTCCGAGCCCGATGCCTCCGACGACCAGACTGGTCAGCGGTCCGCTGACGGCTACGGCGAAGGCCACGCCCGCGGTCCGCGGCGCGTCCATCCGGGTCACCCCGCCCAGCGCCCACAACGTGACGTCCTGCACCGGGATCCCCTTCCGGCGCGCCGTGGCGGCGTGTGCCGCCTCGTGCGCCAGGAGACTGCCCATGAGCAGCAGCGCGCCGACGGCCCCGGCGGCGGTGTAGGCCGCGTCCGACTCCCCCGGGGCCCAAGCGGGCAGGGTCCGGCCGCCCAGCCCGTACGCGAACAGCACCACGAGCAGCGGGACGCTCCAGTGCATCCGCAGGGGCACACCGGTCACACTTCCGAGCCGGACCGAGCCCTTCATCATCGACTCCTGACACCTCGGGCGCCTGGCCTCAATTGTCCTCCTCCCCGGCATATGTCCGGCGTCATGGGGGGAGGTGATCGGCATGATCGGCGATACGGATGGTGACGGGCAGGGGCGGGGTCCGGCAGACAGCGGCCACCGGACGGTCCCGCACACGGCGGACGTACGCATCGAGGCGTGGGGACCGAGCCGGGAGCTGTGCCTCGCGGAGGCGGTCCTCGGGATGGTCGAGTGCTTCGCCGACGTCTCCGGGGTGCGGCCGGTGGCCGTGCGGCAGGTGCGGGTGGACGAGACGGACGACGACGACCTGCTGGCGGCGCTCCTCGACGAGATCATCTTCCGGCTGGACGTGCACGGCGAAGTGCCCCTGGACGTCGAGGCCGAACTCACCGACGGCGGGCTGGACGTGCGCCTCGCGGTGGCCGACCTCACGGCGGTCCGGCTCGTCGGCGCGGCCCCCAAGGCCGTCTCGTGGAGCGACCTCCACCTGGCTCCGGGCCCGCGCGGCTGGTCCTGCGCGGTGACGGTCGACGTCTGAGCCCCGGCTCAGCGCGGGGGCGGTGCGGTCCCGCGCGGTGCCCGTGCGGCGGCATCCCGCGCGGCGCCTGTGCGGCGGCGTCCCCCGCGGCCCCCGTGCGGCGGCATCCCGCACGGTGCCTGTGCGGCGGCATCCCGCACGGTGCCTGTGCGGCGGCGGGCGCCCGCGGGACGGCCTCGGTTTGGGCGCACCGGCGTGGACCGCGCATTCGTGGACGGCGGCACCGGGGCGGCGGGCCCCGCCGGTCGCCAGCCCTGGACGACCGCCGGTCGTCAGCCTTTGACGACCCCCAGCGGGACCAGGCGGGCCACCTTGCGGCACAGTCCCGCGCCCTCGCTCGCCTCGATCACCTCGGAGACGTCCTTGTACGCCTCCGGTGCCTCCTCCGCCAGGCCGCGTCCCGAGGCGCCGCGGACCGCGATGCCCTGGGTTTCGAGCCGGGACCGCAGCTCGTCGCCGCGGACCGCGCGCAGGGCGGCGTGCCGGCTCAGCACCCGGCCGGCCCCGTGGCACGTGGAGTGGAAGGCGTCGCCTCGCGGCACCCCGGTCAGGACGTACGACGCGGTGCCCATGGTGCCGGGGATCAGCACCGGCTGCCCCACCCCGCGCAGGTCGTCGGGCAGGTCGGCGTGGCCCGGCGGCAGTGCCCGGGTGGCCCCCTTGCGGTGGACGCACAGCGTGCGCGTACGCCCGTCCACATGGTGCTCCTCCACCTTCGCCAGGTTGTGGGACACGTCGTACACCAGGGTCAGCCGCGCCCCCGCCGCGCGGCGGAAGACCCGGCGCGCCGCCTCGCCCAGCATGTGGCGGTTCGCCCGCCCGTAATTGGCCGCCGCGGCCATGGCCCCGAGGTAGGCGCGGCCCGCCGGCGAACCGACCGGGGCGCAGGCGAGCTGCCGGTCGGGCACCGTGATGCCGTACCGGGGCATGGCCTTGTCCATCGCCCGCACATGGTCGCTGCACACCTGGTGCCCGAGACCCCGCGAGCCGCAGTGGATCATCACGCACACCTGGCCCCGGTGGAGGCCGAAGGCGGTGGCGACCGTCTCGTCGTACACCTCGGCGACCTGCTGCACCTCCAGGAAGTGGTTCCCGCCGCCGAGGCTCCCGACCTGCTCCAGCCCCCGCTGCAGGGCCCGCTCGCCGACCTGGCCGACGTCCGCGTCCGGGACCGCCCCGGCGTCCTCGCAGCGCAGCAGGTCGCGTTCCTCGCCGTGGCCCTCCTCGACCGCGTACCGCGATCCGCCCTCCAGGACCCGTTCGAGCCGGGCCGTGCTGCCCAGGCGCCAGACCGCGCCGCGGCCGGGGCCGTGCGGGGTCGCCGCCCCCAGCCCGTCCATCAGGGCCGGGAGCACCGGCTCCAGCTCCGGCCGGTCGCAGTCGGCGGCCAGCAGCCGTACGCCGCAGGAGATGTCGAAGCCGACACCGCCCGGCGACACCACGCCGCCGTCGTCGACGTCGGTGGCGGCCACGCCTCCGATGGGGAAGCCGTAGCCCCAGTGGATGTCGGGCATCGCGTACGAGGCGGTGACGATGCCGGGCAGGGTCGCCACGTTGACGACCTGCTCCAGTGACTTCTCGGCGTCCCGCAGCAGCCGCCGCGACGCGAACACGATCCCGGGGACCCGCATGTCCCGGCGGGGCGCGATGCGGAAGCGGTAGGGACGCTCCTCGGTGACCTCCATGGCAGCCTCCCGTCCGTCCGTTGGCGCGTACCCGCCTCCCGTGCCGCCATGTCGCCGTCCCGGATGTCCCCGTCGCCGTCCCGGGATGTCACCGCCGTATGCCCTGTGACCGCCCGCGGGAGGCAGGGCGCGCGGCGGGCGTTTGCCGGGGCCGTGCAGGTCAACCCGTCGCTGCGAGGAGGCGATGACGATGACGACATCCGTCAAGGACATGCTGAACACCTACCCGGCCGACCTCGGTGGCGTGGATCAGGAGGCGATGGCCGACTGCATCGAGGCGTGCGTCGCCTGTGCGCAGGCGTGTACGGCCTGTGCGGACGCCTGCCTGTCCGAGGGCATGGTCGGCGATCTGACCAAGTGCATCCGGACCGACATGGACTGCGCGGACATCTGCACCGCGACCGCCGCGGTGCTCTCCCGTCACACCGGGTACGACGCGAACATCACGCGCGCGCTGCTGCAGGCGTGCGCCACGGTGTGCAAGGCCTGCGCGGACGAGTGCGGGAGCCACGCGGACATGCACGAGCACTGCCGGCTGTGCGCCGAGGCGTGCCGCCGGTGCGAGGAGGCGTGCAACACGTTGCTGGAGAGTCTCGGCTGAGGACCGGAGCCGGGGCCTGAGCCGGGGCCGGCGGGCCGCGTCGGGCCGCTGATGGGCAGCGGTCAGGCCGCGTGCTGCGCCATTGGTACTGTCACGTTCCGCATCACCCCACCACAATGGGATGGAACGGGACCAACGATGGCAGTGGACGAGCTCGACACCCGCATCCTGCGGCTGTTGATCGAACAGCCGCGCACCAGTGTGCGCGAGTACGCCCGCATTCTCGGCATCGCCCGGGGCACGCTGCAGGCGCGGCTGGACCGGATGGAGCGGGACGGCGTGATCACCGGCACCGGGCCGGTCCTCTCCCCCGCCGCGCTCGGGCATCCGGTGCTCGCCTTCGTCCACATCGAGGTGACGCAGGGACATCTGGACGACGTGGGGGACGCCCTCGCCGCCGTTCCCGAGATCATCGAGGCGTTCTCGATCACCGGTGGCGGCGACCTGCTCACCCGGGTCGTCGCGCGTGACAACGGGCACCTGGAGGACGTCATCCAGCGGCTCATCCAGATCCCCGGCGTGGTGCGCACCCGGACCGAGATGGCTCTGCGCGAACGGGTGCCGCACCGGCTGCTGCCCCTGGTGGAGGCGGTCGGCCGGGCGTCCGTGCGCCGGGGTGAGCGGGTGGGCGGCTGACCGGTCGCAGCGCCCGCCCGGCATGCTGGTGCCATGAGCAGCACGTCACGTACCGCGGTCGTCTTCGATCTCGACGGCACGCTGGTGGACAGCGAACCCAACTACTACGAGGCCGGACGCCGGCTGCTGGAGAGCCACGGCGTCACGGACTTCAGCTGGGAGCGCCACACGGACTTCATCGGCATCGGCACGCGCGAGACGCTGGAGGCGCTGAAGGAGGAGTACGGGCTCGACGCGCCGATCGAGGAGCTGCTGGCCGGCAAGAACCGCCACTACCTGGAGCTGGCGCGCGCGGCGACCGAGGTGTTCCCGCAGATGCGGGCGTTCGTGGAGCTGCTGCACCGGGAGGGGGTGCCGATGGCCGTGGCTTCCGGCTCGTCGCGGGCCGCGATCGAGGCGGTGCTCGGCGGTACGGGCCTGGACGCGTACATCGCCACCCTCGTCTCCGCCGAGGAGGTGGAGCGGGGCAAGCCCGCGCCGGACGTCTTCCTGGAGGCGGCGCGCCGGCTCGGCGTGGAGCCGGCGCACTGCGTGGTGCTCGAGGACGCCCCGCCCGGCGCGGCGGCGGCCCGTGCGGCGGGGATGCGGTGCATCGCCGTGCCGTACGTACCGGCGACGGTGGACGATCCCGCGTTCCGCGATGCGGGGCTGCTGCTGCGGGGCGGGCAGGCGGAGTTCACGGCGCAGGCGGCGTACGACTTCGTCATGGCGGGGCACCGGCCACCGGCTGCGGGCGGGTGAGGCGCGTGCCGCGGCGGCCGGCGGGTGAAGGCGCGGCACCCGGCGGGGTGCGCGACGCGGCACCCGGCGGTATGCGGAGCAAGGCGTTGCCCCAGCGTCCGGTCCGTCCGGTGAAATCGCGTTGCGCGGCGAGCGGCTGAGGCGGGAGGCTGCCCGTCATGGCAGAGACCCGCACGGGCGGCGCGCGCGACGTGGCCGCCCTCTTCTCCGACGGCCGGCTGACCGCCGTGCCGCGCAAGCAGGCCCGCCGCGCGCAGCTGCTCACCCACCTCGCCGAGACCCTCTTCGAGCGGGACCGGCCGTACACGGAGCCCGAGGTCAACGAGGCGCTGCGCACCGTGCACGACGACTGGCCGGCGCTGCGCCGCCATCTGGTGGTCGCGGGACTGCTGGTCCGCACGAAGGACGGCGCCCGCTACCGGCGGGCCGGTTAGGCGGGCGTCCGGCCCCGGGCGGTCGGAACAGGACAGCCGGAGCCGTACCGCCAACAAAGCCGGTCACCACCGGCCGGTCGCGACCGGACTTCCGGCCCCGAGCGGTCGGAACAGGACGGGCCGTACGGCCATCAGGGCCGGTCGCAACCGGCCGGTCGCCATCGGACGTCCCGCCCCGGGTGGTCGGAACCGGGTGGTCGGAACGGGGTGGTCAGAACCGGGCGTGGGCCGTGATGTCCGCCTGGAACTGCTCGATCATCGCGGGCGTCACCGTCGGCCGGCACTGGGCGATGGCCTCCAGGTAGTCCTCGGTACTCGCGCCGGGCACCCCCGCTCGGTCCGCGAGGTCCCGCTCGAACGCTGCCTGCGCCGCGATCCGCGCCGCGTGCTCGATGTCCGCCGGTGTGAACAGGTCGCTCGCCGCCACCAGGACGTTCACGTCGACATCTGCGCGGCCGTGCGCGTACCGGGACCAGATCGCCGCGCGCGCCGCCTTGTCCGGCGTGCCGATCGGGATCAGGTAATCGAACCTGCCCGGGCGCAGGAACGCCGGGTCCAGCGAGCGGATGGAGTTGGTCGCGCACACCAGCAGCCGCTCGTCGCCCTCCCGGAAGCCGGGGATCAGCTTCAGCAGTTCGTTGGTCACCCCGTGCATGCCTCCGGGCTGCGCCGGCTCGCTGCGCACCGGTGCGATCTCCTCCACCTCGTCGATGAAGACGAGCACCCGCTCCAGCTCCGCGATGCGGGCGAACGCGCTGCGCAGCGCCGCCGCCAGGTTGCCCTCGCCGGCGAGCCGGGAGGGCAGCAGTTCCACGAAGGGCCAGCCGAGCCGGGAGGCGATGCCCCGGGCGAACGTGGTCTTCCCGGTCCCGGGCGGCCCGAACAGCGTGATCGCCCGCGGCGGTTGCACCCCGTGCCGGGCCGCCCGCTCCGGTTCGGCGAGCGGCAGCACCACGCGCCGCTCGATCAGGTCCTTCTCCGCCTCCATGCCGGCGACCTTGCCCCACAGGTCGGCCGGCAGGAACCGCCCGCCCAGGTCCTCCAGCAGGCTGACCGCCGGGCCGTGCAGCGGCTCGACCTTCTCGAAGTAGGCGACGGCCGGACGGCGCGTGTAGCCGGCGTTGAGCAGGCCCTCGCCGAACAGGTCCTCCTCGGGCAGGACGTAGGCGACGCGGCCGACCCGGGCGGCGAGGAGCCGGCGCTCCAGTTCCACGAGCAGCGCGCTCGCCAGGCCCCGGCCGCGCCAGCCCGGCGCGATCGCGATGCGCATGACCCACGCCCGCTCGCCCGCCACGCAGGCGAGGGCGGCGCCGATCGGCGCGCCCTGGTGCACGGCGACGACGGCCGGCTGGCGGGAGGTCAGCGCGCCGATGCACTCGGCGAGCGAGAACACCGACTCCTGTCCCAGCTCGGCCGTGGTGTCGATCAGGTGGACGACGGCCGCGAGATCGCTCTCGCGGTAGTCGTGGATCAGCCAGTTCACCGGTACCGCCCCTCGTTGGTGATGTTCCGGCGAGGCTAGGGGCGGCCGTCCGCCCGGTCCTGTGCCGCCGTGCACAAGGCGGGGGCGCCGACTACGACGTCGTGTCGGTTGGCGGAACGGGCGTACGCGGTGGCGCACGACGGTGGACGGGGCGGGGCCGCGGTCGCGAGGATCCGGGAGGACACACGGTTCCCGGGCGAAGGGCGACGGCAGGCATGGCGCAGCACTGGGCGGACTTCCAGTACGAGATCTACCTGAACGGCATGACCGGCGCCGTACCGCGGCTGCCGACGGACCTGACGCGGCTGGAGGAGCTCACGGAGCGGCGCCTGGGCCCGGGTCCGGTGGGGTACGTGGCCGGTGGCGCGGGCAGTGGCAGCACCGCCTTGGCGAACCGGGCGGCGCTGGACCGGCGGCGCATCGTCCCGCGGATGCTGCGCGACGTGCACGAACGCGACCTGTCGGTGCGGGTCCTGGGCCGCGGGCTGCCCGCGCCGCTCGCGCTGGCACCCGTGGGGGTGCTGTCGATCCTGCACCCGGACGCGGAGCCGGCCGCCGCGCGGGCGGCCGCGGCACAGGGGGTCCCGTACATCCTGTCGTCCGCGTCCAGTACGCCCATGGAGGAGGTCGCCGAGGCGATGGGCGAGGGGGAGCGCTGGTTCCAGCTGTACTGGGCGAAGGACCGCGAGGTCACGCGGTCGTTCCTGCAGCGGGCGAAGGCGGCGGGCTACACCGCGCTGTTCGTCACGCTGGACACTCCGCTGCTGGCGTGGCGGCCGCGCGACCTGGACCAGGCGTACCTGCCGTTCCTGCACGGCGTGGGCACGGCGAACTACTTCACCGACCCCGCGTTCCGGGCAGGTCTCGCCAAGCCGGTGCACGAGGACCGGAACGCGGCGGTGATGCACTTCGTCGGCATGTTCGCCGACCCGGCGAAGACATGGCCGGATCTGGCGTTCCTGCGGGAGAACTGGGAGGGCCCGATCGTGCTGAAGGGCGTCCTGCACCCGGAGGACGCCCTGCTGGCCGCCGAAGCCGGCATGGACGGTGTGGTGGTGTCCAACCACGGCGGCCGGCAGGTGGCCGGTTCGGTCGCCGCCGCCGACGCCCTGCCGCGGGTCGCCGCGGCGGCCGGCGACCGGCTGACCGTGCTGTTCGACAGCGGCATACGCACGGGCGACGACATCTTCAAGGCCCTGGCGCTGGGCGCGCGGGCGGTGCTGGTGGGACGCCCGTACGCCTACGGGCTCGGCCTCGACGGGCAGGCGGGCGTCGAGCACGTCATCCGGTGCCTGCTGGCCGAGCTGGACCTGACCCTGGCTCTGTCCGGACACACGGGCCCCACGACCCCGGGTCCGGACGACCTCGTCGAGGAGAAGACGGCATGACCGCTCCGAAGAACGTGCTCGCCGTGATCCCGCCCCACGTGGGCGGCCGCGCCGCCGGTGCCGCCCTCGCCTCGGTGTTCCCCGCGCAGGCACGGGTCACCGTCGTGGAGACGGCCGGCGAGGACCCGGCCGCCCTGAGCGAGGCCCACGTCGTCGTCACCGCCCTCGGCCCGGTGACCGCGGCGCACCTCGCCGCCGCGCCGGGGCTGGAACTGGTGCAGTGCGCCAGCCACGGTCACGACTACGTCGACGTGGCCGCCGCCCGTGCACAGGGCGTCCGCGTGTGCACGATCGGCTCCAGCGGGGCGGAGAAGCAGAACGTGGCCGAGCAGACGTTCGCGCTGATGCTGGCGCTCGCCAAGCAGCTGATCCCCGCGCACACCGCGCTCGTCGACGCCGACTGGGCGCTGCCGCGGCTCCAGCGGTCGCTCACGGAGCTGTCCGGCAAGACGCTCGGCATCATCGGCCTCGGCCACATCGGCACCGAAGTCGCCCGGCGCGCGGTCGCGTTCGACATGACGGTCGTGTACGCATCGCCCCGGCGCGCCTCCCCCGCGACGGAGGCCCGCCTGGGCGGCGCCCGCCACCTGGAGCTCGACGAGCTGCTGCGCACAGCCGACTACGTCTCGCTGCACGCCCCGCTGACCGACGCCACCCGCCACCTCCTGGACGCGCGGCGCCTGGCCCTCCTCAAGCCCACGGCGTTCGTCGTCAACACGTCCCGCGGCGCCCTGATCGACCAGGACGCCCTCGCCGACGCCCTGGAGTCCGGCGCCCTCGCCGGCGCGGGCATCGACGTCTTCGACCCCGAACCCCCGACCCCCGCGCTGCGCCTGCTGAAGGCCCCGAACGTGGTGCTCTCCCCGCACGTCGCGGGCGTCACCCGCGAGACCCTGGTCCGCATCGCCCTGGCCGCGGTCCGGAACGTCACCGACCACCTGTCGGGCAGGCCGCTCCGGGACGTCGTCAGGTAGCCGCGACGAGGTCCGGCGGGCCGGGCGCATCCTTCGGCTGCAACGCCCTTGCTTTCAGGGACCTTTCGGTAACCGACGCGGGGGAGCCTCGTCCCGCGTCGATTACCGTTCGCGCATGGCGTTGCCCGACATCACCCGGCAGGCAGTCCTCCAGGCCGTCCAGGAGTACGACGACCGCGGCCCCCAAGCCTTTCTCCGCGCGTACGGCTTCCGCCCCGCGCGTTCGTACCTCCTCGTCATCGACGGCAGGCAGTACGACTCCAAGGCCGTCGTCGGCGCGGCGCACGGGTTCCTGCCGGGCCGGGAGCCCCTGCGCGCCGCCGAGTTCTCCGGTGGGCGCGACCACGCCGCGAAGGTGCTGAGCGGCCTGGGGTTCCAGGTCGTGTATGCTCCGGCGGCCACCAGCACGGACATCGGTGACCTGGTGCGGCGCGTCGAGCAGCTGAAGGTGGCGCATGCCGTCGGCGGTCCCCGTCTGTACCAGCCGATCACCTTGCTCTGGGCCGCCGGAAGGGCGTTGCGCGGCGAGCCGCGGTTGGCCGACTGGGCGGAGACCAGCGCGGCGCTGACCGGACTCCTCGAACGGTACGGCCTGCGCGGCGAGCGTCCCCGTCCCGACTTCCCGGTGCTGGCCCTCTACCACTCGGGGCTGTGGACCCTGCAGGGACACAGCGGTGTGGTGCCGTTCGCCCATGGGGACGCGCTCTTGCGCCGGTGGTGCGCCGCACAGCAGCCCGTGAGCGGCCTGACGGAAGCGGTCCACGAACTCCTGCGCACGTCGGGTGAGGCCCGGCTGGTGTTCATCGGGGCGATCGTGGACCGCTTCTTCGAGGACCTGGACGAGGTGCCCCTCCTGACCGAGGTGGGCCTGTACGACGTGGCGGTCGCCGACGACGCGGACGGCTCCCCGCCGAGCGTCCCCGTCACCGCCGCCGACCGGGCCGTGGCTGCTGCCGCCCGGTACGAGAGGCTGTGCACGCTCGTCGAACGCCGTGAGGCGGCCGATCACGGCAAGCGCCGTGAGACCTCATCGAACGATCCGATACGGTCCGCGTCGGCCCGCAGGGCGGTGCTGCTGCGCAGCGGCGGCGCGTGCGAGAACCCCGCCTGCGCCGGCCGCCCGGCCGACCTCACCGACCGCGGCGAACCGCTCCTCGAGGTCGACCACGTCATGGAGATAGCCCGCGGCGGGCGTGACCACCCGAGCCAGATGGTGGCCCTCTGCCCCAACTGCCACGCGGTCAAGACCCGTGGGCGGAGCCGGCACGCCCTCACGGAGATCCTCCGGGGCGTCGCTGCCGCGCGGCACCGGGAGGCGTCGGCGCAGGGACCGGCAGGGGCCGGGGAGGCTGCTGGGCCGGTGTCCGCGGCTCCCGTGCCGTGATCGGCGAAGACGGGATGCGGTGGCGGTGCCGGACCTTCCCGCCCCCCCTGTCACGGCAGACCCTGAGGTGATGCTGCCCCGCTCCCCCGTGTCGCCGGAGCGCCAGGAGAAACGGCGCGTCGGCGGCCGCACCCAGGGCGATCCTGAACCCCTGATCAGCTCAGGAAACTCAGCCGCACCTGGCGGTCCGGGTTGTCCTTGTTGGTGTCGACCACGCAGACGGACTGCCACGTGCCCAGCGCCATCTCGCCGCCGATGACCGGGATCGTGGCGTGCGGGGGCACCAGGGCCGGCAGGACGTGGTCGCGGCCGTGGCCGGGGCTGCCGTGGCGGTGCTGCCAGCGGTCGTCGGCGGGGAGCAGGGTGTGCAGGGCGGCCAGCAGGTCGTCGTCGCTGCCTGCGCCGGTTTCCAGGATGGCCACGCCGGTCGTGGCGTGCGGGGTGAAGACGTTCAGCAGACCGTCCCGGCCCGCCGCGACCTCCCGCAGGAAGGAGGCGCAGGCGCCGGTCAGGTCGTGGACCGTTTCCCGGGTGCCGGTGGTGATCCGCAGCGTACGGGTGGTGAATGCGTCGCTCATGCCTCCCATGGTGTCACCGCGCCCGCGCGTGTCCCGCGAGGCGCCGTGGACGTGACGGGGCGTCGGCCCCACGATGGGGGGATGACCTCCGACGCCGCGTCAGGCAGTCCGGGCACGGCACCGCTGCCCGCTGCGGTCGACGTCGTGGTCGTCGGCGGCGGGGTCATCGGCGCGAGCATCGCGTTCCACCTGGCCGAGGCGCGCGCCGGGCGGGTGCTGCTGGTGGAGCGGGACACGCCCGCGTCGGGGTCCTCGGGCAAACCCGTCGGCGGCGTGCGGGCGCAATTCTCCGACCCTGTCAACGTACGGCTGGGGCAGCGCAGTCTGGAGGCGTGGCGGGCGTTCGGGGAGCGGCCCGGGGCGGACGTGGGGCTGGAGAGCGTCGGCTATCTGTTCCTCCTGGCGGACGAGGCCGAGGTGGAGACGTTCCGGCGGGGCCTGGAGGTGCAGCACGCGCACGGCGTGCCGAGCCGGCTGCTGACGCCGGGAGCGGCGCACGCGCTGTGCCCGTACGTCGACCCCTCGTCGTTCGTGGCGGCCGCCCACTCCCCCGCCGACGGGTACGCGCTGCCCGGGGCGGCCGTGCGCGGCTATCTGCGGGCCGCGGAGGCGCTCGGCGTGACCGTCCGCACCCGGTGCGCGGTCACGGGGGTCGAGACGTCCGGCGGGACCGTCCGCGCCGTCCGCACGACCGCGGGGACGGTGCGCACCGGCACGGTCGTCTGCGCGGCGGGCGCCTGGTCGCGGGCGGTCGGCGCGATGGCGGGAGTGACACTGCCGGTGACCCCGCTGCGCCGGCAGATCGCGCTGACCGGGCCGCTGTCGCCGGCCCCGCCGCGCGTGCCCTTCACCCTCGACTACGGCTCCACACTGTACTTCCACAACGACGGCGCCGGCGGGCTCGTGCTCGGGATGTCCGACCCGCGCCAGGAGCCCGGGTTCGGGCGGGAGTTCACCGAGGACTGGCTGGAGCTCTTCCGCGAGGCCGCGGCCCGGCGCGCGCCGCCGCTCGCCCATCTGCCCGTGACCGGCGGCTGGGCGGGCCTGTACGAGATGACGCCCGACCGGAACGCGCTGATCGGCGAGGCCCGGGGCGTCAGCCGGTTCCTGTACGCGACGGGCTTCTCCGGGCACGGCTTCCTGCAGGCACCCGCGGTCGGGGAGGTGGTGCGCGACCTGTACCTCGACAGGAGCCCGGTGGTCGACGTGGGGCCGCTGACCGCCGACCGCTTCGCCGGCCCCGCCACCGCGCCGCGCACGGAGGCGCACGTCATCTGAGGCGTACGGGGACGACCTGCCGCTCGCCCAGGGCGTGCGCTTCCCGTGAGGGCGAGTCCGCGGACGACTGCGACCGGGGCGGGCCCACGGGCCGTGCCGGGAAGAACCGCGGCCCCGCACTGGTTGGTGGAAGCGTGAATTACTTCGTGGATGTGGACGTCGTCGTCATCGGCGCCGGACAGGCCGGCCTCTCCGCCGCGTACCACCTGCGGCGCACCGGCCTGGAGCCCGGCCGGGACTTCGTCGTCCTGGACCACGCTCCCGAGCCGGGCGGCGCCTGGCAGTTCCGCTGGCCCACGCTCACGTACGGCAAGGTCCACGGCATGCACGCGCTGCCCGGCATGGAGCTCACCGGAGCCGATGCCGGCCGCCCCTCGTCGGAGGTGATCGGGGGCTACTTCGCGCGGTACGAGGAGGAGTTCGGCCTGCGGGTGCACCGGCCCGTCGACGTGACGGCGGTGCGGGACGGCGACGGCGGCCGGCTCCTCGTGGAGACCTCCGAGGGCACGTACGCGACCCGGGCGCTGGTCAACGCGACCGGCACCTGGGACCGGCCGTTCTGGCCCCGCTATCCGGGTCAGGAGACCTTCCGCGGGCGGCAGCTGCACACCGCCGGCTACCCCGGTCCGCAGGAGTTCGCCGGGCAGCGGGTGGTCGTGGTGGGCGGCGGGGCCTCCGGGACGCAGCACCTGATGGAGATCGCCGAGGTCGCGGCGGAGACCACCTGGGTGACCCGCCGCGAGCCGGTGTGGCGCGAGGGGCCGTTCGGGGAGGCCGAGGGGCGGGCGGCGGTCGCCTTGGTCGAGGAGCGCGTACGGCGCGGCCTGCCGCCGCAGAGCGTGGTCGGCGTGACGGGGCTGCCGCTCACCGACGCCGTCGAGCGGGCGCGGGAGCAAGGCATCCTCGACCGGCTGCCGATGTTCGACCGGATCACCCCCACGGGTGTGGCCTGGGACAGCTTCCCCGGGCGCGACGGGGAGCCGGAGCAGGGGCGGACCGTCGACGCGGACGTCATCCTGTGGGCCACCGGTTTCCGCGCGGCCATCGACCATCTCGCGCCGCTGCGGCTGCGCGAGCCGGGCGGCGGCATCCGGCTCGAGGGCACGCGGGCGGTCCGTGACGAGCGCGTCCATCTCGTCGGGTACGGGCCGTCCGCCTCGACCATCGGCGCGAACCGCGCCGGGCGGGCCGCCGTCCGCGACGTCCGGCGCCTGCTGGACCGCGACCGCGACCGTGCCCCGGTGGCGGCCTGACCCGAGTGCGGGACGGTGTGCGGGACCGGCGGCCGGGACCGTCAGCCCGCCACCGCGTCGCGCCGGGCCTCGTTGAACTCCTGCACGTTGCGCTGGTGCTCCGCGTAGTCGGCGGTGAACCGCGTGTCGCCGGGCCGCACGGTGACGAAGTACAGCCAGTCGCCCGGCGGCGGATCGATCGCGGCGTCCATCGCCTGCTCGCCCGGGTTGTCGATCGGGGTGGGCGGCAGACCCTGGCGGTTGTACGTGTTGTACGGGCTGTCCATCCTCGTGTCGGCGTGCGAGGTGTCGAGCGTGGAGCGGCCCAGCGCGTAGTTGAGCGTCGAGTCCATCTGGAGGGCCATGCCCCGGGCCAGCCGGTTGTAGACGACGCGGGCCACCTTGCCCATGTCCTCCACCGTGTCCGCCTCGGCCTGGACGATGCTCGCGATGGTCACCATCTGGTAGGGGCTCACCCCGTTGCGCTGCGATCCCGCGCTGATGCGGTCCGCACCGAACCGCTCGTGGGCGGTGCGCACCATGTAGTCCAGCAGGCCCCGCGGGGTCGTCTTCTTGTACACCGGGTACGTGGCCGGGAACAGGAACCCCTCCGGGTTGCCCTGCGCGTCCGCCGGCAGCTTCAGCCTGCCGCTCTCGGCGACCTGGCGCGTGGTGCCGGCCGGCGCCCCGAGCGCCTGGTCGACCGCGCTGTACACCTGGGTGGCGCGCCAGCCCTCCGGGATGAGCAGCATCCTCGGCTTCTCCGGGGGTGGCGGGGCGGGGGGCTCCCTGAGCAGCAGAAGCGGCACCAGGACGGCGGCAGCCGTGACGACGACCAGGCCGGCGGCGAGGGAAAGCCAGCCGCGGCGGGTCATCGGGGACCGGCGCCGGGGCGTGCCCTGCGGGGACTCGTTCACCATGCGGGCACGCTAACCCGTGGTGTCCGCCGAACCCGGCAGCCTGCCGTGCCCGTGGCCCTCGACCACCGGGTCGGCCCTGAACAGACGAACGCGGGATCGGATGTTCGCCGGAACGTGTGATCGCATCGGGGTTTCCGTGCCGCGCGCGGGTGCGGCCCGTGATGCTTACGGTGCGCAAGCGACGGGCTGCAGACCTCGGTTGCGCCGTCCCACACACGCACCACGAAAGCACAAGGGGAACGCACCCTCATGAACGTCCTCACCGACCTGCTCGCCGGCTTCCTCCACTTCGTCGGCCGGCTGGTCTGACGCCGGTCCCCCCGAAGCGCCGCTGCTCCCGCGTCCCAGGGAGCAGCGGCTGCTGCGTTGTCAGGGGCTCGTCCGGCGGGGGGGGCGAACCGAGGCGAGCACCGGCCCGGGGCCGGAGGGTCACGGTGCCGCGGGGGTGAGGTGTGCGTCGCCGCGGACCAGGGCGGCGTAGCGGCCGTCCAGCCGGAGGAGTTCGTCGTGGGTGCCGCGTTCCGTGATGCGGCCCCCGTCGAGGACCACGATCTCGTCGGCGTCCCGGACGGTGGAGAGGCGGTGCGCGATGGTCAGGGTGGTGCGGCCCGCGGAGAGGGCGTCGATGGCCTGCTGCACCGCGTGCTCCGTCCGGGTGTCGAGGGCGCTGGTCGCCTCGTCCAGGATGAGGACCGGCGGGTCGCGCAGGATGGTGCGGGCGATCGCCAGACGCTGCTTCTCACCGCCGGAGAACCGGTACCCGCGCTCGCCGACGAGGGTGTCGTACCCGTCGGGCAGCGAGGCGATGTGGTCGTGGATCTGGGCCGCCCGCGCGGCCGCGTGGATCTCCTCCTCCGTGGCGTCGGGGCGGGCGAAGCGCAGGTTGTCGGCGACGGAGGCGTGGAAGAGGTAGGTCTCCTGGGAGACGACGCCGACGGCCCGGGCGAGGGTGTCGAAGTCCAGGTCGCGCACGTCGACGCCGTCGAGGGTGACGCGGCCCGCGGTGACGTCGTACAACCGGGGCACCAGATAGCTGAGCGTGGACTTGCCGGAGCCGGTGGGGCCGACGACGGCGAGGCTGCCGCCCGCCGGGACGGTGATGTCGATGCCGCGGAGCGTCTCGCCGCTCTTGTCGTCGTACCGGAAGTCGACGTCCTCGAAGCGGATCTCGCCGCGGACGGTGTCGAGGCGGACCGGGCTCTCCGGCTCGGTGATGTCGACGGGCAGGTCGAGGTACTCGAAGATCCGCTGGAAGAGGGCGAGCGAGGTCTGGATCTCGACTCCGGTGGACAGCAGGCTGACGGCCGGGCGGAAGAGCCCCTGCTGGAGCGAGACGAAGGCGACGAGCGTACCGATCGAGAGAGCGGCGCCACCGGCCTGGAGGGCGAGCCCGGCGGCCCAGTAGATCAGCGCGGGCATGGCGGCCATGACGATGCCGATGGTGGACATGCGCCACCGCCCGGCCATCGAGGAGCGCACTTCGAGGTCGACGAGGCGCTCGGACTCGGCGGCGAAGGAGCGGGTGAGGGAGTCGGCGCGGCCCATGGTGCGGCCGAGGAGGATGCCGCTGACCGAGAGCGACTCGGTGACGGTGGCGGCCATCGCGGCCATCTGCTTCTGGCGCTGCGTCGTGATCCTCTTGCGCTCGCGGCCGACCCGGCGGCTGATCCACACGAACACCGGCAGGAGCAGCAGGGAGACGCAGGTGAGCCGCCAGTCCAGGGCGAGCATCGCGACCACGGTCGCCACCACGGCGGTGAGGTTGGAGGCGAGGGAGGTGGCCGTGGAGGTGACGGTGGCCTGCATGCCGCCGATGTCGTTGGCGATCCGGGACTGCACCTCGCCCGTGCGCGTACGGGTGAAGAAGGCGAGCGGCATGCGCTGGAGCTGGTCGTAGACGGCGGTGCGCAGATCGTGCATGACGCGCTGGCCGACCGTCGTGGAGATCAGCGTCTGCAGGACGCCGAAGATGCTGGTGACCACCGCGGTGAGGATCATGCCGAACGCGAGCAGCGTGAGCAGACCGGTGCGGCCCTGCGGGATGGCGGTGTCGAGGATCTCGCGCAGCAGGAACGGCGAGGCGACCGTGACCAGCGAGGAGGCCGCGACCAGCAGCCCGACGACGGCGAGCCGGCCGCGGTAGGGGCGGAAGAGCCGCAGGATCCGCCGGATCTGGGCCGGCGGCTGCTCCGGGTCGGGAGGTGGTGGTGTCCAGGAGGACTCGGCGTGGATGCGCATGGGCTCCTCGGGGCCGGCGCGACCGCAGGGGGCGAGACGCGCAGTCGCGGGTGTCGGCGGACGCGGCGAGACTCGTGCGTACGCCCGGTCATCGTTTCAGAGCTTAGCTCATTGTTACCTGACCTCACAATGAGCGTGGTCCTGGTAGTCTGCCGTCATGGACTCCCCCGACGCCGACGGCGTGCTGGCCGAGCAGTTGCTGCGGCTGACCCGACGCCTCCACCGCAGCCAGCAGCGGCAGCTGGAGACGGCCGGCATCGCCATCACGCCCGCGCAGTCCCGGCTGCTGCGGATCGTCGCGCACTTCGACCGCCCGCCCCGCATGGCCGACCTGGCGGCCCGGCTCGAAGTCGTGCCGCGGGCCGTGACGAGCCTGGTCGACGGGCTGGAGGCGAGCGGCCGCGTGCGGCGGGCCCCCGACCCGGACAACCGCCGGGTGATACGGATCGAGCTCACCGACACCGGCCGGGACACGCTGCGGCAGCTGCGCAGCGCGCGCCGGGCGGCCGCGGAGGACATCCTGGCTCCGTTGACCGCCGAGCAGCGCGAGGAGCTCGGCGGGCTGCTGTCCACTCTGGTCGACGGGGATCAGGCGGTGGCGCGGGCGTGCGGCGAGGAGGCGAGCCTCCGGAGGTCCTGAGCGATCACGGGCCGCGCCACGCCCGCCCCGCACGTCCGCGTCCGGAGCGGCAGTGGTGAAGCGAGGTGCGACGTGAGAGGACCGTGTCATGCCGGTGCTGGAGCCGAATCCGGACGCGTTGCACCCCCGTGCCCGGCGTGCGCCGGCCCCCGACCGGGTGCCCGACCCGGTGGCGTACGGTTCACCGGGACGGCTGCGCGACGAGCTGAGCGCGCTGCTCGGCCCCGGCAAGGTGCTGTGGCGGGTTTCCGACCTCGTGCGGTACGCGTCGGACGCCAGCCCGTACCGCTTCGTGCCGCGGATCGTCGTGGTCGCCGAGAACGCCCACGACGTCGCGGCCGTCCTGTCGTACGCGCGCGACGAGGGCCGGGAGGTGGTCTTCCGGGCCGCCGGCACGAGTCTCAACGGCCAGGCGCAGGGCGAGGACATCCTGGTGGACGTGCGCCGGCACTGGGTGGGCGTCGAGGTGCTGGACGGCGGGGGCCGCGCCCGTATCCGGCCGGGCACCACCGTGGCCCGCGCCAACGCCGCCCTCGCCCGATACGGCCGGGTCCTCGGCCCCGACCCGGCGAGCGCCGTGGCCTGCACCGTCGGAGGCGTCGTCGCCAACAACGCCTCCGGCATGACGGCCGGCACGGCCCGCAACGCGTACCGCACGCTCGCCTCGCTCACCGTCGTCCTGCCGTCCGGCACCGTCGTCGACACCGCCGACCCGGCCGCCGACGCCCACCTCGCACGGACGGAGCCCGCACTGTGCGCGGAACTGCTCGCGGTCAAGGCCGGGATCGAGGCCGACGCGGAGCTGACGGCCCGCATCCGCACCAAGTACCGGCTGAAGAACACCAACGGCTACCGGCTGGACGCGTTCCTGGACGGCGCCACGCCCGCCGGGATCCTGCGCGGGCTGATGGTGGGCTCCCAGGGCACTCTCGGCTTCCTCTCGGAGGTCGTCCTCGACACGCTGCCCCTGGACCGCGAGACGGCCACCGCCCTGCTGTTCTTCCCCTCCCTGCCCGCCGCCGCGGCCGCCGTGCCGCTGTTCTCCCGGGCCGGGGCGCTCGCCGTCGAGCTGATGGACGGCCACGCGATGCGCGCCTCGGTGAGCGTGGCGGGGGTGCCCGCCGACTGGGCGGAGCTGCCCCCGCGGACGGCCGCGCTGCTGGTGGAGTTCCGCGCTCCGGACCCGGCGGCCCTGGAGGATCACGAGCGGGCGGCCCGGGAGGTGCTGGCGGGTCTGGAGCTCGTGGCGCCGGTCGCCTCGGTGACCAACCGGTTCACCCGGGATCCGGTGGTGATCGACGGCTACTGGACGGCGCGCAAGGCGTTCGTCACCGCGGTCGGCGGCTCCCGTCCGCCCGGAACGACCCTCATCACGGAGGACTTCGCGGTCCCGCCGGCGCGGCTGGCCGAGGCCTGCGAGGCGCTGCTGGAGCTCCAGTCGGAGCACGGCTTCGACGCCGCCGTCGCGGGCCACGCCGCCCACGGCAACCTCCACTTCCTGCTGGCCTTCGACGCCGCCGACCCGGCCGACGTGGACCGCTACGCCGCCTTCATGGACGCCTTCTGCCGGCTGACCGTGGAACGGTTCGACGGCTCGCTGAAGGCCGAGCACGCCACCGGCCGCAACATCGCGCCGTTCCTGGAGCTGGAGTGGGGACCGAAGGCCACCGAACTGATGTGGCGCACCAAGCGGGCCTTCGACCCGGCGGGGGTGCTGGCGCCGCGGGTCGTCCTGGACCGCGATCCGCGCGGGCACCTGCGCGGGCTGAAGACCCTCCCCCGTGTCGAGGCGCTCGCCGACGCGTGCATCGAGTGCGGCTTCTGCGAGCCGGCCTGCCCCAGTTCGGATCTGACGACCACGCCCCGTCAGCGGATCGTGCTGCGCCGGGAGATGATGCGGCAGCCGGCCGGCTCACCGGTCGAGGACGCCCTGGCCGGGGCGTACGGCTACGAGGCCGTGGACACCTGTGCCGGTGACGGGGTCTGCCGGCTGGCCTGCCCGGTCGGCATCGACACCGGGGCCCTGATGAAGCGGCTGCGGCACCGGCGGCACTCCGCCCGCGAGGAGCGCGTGGCGGCGCTGGCCGCGCGCAACTTCGCAGCGGTGGAGGCCGCGGCCCGGCTCGCCCTGTCGGCCGCCGGAGGGGCCGGCGACCGCCTGACGACCGCGGTCACGGGCCTGGCGCGCAGGACGGTCCGGCCGGATCTGGTCCCCGCATGGCTGCCGGAGGTGCCCGGCCCGGCGCGCGCCCGGCTGCCGCGTACGGAGCGCGCCCCCGCGGCCGCCGTCTACTTCCCGGCCTGTGTGAACCGGATCTTCGGCGAGCCGGACGGGTTCGACGGCCCGTCGCTGCCGCAGGCCGTGGTCGCGCTCTCCGCCAGGGCGGGCAGGCCGGTGTGGATCCCGGAGGACGTGGCGGGCACCTGCTGCGCCACCGTCTGGCACTCCAAGGGGTACGAGGAGGGCGCGCGCGTGATGGCGAACCGCGTCGTCGAGGCCGCCTGGGGGTGGACGGCCGGCGGGCGGCTCCCCCTCGTGGTCGACGCCTCGTCCTGCACGCTGGGCCTCGCCCGGGAGATCGGGCCGTACCTGACCGGCCCGAACCGGGAGCTGCACGGCGGGCTGACGGTGGTCGACTCGCTCGTGTGGGCCGCGGACGAGCTGCTGCCGCGGCTGCGGGTGCGGCGCCGGGCGGGCTCGGCGGTGGTCCATCCGACCTGTTCGATGCGGCACCTCGGCGACGAGGGACGGCTCACGGCGCTGGCCCGGGCGTGTGCCGAGGAGGTGGTGGTGCCCGACGACGCGGGGTGCTGCGCCTTCGCCGGCGACCGGGGCCTGCTGCACCCGGAGCTGACGGAGTCGGCGACGGCCCGGGAGGCGGCCGAGGTGACGGCCCGTCCCTTCGACGCGTACCTCAGCGCGAACCGCATGTGCGAGATCGGCATGGAGCACGCGACGGGCCGCCCGTACCACTCGGCGCTGCTGGCGCTGGAGCGCGCGACCCGGCCCGGCTGACCGGCCGGCCCCGGGGGCCCGGGAGGCGCGGGGTGCCGCGGGTGCCGGCTCCCGCGCCGGTGCGGCCGGAGGGGGCGTCGGTCCCGCGCGCCGGGCCGGAAGGTCACCCGTGTCGGTGAGGGCGGGCCGCCTCGGTTTGTCCATGGGCCCGCAACGAGAGTCCAAACCGGCGTACTTGCGCACCACCCGTCCCGGCGGACAGGGTCCTGTGCGGAATTCATGGACCAGCCACGCACGTCACGTACGGGAGGTTCGATGAACGACGCAGCACCCGGGAACCACGGCTCGCCCAGCCGCCGTTCCGTCCTGCGGACCACGGCCGGTGTGGCGGGCGCCGCCGGTCTGGGCCTCGGCGCGTCGAGCGGCACCGCGGCCGCGGACGACGCGGCCGGGGCACCCGCTCCCCCGCGCCAGGGCCGCACCATGGCGGGAGTGCCCTTCGAGCGGCGCTCCACCGTGCGCGTCGGCATCATCGGCCTCGGCAACCGCGGCGGCAGCATGATCGACCTCTTCCTCGCGCTGCCCCATGTACGCGTGACCGCCGTCTGCGACCCGGTCAGGGCGAAGGCGGAGGCCGCGTCCGCCAAGGTGGTGAGGGCGGGGCAGCCGGCGCCGGCCGTCCACGCCGCCGGCGAGGACGACTACCTGAACCTCTGCGCGCGCGGCGACGTCGACTTCGTGTACGTGGCCACCCCGTGGGACTCCCACTTCGCGATGGCGCGGGCGGCGATGCTGGGCGGCAAGCACGTCGGGGTCGAGTGCCCCGTCGCGATGCGCCTGGACGAGCTGTGGGCCCTGGTCGACCTGTCCGAACGCACCCGCCGCCACTGCATGCAGCTGGAGAACTGCTGCTACGGCAGGAACGAGATGCGCGTGCTGCGGATGGCGCACGCCGGCGTGTTCGGTGAGCTGCTGCACGGCGCGGGCGCGTACAACCACGACCTGCGGGAGCTGATGTTCTCGCCCACGTACTACGAGGGTCCGTGGCGGCGGCTGTGGCACACCCGGCTGCGCGGCGACCTCTACCCCAACCACGGGTTCGGTCCGGTGGCCAACTACATGGACGTCAACCGCGGCGACCGCGCGGTCAGCATCAGCAGCTTCGGTACGCCCGCGCTCGGCCTGGCCGAGTACCGACAGGCGCACATGCCGCCCGGCGACCCGAGCTGGAAGGAGACGTACGTCAGCAGCGACCGCACGATCAGCATGGTCCAGACGGCCAGGGGCCGGGTGATCCGGCTGGAGCACGACGTGTCGACGCCGCACCCGTACAGCAGGATCAACAGCCTGGGCGGCACGAAGGGCGTCTTCGAGGACTACCCGGCGCGGATCTATGTCGAGCCGGACCACAAGGGCCACCAGTGGGGGGACTTCTCGGCGTACGCCGAGAAGTTCGACCACTGGCTGTGGAAGGAGCACTCCGCTCCCCCGGGCGGGCACGGCGGCATGGACTACATCATGGTCCTCCGGCTGATGCAGTGCATGCGGCTCGGTCTGGTCCCGGACTTCGACGTGTACGACGCGGCGACCTGGACGGCGCCGGTGCCGCTGAGCCACGCCTCCCTGCGGGCGAAGGGCGCGCCGCAGCAGATCCCGGACTTCACGCGGGGCGAGTGGAGGAAACCGCGGTCCGGGATGGATTCCGTCAAGCCCGGGTGACCGGGGGTGCGCGGGACCCGGTCGTCCGCCGGGCCCCGCGCGCCGGCGCCGTCAGCAGCGGCGGCGGTCCTCCGTCAGCGTGCCCTGCGCCGTCCGCAGGGTCCGGTCCCAGCAGCCCGCCGAGCCGTGCAGCCGGTAGCGCTCGGACGTGGTGCCCACCGCGTGCCGCTGGTCGCGCGGCACGCCGGTGGTGTACGTCGCGTCGCCCGCGTACGCGTCGTCGAGCCGCGACCACGCGAGCGTCCTGCCGCCCCGCAGGGTCGCGGTGCCGGCGCGGTCGCCGAGTGCGAGGACGGTGCGCAGCCGGTCCCCGGCGCCCAGGGTGGTCTCGCCGTCCATGGTGTACGTCCGGTGTGTACGGGTGACGGTCGCGCCCCGGGTGACGGTCTCGTCGTCCTTCCAGCGGGCCGTCAGGGCGTCGCGGTTCTCCCCGTCGGTCCAGCGGTGGGCGGAGGTGTGGGCGAGCGCGCGGGTCACGGTGGTGGTGACGCGGCCGTGCGAGGTGTCGAGGTGTCCGGCGACGCTGAGGCGGTGGCGGGCCGTGGTGTCGACGCGGTGCTCGGCACCGGGGGTGTACACCGAGGAGCCGGCGGGCGCGCTCTCCTCGTGGCGGGTCAGGGCGCCGGTGACGACGGCGCGGCCCTCGTCCTGCCAGACCAGCACGTTGGTGGGGACGGACCAGCCGGGCCGGCCGGCCGGGACGCCGGCGACGGAGACCTCGACGCGGTGCGGCCGGCCGTCGTTCAGCAGCGCGGCGAAGGGCGTCAGGTCGTAGACGACCGGCTTGACGTCGAAGGCGCGCGGGCCGGGGATGACGTACCAGAGGAACGGGTTGGACCAGCCGCCCGTCCAGACCACCGGGAACGGCGTGGCGATGCCGGCGAGCCGTCCGTCCACGCTGATCCGCACGTGCCGGTCGGGGCCGCCGGCGGCCTTGCAGGAGTAGGGGGCCTCGTCGGGCACGGTCATGTACCAGTACTCCTCGCAGCCGCCGCCCGAGCCGGTGGCGTACACCTCGGCGAGGATGCGCTCGGTGTTGCGCGGGGTGGTGAGGGCGGGGGTGGCGAGCGGGATCACCCGGTCGGGGACGTCGGCGGCGGCCGGTGGCCGGCCCGCGTGGAAGGTGAGGGTGACCGTGACGTCGATGACGCCGGTGTAGGTGTCGTCGACGACGTTGCCGATGAGCATCTCGACGGGCTGCGGCCGGCGCAGGGTGTCGCTGTAACGGGTGATGTCCTTCTCGACCGACCAGGTGATGCCCTCCGGGGAGGGCTGGGGCGTGGAGGTGCGGAAGACCTCGACGCAGCCGATGGCGAGGTGGCCGAGGCGGTCGTACTGGCGGCCCTTGACGGTGCCGTCGAGGCGCAGGACCACCGCGCTCCACCGGTCGCCGCAGCCCTCCGGGGGCGCGTAACTGCCGCGGTACGGCGTGAAGTCACGGAACTGCGCCCGGGCGACGGTCACCTCGCAGGAGCGGGTTCCGGCCGGGCGGACGACGGGCGGGGCGGCGGTGAGGGGGTCGTGCCAGTCCGTGCCGAACTCGGCGGGCGGCTGCTGCGGCGCGGGGCCCGCCGTGCCGCTGGCCGGGGCCGCGGTGGCGGGGGTGGCGGCATCCGCCACCGGAGTCGCGGTGGGGCCGAACAGTGCCGCCAGGGCGAGCGCGGGCACTGTGAGCATGCTCATGACGTTCCGTGGTCTCATGGGGGGCGAGTGAAGCGTGCGCCGTCGCCGCCCGCCAGACGGGCGGGTGGACCTTGGCGCGTTCTGCGCCGTCGTGCCGGAAAATCGATTGCCGACGCCCGGGCCGTGAGGCGAACCTTGCACGGTTTCCCCCCGCCGGCCGTCGATCAGATCCCTGGGGCGTCATGCAGATCCACCACCTTCCGTACGCCGACCCGGGTGACCCCGACGTACGGTCGGGCGCGCGCTTCCTGCTCTGGCTCGGGCGCAACCAGCTCGGCGGGCAGCTCATGTCCCTCGGCTGGGGCCTGCTGCACCAGCTCGGCATCGCGGGGCTCCCGCTCGCCGTGGGCCTGGCGGTGCAGGCCGTCGTGGACGGCTCCCCGGGCGGCCTCGCGCTCGCCGGCGGCCTGTTGGCGCTGCTCGGCGCGGCCATCTCGGTGGGCGACACGATGATGCACCGCACCGCCGTCACCAACTGGATCACCGCCGCGGCCCGGGTCCAGCAACTGCTGGCCCGCAAGACCGCCGAGCTCGGTTCGCTGCTGTCCCGGCGGGTCGCCGCGGGTGAGGTCGTCGCCGTCTCCACCGGTGACGTGGAGAGGATCGGCTGGTTCGTCGAGGCGCTGTCGCGGTTCGGCGCGTCCGCCCTCACCCTGATCGTGGTGTGCGCCGGACTGCTGTTCTACCAGCCGGCGCTCGGCGCGGTCGTGGCCGTCGGCATCCCCGTGCTCGCGCTGGCCGTGCTTCCGCTGCTGCCCCGCGCCACCCGGCGCGCGGACGTCCAGCGGGAGAAGGCGGGCCGCGCGACCGAGCTGGCCTCGGACACCGTCGCCGGGCTGCGCGTGCTGCGCGGCATCGGTGGTGAGGAGCTGTTCCTCGACCGCTACCGCACGGCCTCCCAGGAGGTCCGCGAGGCGGCGGTGCGCAGCGCCCGCATGTGGGCGCTGATCGCGGCGATGCAGGTGGTGCTGCCGGGCCTGCTGCTGATCGGCGTGGTGGTGTACGGGGCGAAGCTCGCGCTCGACGGGCGCATCGAGGTCGGTCAACTGGTCACCGTCTACAGCGCGGTCACCCTCACGCACTACCCGCTGCGGACCTTCGAGGAGATCGCGATGGCCTTCTCCTTCTCCCGGCCCTCCGCGAAGCGGGCGGCGCGCGTGCTGGCCCTCACGCGTACGGTGACGGCCACCGACGCCCACCCCCGGTCGCCGCGCGGGGACCTGTACGACCCGGTCACCGGACTGCGCGCGCCGCAGGGCCTGTTCACCGCGGTGGTGTGCGGGGACCCGGACGCGGCGGGGAGGCTGGCCGACCGGCTCGGCGGGCACCCGGCCGAGGACGCCGACGGCGCCGGCGGTCATGTGTCGGTCCTCCTCGGCGGCGTGCCGCTGGACGAGCTGCCGCTGGACGCGGCGCGCACCGCCGTTCTCGTACAGGACAAGGACCCGGTGCTGCTGTCGGGCACCCTGCGGGAGCTGCTGGACGTGCCCTCGTCGGGAGCGGTGAGCGCCGACGAGGCGCTGGAGGCGGCGCAGTGCGGGGACGTCCTCGACGCGCTCGTCCAGGGGACGGCGGACACGGGCGGCGACCCCCTGCGGACCCGGATCACCGAGCGGGGCCGGTCCCTGTCCGGCGGGCAGCGCCAGCGGCTCGCGCTGGCCCGGTCCCTGGTCACCGACCCGGAGGTGCTGGTGCTGGACGAGCCGACCTCGGCGGTGGACTCGCACACCGAGGCGCGCGTCGCGGCCGGCGTCGCACGGCTGCGCACCGGCCGCACGACGGTGGTGATGGCCTCGTCGCCACTGCTGCTGGACCGGGCGGACCGGGTGGTGCTGGTCCACGAGGGCGAGGCGGTGGCGGTGGGCACGCACCGCGAACTGCTGGCGGGCGAACCGCGGTACAGGGCGGTGGTCACCCGCGAGACGGACGACGAGCGTGCCGGACCGGTGCGCGCGCACGAGCTGGTGCACAGCGAGGAGAACGCATGATCGGCATGGCGCCACCGGAGTACGACCCGGCGGCCCCGGAGTCCGCGACGACGCTGCCCGTCGGCACCGCGGCGACGGTCCGGGCGTACGTGACCGGGCTGCTGCGCCGGCACCGCACGGCGTTCACCGTGCTCGTCGCCGTCAACGCGGTGGCCGTCATCGCCTCGATGGCCGGTCCCTACCTGCTCGGCTCGGTGGTCGAGCGGCTCGCGGACGGCACGCGCGAGCTGCACCTGCCGCTGACGGTCGGCCTGTTCGCGGCCGCGCTGGTCGTGCAGACGGTGTTCGTACGGCTGGTGCGGTTGCGCGGCGCGATGCTCGGCGAGGAGATGCTGGCGGACCTGCGCGAGGACTTCCTCGTCCGGTCGGTGGGGCTGCCGCCCGGTGTACTGGAGCGCGCCGGGACGGGCGACCTGCTGTCACGGATCACCACCGATGTGGACCGGCTGGCCAACGCCATGCGGGAGGCCGTGCCGCAGCTCGCCATCGGTGTGGTGTGGGCGGGGCTGCTGATCGGCGGGCTGGCGGTGACCGCGCCGCCGCTGGCCGTGGCGATCCTGGTGGCGGCGCCGCTGCTGATCGCGGGCTGCCGCTGGTACTTCCGGCGGGCGCCGGCCGCGTACCGCTCGGAGGCCGCGGGGTACGCGGCCGTCGCCGGCGTGCTCGCCGAGACGGTGGACGCGGGCCGGACCGTCGAGGCGCACCGGCTGGGCGCGCGGCGGATCGCCCTGTCGGAGCGGCGTATCAAGGAGTGGACGGCGTGGGAGCGGTACACGCTCTTCCTGCGTTCGGTGCTCTTTCCGGTGATCAGCGTGACGCACACGACCGTGCTCGCCGCGGTCCTGCTGATCGGCGGCTGGTTCGTGCTGCGCGGCTGGCTGGACGTGGGGCAGCTGACGACGGGCGCGCTGCTGTCGCAGATGCTGGTGGAGCCGGTCGGGATCATCCTGCGCTGGTACGACGAGCTCCAGGTGGCCCAGGTGTCGCTGGCGCGCCTGGTGGGCGTGCGCGAGATCGAACCGGACGCCGGGGACGCGGCGGTCCGGCCCGAGGGGCGCGACGTGCGGGCGGAAGCGGTGCGCTTCGGGTACCGCGAGGGCGTGGACGTGCTGCACCGGGTGTCGATGGACGTGGCGCCCGGCACGCGGCTGGCGCTGGTCGGGCCGTCGGGCGCGGGCAAGTCCACGCTGGGCCGGCTGCTGGCCGGGATCTACGCCCCGCGCGAGGGGCGGGTCACGCTCGGCGGGGCCGAGCTGGCGCGGATGCCCGCCGAGCGGGTGCGCCGGCACGTGGCGCTGGTCAACCAGGAGCACCACGTGTTCGTGGGCGCGCTGCGGGACAACCTGCTGCTCGCCCGGGCGGGCGCGCGGGACGAGGAGCTGTGGGCGGCGCTGGCCGCGGTGGACGCGGACGGGTGGGCGCGGGCGCTGGCGGACGGCCTGGACACGGAGGTCGGCTCCGGCGGGGCGGCGCTCACCCCGGCGCAGGCGCAGCAGGTGGCGCTGGCGCGCCTGGTGCTGGCCGACCCCCACACCCTGGTTCTGGACGAGGCGACGTCGCTGCTCGACCCGCGGGCGGCCCGGCATCTGGAGCGGTCGCTGGCGCGGGTGCTGGAGGGGCGTACGGTCGTGGCGATCGCGCACCGGCTGCACACCGCGCACGACGCCGACCTGATCGCGGTCGTGGAGGGCGGCCGGATCAGCGAACTGGGCACCCACGACGCACTGGTGGCGGCGGACGGCGCGTACGCGGCGCTGTGGCGCTCCTGGCACGGGTAGGCCGCTGCCCTGACGCACTGGCGCGCGAGGTCCCGGCACGGGCGCGGCAGTTCGCGGGCACGGGCGCGCAAGTCATCCGCACGGGCGGGGCGTTCGCCGTACTCACCGGCGCGCGCCCCGCCCGGCTCCCTTCCGGTAACCACCGGAATAAGCGGCGGCGAAATGCCCGGATCGCGGCCGGCCGGGGCACCGGGATTTCTCTCCGGTGGTCACCTGACATACCGGCCGCGCTGCGGTCGACACCCGAAAGTGCAGGCTGGCAGGCTGTCGGGCGACCAGGCCGGCCACCATGCACGGGGGGTACCGAATGACCGCGCCGACGCGCAGCGGGGGCGTATCGGGTAATTCCGCGATACCGTCCCTGGGTTTCCGGGACAACGTCTCGGGAATTCTCGCCGCCCGCCGTGACCAATTGGGTTTCATCCAGCACGCGGCCGCCCAGGGGGACATCGTCCGTATGCGGCTGGGCGGACTCCCGATGGTGCTGATCAATCACCCGGACTACTTCCAGCACGTACTGGTGGACGCGCACGCCCATTACGACAAGGACAACTTCCTCTACCGGGCGGTGCAGACCGTCTTCCGCGGCGGCCTGGTGTCCAATCCCGGCGGGGAACGCTGGCGTGTGCGGCGCCGGATGATGCAGCCCTCGTTCAACCGCGGCAGCATCGTCGACTTCACCCCCGGGATGACGGAGCTGACGGGCGGACTGCTGCGGAAGTGGGCGGACCGGCGCGATCCCGGGGCGGTGGTGGACGTCTCCGGCGACATCGGCGACCTGACCCTGAAGATCGTGCTGCGCTCGCTGTTCGGCGTGGAGGCCGGAGCGGAGGTCCGGGCGTTCGAGCGGAACTTCCTGGAGCTCAACACCATCGTCGGCAACTTCTTCCGGATGCCCTTCCCGCCGCTGGGGCGCCGCCCGCGGCTGCGGGCGCTCATCCAGGAGATGGACGACTTCGTCGACCGCCTGATCCGGGCCCGGCAGGCGGACCCGCAGGACCGGCGCGACCTGTTCGCGGCGCTGCTGAACGGGACGCACGGCCCGGACGGCGGCGTGTTCACCCAGGAGGAGCTCCTCGGCGAGATCCTCTCCACGATCGTCTCCGGGTACGAGACGTCGAGTCACTCCATCGCCTGGGTGTTCTACCGGCTGGCCCGGCACCCGGAGATCCAGAGCCGGGTGCAGGAGGAGGCCGACCGCGTCCTGGAGGGGCGGGTACCGACGCTTAAGTCCCTGGCGAAGATGCCCTACACCCGCATGGTCATCGACGAGACCCTGCGGCTGCACACGCCCGCCTGGCAGACGATGCGCCGGGCCCTGCGGGACGACGAGATCGGCGGTTACCGCGTCCCCCGCGGGTCGAGCGTCTACCTGAACTTCCTCACCTACCACCGCCACCCGGACTTCTGGCCCGAGCCGGAGCGCTTCGACCCCGAGCGGTTCACCCCGGAGAACGTGGCGCGGCGGCCCCGCAACGTGTACCAGCCGTTCGGCAGCGGCCCCCGCTTCTGCATCGGCAAGTACTTCGCGCTCACCGAGATCCACCTCGTCACCGCGATGCTCGCGCAGGTCTTCACCGTGTCGGTGCCCGCGGGGCAGCCGCCCGTCGGCTTCGCCCCCCTCGTGACCCTGCACCCCAAGGGCGGGATCCGCCTCCACCTCACCCCCCGGTGACCGGCCGCGCCGCACGCGCACCCCTCGCCCCGCCGTCCGGCACCGTCCGGCCGGCGCCCGCGCCGCCCAGCCCTCAGACCACCTCGATGAACGGGGAACCGATGTCCTCACGCCCGTCCGCGCCCACCGTGGGCCGGCCGACCGGCACCCGAGAGATCCCGACGATCCGCCGCAAGGACGGCCTGGGCGGGGCACTGGCCTTCCGCAACGACCAGCTCCGCTTCCTCGGGGCGGGACTGGACCGGTACGGCGACATCTTCCGCTTCCGGCCGCTGGGCATCCCCATCGTGATGGTCAACCACCCGGACTACATCCGGCACATCCTCGTCGAGAAGGGCGAGAGCTACGACAAGGACGCCGTGCTCTTCCGCGTGGTGCGGCCGGTCCTGCGGCAGGGCCTGATCGCCAACCCCGACATGGAGCTGTGGCGCCGGCAGCGGCGGATGATGGCACCGCACTTCACCCCCCGCACGGTCGGCAACTTCGCCCGCAACATGACCGACGAGACCGCCCTGATGCTCCAGCGCTGGGAACGGCGCCCCGGTGAGGTCCTGGACGTCACCGACGAGATCGGCCAGCTCGCGCTGCGCATCGTCAACCGGTCGCTGTTCAGCGCCGAAGTGGGCGCCACGGCGCAGGCGTTCGAGCGGGCGTTCGGCACGGCCAACGCCATCCTGGGCGCCTTCTTCCGCTTCCCGTTCCCCCCGCTGAACGTCCCCACCCCGCGCAGCCGCAAGCTGCACCGGGCGATCGACGAGATGGACACCTTCGTCTCGACCTTCATCCGGGCGAGGCTGGCCGAGGACACCCCCGCGAGCGAGGACGCCGACCTGCTCACCCTGCTGCTCCACTCGGTGGACGAGGAGGACGGCAAGGGGATGGACCTGGAGCAGCTGCACCACGAGGTGCTGAACATCTGCATCGGCGCCTACGAGACCACCACCAACACCCTGTCGTGGGCCTTCTACCTGCTCGCGCGGCACCCGGAGGTGGAGGCGAAGCTGCACGCCGAGGTGGACGCCGCCCTGGGCGGGCGGTCCGTCCCGTCGTTCGAGGACCTCGCCTCGCTGCCGTACACCCGGATGGTCATCGACGAGACGCTGCGGATCTACTCGCCCGCCTACCAGTTCATGCGCCGGGCGCGCGAGGAGGACACCGTCGGCGGGTACCGGGTGCCGGCCCACACCAACATCCTGGTCAACAGCTACTTCCTGCACCGGCACCCGGACTTCTGGGAGGAGCCGGAGCGCTTCGTGCCCGAGCGGTTCACGCCCGAGGCGATCGCCGCCCGGCCGAAGCACGTCTACACGCCCTTCGGGGCCGGCCACCGGATCTGCATCGGCAAGCACTTCGCCCTGACCGAGCTGATCCTCGTCCTGGCCACGGTGGCCCGCCGCTACCGGCTGACCCTGCCCGACGCCGCCACCGAGGTGGTGCCCGAGGCCCTGATCACCCTGCACCCCAAGGGCGGGATCCACCTGCGGCTGGAGGAGCGCCGATGACCGGCGAGCGGACGGACACCACCGCGAGGACGCACATACCCGAGCTCCACTGCCCGCTGCCGCACCGGGTGAACCCGTACGCCGAGCAGGCCCGCCGGCACCTCAGCCACTGGGTGGGGACGGTGGGTCTGATCCAGCGGGAGTCGGCCAGGCGGCGTTTCGAGCACGCCGACTTCGGCTGGTTCGCCTCGGTGGTCTACCCGACGGCCGACGAGGAGGGCATCGCGCTGATGGCGGACTGGTTCGCCTGGCTGTTCCTGGTCGACGACCAGCTCGACGACGGCGCGTTCGGCCGGGACCCGGAGCACGCGGGGCAGGTGGTCGCCGGGATGCGCGCCGTCCTGGAGAGCGCGGACCACGGCGAGGCCGCGGCGCGCCGGACCGGGCTGCCGACGGCGGTCTCCTCCCTCGCGGACCTGTGGCGGCGTACCGCGCCCGGGATGCCGGCGGCCTGGCGGCACCGCTTCGTGCGGCACCTGGAGGACTGCCTCACCGCCGCGGCGGTGTGGGAGGCGGGAAACCGGGTGCGCGGGATCGTCCCCGAGGAGGACGACTACATCGAGAACCGGCGCCACACCGGGGCGATCTACGTCTGCATGGACCTCATCGACGTCGTGGAGCGCCTCGACGTGCCGGTGGAGCTGTACGACAGCGAGGCGTTCCGGGAGGCGCTGGACGCCGCGTGCAACGTGGTCTGCTGGACCAACGACATCTACTCGCTGGAGAAGGAACGTTCCCTCGGTGAGGTGCACAACCTGGTGCACGTCGTCGAGCACCACCGCGGGCTGGACGCCCGGCAGGCGATGGACCACGTCTGCGAGGCCACGTCCGCGGAGACCCGCCGGTACCTGAAGCTGGAGGAGCGGCTGTTGCACCGCTATCCGGAGCACTCCGGGGTGCTCCTCCCGTACGTCTCCGGCATGCGGACCTGGATCCGCGGCAACCTCGACTGGTCGAGCCGTACCAAGCGGTACCAGGCGCAGGCCGGGGCGCCCGTACCGCAGCCCGCGTCGTACCTGGAGCCCGACCTGGTGGTGGCCGACCGATGACCACGACCGTCACCACCACGGACACGTCGGACGCCTGGGAGGTGCTGCGGCGGGCCGGCGAGCTGACCGGTCCGCGGATCCGCACGGCCCTCGACCGGCTCGGTGAACCCGCCCGTACCGTCGCCCGGTACCACTTCGGATGGTGCGACGCGGACGGCCGGCCGGCCGACGCGGGGTGGGGCAAGGGGCTGCGCGGCGCACTGGTCCTGGGCGGTGCCCGGGCCGTGGGCGGCGACGTGGGGGCGGCGCTCCCGGCCGCCGCCGCGGTGGAGCTGGTGCACAACTTCTCGGTGCTGCACGACGACGTCATGGACCAGGACGCCACCCGGCGCGGCCGGGCCACGGCGTGGACCGTGTTCGGCAGTGCCCAGGCGGTGCTGGCCGGGGACGCGATGCTGGTGCTGGCCGTGCAGGAGCTGGCGTCCGCCCCCGCCCACCACTGCGCGGCCGCGCAGGAGCTGTGCCGTGCGCTGCTGGACCTGGTCGCCGGCCAGAGCTCCGACCTCGCCTTCGAGGAACGCGCGGACGTGGGGCTCGACGAGTCGATGACCATGGCGGCGGGCAAGACGGCGGCGCTCTTCGCCGGCGCGTGCGGCCTCGGCGCCATCGCCGCCGGGGGCTCCGCCCGGCAGGTCGAGGCGCTGCGGGGCTTCGGCCACCACCTGGGCCTGGCGTTCCAGCTCGTGGACGACCTGCTCGGCATCTGGGGCGACACCCGCGCCACCGGAAAGCCCGTCGGAGCGGATCTGCGCCGGCGCAAGAAGTCCCTGCCGGTCGTCGCGGCACTCGGCAGCGGGACGCCCGCCGGCCGGCGGCTGGCCGAGCTGTACGACGACGAGCGCCCGATGGAGGCCGCCGACGTGGTGCGGGCGACCGCCCTGGTCGAGGAGGCCGGCGGGCGCAGCTGGGCCGTCGGCGAAGCGGCCCGGCAGCAGTCCGCGGCCCTGGAGCGGCTGGCCGGGGCCGCCCCCGACGCGGACGCCGCCCGCGGTCTGCGGTCCCTGGTGGACCTGGTCACCCACCGCAGCAGCTGACCGGGGCCGGCAGGTCGCAGGTCGCCAGGTCGCAGATCGCACTCACGAGAGAGGGAACATCACCGATGCGCGTGCTGTTCGCCACCATTTCCGAGAAGACGCACATGTACAGCATGGTCCCGCTGGCGTGGGCGCTGACCACGGCGGGCCACGAGGTGCGGGTGGCGAGCAGTCCGGCGCTCACCGACGCCATCACCCGCACCGGCCTGACCGCGGCGCCCGTCGGCACCGACCACCGGATGCACGACGGGTTCGCCGCGCACCAGGACCTGGTCGCGCGGATCTACGACGCGCGCAAGCGCGACGACCGCACCGAGGCGCGGGCCCTGTACCGCACCCTGCACACGCTGCTGGAGAACGAGGCCACGGACTGGTCCGAGCCGAGCAGGGAGCGGGAGACCTGGGACAGCGTCCTGACCAAGTACCGGGTGGGCGTCGAGCACATGTACCGCGTCTACAACGACGGCATGGTCGACGAGCTGGTGGAACTGGCCCGCGCGTGGCAGCCGGACCTGGTGGTCTGGACGCCGCTCACCTACGCGGCGCCGGTGGCGGCCCGGGTGGTGGGCGCCGCCCACGCCCGCCTGCTGTGGTCGGTGGACATCTACGCGGCGATGCGCGGCGTCTTCCTCGCCCTGAAGGAGCAGCAGCCGCCGGAGCGGCGCGAGGATCCGCTCGCCGACTGGCTCACCGGACACCTCGCCCGGCACGGCAGCGACTTCGCGGAGGAGGTCACGACCGGCCAGTGGACCGTCGACCAGACTCCCGGGAGCGTGCAGCTGCCGCTGGACGTGCACCGCGTCCCGATGCGCTACGCGCCGTACAACGGCCCCTCGGTCGACCCCGCGTGGGTGCGGGAGCCGCCCGCCCGGCCCCGGGTCTTCTTCACCCCGGGGCACTCCTCGGCCGCCGTCATCGGCGCTTCGTACATGCCGGTGCAGGAGATCCTGGACGCGGTGGACGGCCTCGACATCGAGTTCGTCGCCGCGCTGCCCGCCCGGGAGACCGATGCGGTGCTGCGCGTCCCGGACAACACCCGGGTCGTCGACTTCGTGCCGCTGCACACGCTCGTGCCGAGCTGTTCCGCCCTCCTGCACCACGGCGGTTTCGGCGGCTGGTCGGCGGCCCTGCTGCACGGCGTGCCGCAGTTCCTGCTCCCGGTCCGCTTCTCGGACCTGTGGACCAAGGCGACCCTGCTCGACGCCCAGGGGGGCGGCGCCTACCTGCACGCGTCGGAGGTGACGGCCGAGACGCTGCGCGCGGGCCTGACCCGCCTGCTGGAGGATCCGTCCTACCGGTCGGGGGCCGCGCGGCTGCGCCGGGAGATGCTCGCGGCGCCCACCCCGAACGACCTGGTGCGCACCCTGGAGGAGCTGACGGCGGCGTCGCGAGGCGCGGGTTCCTGAGAAAGCCGGTCCGGGACGCGGTATCCAGGGCCTCGCGTCCGGTCCGTGCCGGGCTCGTGGCGTCCGAAAGACCTCAGATCACGTCGAGGGCGGCGGCCCCGCCCACGCCGCCCAGGATCATGAAGGCCGGCATCAGCACCTTCAGCTCCACCCAGCTGCCCGCCCGGAAGCGCAGCACGGCCGGCGGGCCGACCGGGTACCAGCGCTTGCGGCCGACCGGGATCGGCCACAGGATCGGGCAGCCGGAGACGGTCAGGGCGTCCCCGATGTCGTGGACGAGCGCACCCAGCACGATCGGCAGGCCGAGCCACAAATATTCCTGCCCGGGCGCGGTGAACAGCCAGCCCGCTCCGTTGCCGGGCTGGTCGAGGATCCCGGCGAGGATCCAGGCGCTGGTCGCGCCCAGCAGCCACACCAGCACGTCGCTGGACACCCGGGCGGCGCGCCAGAGCAGGCCCTCGACGGCCAGCACCAGGTGGACGAAGAGGATCGCCAGGACCGCCCACCGGCCACCCCGGATGGCCAGCCCCGACGCACCCGCCCCGCACAGGACCGCCCACACCCAGGTGTGCGTCAGGGTGCGGTGCCCGCCGCTCCGGCGGGCGTCGGCCGGGGTCTTGGTCGCTTTGTAGACGGCGTACGACAGCTTGTCGACGATCTCGCACAGCCCGCGCGATATCGGCCCGAAGGCGCGCGAAATGGTCGCCGACTTGTGGTCGAGGTCGGGGGCGAGCGCCGCTCCCGCGCAGATCAGGGCGCCGACGACGAGCACCGGCCAGGGCATCGGACGGCCCGCGGCCGCGGTGGCGGCCCCCACCCCCAGCCATGCGGCCGCGCCGGAGAGTGAGTGCGCCGGTCCCATCATGATGTTGTGCCCCGCCCCGTGTGTTCCGTGCCGCGTCGTGCCGCGTTCCCCGCGCCGCGCGGCGAGTTGACGGGACAGCGTATCGCCCGGTGATCTTCCTGGGGACGGCCGGTTCCCGTTCATGGGGGTGGGCCAGGCAAGATGGGGGCGTGACCCTTATCGATCAGCTGCCGCCGGACGCCGACCCCGATGCCCTCTTCGAGGCTTTCTCGTCATGGGCCGAGGAGCGGGGCATCACCCTGTACCCGGCCCAGGAGGAGGCGCTGATCGAGGTGGTCTCCGGGGCCAACGTGATCCTCTCCACCCCGACCGGCTCCGGGAAGAGCCTGGTCGCGGCGGGTGCGCACTTCACGGCGCTCGCGAACGACCAGGTGACCTTCTACACCGCGCCGATCAAGGCGCTGGTGTCGGAGAAGTTCTTCGACCTGTGCAAGCTCTTCGGCACCGAGAACGTCGGCATGCTGACCGGCGACGCGTCCGTGAACGCCGACGCGCCCGTGATCTGCTGCACCGCCGAGGTGCTGGCGTCGATCGCGCTGCGGGACGGCAAGGACGCCGACATCGGCCAGGTCGTGATGGACGAGTTCCACTTCTACGCCGAGCCGGACCGCGGCTGGGCCTGGCAGATCCCGCTGCTGGAGCTTCCGCAGGCGCAGTTCGTCCTGATGTCGGCGACGCTCGGTGACGTCTCCATGTTCGAGAAGGACCTCACGCGCCGCACCGGGCGTCCCACCTCCGTGGTCCGCTCGGCGACGCGGCCGGTGCCGCTGTCGTACGAGTACCGGCTGACGCCCATCACGGAGACGCTGACCGAGCTGCTGGAGACCAAGCAGGCACCGGTCTACATCGTCCACTTCACCCAGGCGCAGGCGGTGGAGCGGGCGCAGTCGCTGATGAGCATCAACATGTGCTCGCGCGAGGAGAAGGACCGGATCGCCGAGCTGATCGGCAATTTCCGCTTCACCACCAAGTTCGGCAAGAACCTCTCCCGGTACGTGCGGCACGGCATCGGCGTGCACCACGCGGGCATGCTGCCCAAGTACCGGCGCCTGGTCGAGAAGCTGGCGCAGGCGGGCCTGCTGAAGGTCATCTGCGGCACGGACACCCTGGGCGTCGGGGTCAACGTCCCGATCCGCACGGTGCTGTTCACGGCGCTGACCAAGTACGACGGCAGCCGGGTGCGCACGCTGCGCGCCCGCGAGTTCCACCAGATCGCGGGCCGGGCCGGCCGCGCGGGCTTCGACACCGCGGGTCTCGTGGTGGCGCAGGCGCCCGAGCACGTCATCGAGAACGAGAAGGCGCTCGCCAAGGCGGGCGACGACCCGAAGAAGCGGCGCAAGGTGGTCCGCAAGAAGGCACCGGAGGGGTTCGTCGGCTGGACGGAGAACACCTTCGAGAAGCTGATCGCCTCCGAGCCGGAGCCGCTCACCTCCCGTTTCCGCGTCACGCACACCATGCTGCTGTCGGTGATCGCCCGGCCGGGCAACGCCTTCGAGGCGATGCGCCGGCTGCTGGAGGACAACCACGAGCCGCGCAGGAACCAGCTGCGGCACATCCGCCGCGCCATCGCGATCTACCGGTCCCTGCTCGACGGCGGGGTCGTCGAGCAGCTGGACCGGCCCGACGCCGAGGGCCGCACGATCCGGCTCACCGTCGACCTCCAGCAGGACTTCGCGCTCAACCAGCCGCTGTCGACCTTCGCGCTGGCGGCGTTCGACCTGCTGGACCCCGAGTCGCCGTCGTACGCCCTGGACATGGTGTCGGTGGTCGAGTCGACCCTGGACGACCCGCGCCAGATCCTCGCCGCCCAGCAGAACAAGGCGCGCGGCGAGGCGGTCGGCGCGATGAAGGCCGACGGCGTCGAGTACGAGGAGCGGATGGAGCGGCTCCAGGACATCTCGTACCCGAAGCCCCTGGAGGAGCTGCTGTGGCACGCGTACAACACGTACAAGAAGTCGCACCCGTGGGTCGGTGACCACCCGGTCTCGCCGAAGTCCGTCATCCGTGACATGTACGAGCGGGCGCTGTCGTTCACCGAGTTCACCTCGTTCTACGAGCTGGCGCGGACCGAGGGCATCGTGCTGCGGTACCTGGCGTCCGCGTACAAGGCGCTGGACCACACCATCCCCGACGACCTGAAGACCGAGGACCTGGAGGACCTGATCGCCTGGCTGGGCGAGATGGTGCGGCAGGTGGACTCCTCGCTGCTGGACGAGTGGGAGCAGCTGGCCAACCCGGAGGTGGAGACCGCCGAGCAGGCCCAGGAGAAGGCCGACCAGGTCAAGCCGGTCACGGCCAACGCCCGCGCGTTCCGGGTGCTGGTGCGCAACGCGATGTTCCGCCGGGTGGAGCTGGCCGCGCTGGACCAGCTGCGGGAGCTGGGCGAGATGGACGCGGAGTCCGGCTGGGACGAGGAACGGTGGGCGGAGGCGATGGACGCGTACTGGGAGGAGTACGACGACCTCGGCACCGGCCCCGACGCCCGCGGCCCGAAGCTCCTGTCCATCGAGGAGGACCCGGCCCACGGGCTGTGGCGCGTCCGGCAGACCTTCGCCGACCCGAACGGCGACCATGACTGGGGCATCGGCGCGGAGGTGGACCTGGCGGCCTCGGACGAGGAGGGCCGCGCGATCGTCCGCGTCACCGACGTCGGCCAGCTCTGAAAGGACCCGTGGATGACCAACCCCGCCGAGCGACTCGTCGACCTGCTCGACCTGGAGCGGATCGAGGTGAACATCTTCCGCGGCGCGAGCCCGCAGGAGTCCCTGCAACGGGTCTTCGGCGGGCAGGTCGCCGGCCAGGCGCTGGTCGCGGCCGGCCGCACCACGGACGGCGACCGGCCGGTGCACTCGCTGCACGCGTACTTCCTGCGGCCGGGCATCCCGGGGCTGCCGATCGTGTACCAGGTCGAGCGGGTGCGGGACGGGCGGTCGTTCACCACGCGGCGGGTCACCGCCGTCCAGCGCGGCAAGACGATCTTCAACCTGACGGCCTCCTTCCACCAGTCGGAGGAGGCGGGCTTCGAGCACCAGCTGCCGCCGCGGCTGGAGTTCCCGCCTCCGGAGTCGCTGCCGCCGGTGGCGGACGAGGTGCGCGAGCACCTGGGCGCGCTGCCGGAAGCGATGGAGCGGATGGCGCGGCGCATGCCGTTCGACATCCGGTACGTCGACCGGCTGCGGTGGACGGCGGAGGAGGTCAAGGACGCCGATCCGCGCAGCGCGGTGTGGATGCGCGCGGTGGGCCCGCTGGGTGACGACCCGCTGGTGCACACCTGCGCGCTGACGTACGCCTCCGACATGACCCTGCTCGACGCGGTCCGCATCCCAATCGAACCGCTGTGGGGGCCGCGGGGGTTCGACATGGCGTCGCTGGACCACGCGATGTGGTTCCACCGGCCGTTCCGGACGGACGAGTGGTTCCTGTACGACCAGGAGTCGCCCATCGCGACGGGGGGCCGCGGTCTGGCGCGCGGCCGCATCTACGACCGGGAGGGCCGGCTCCTGGTCTCGGTGGTGCAGGAAGGTCTGTTCCGCAGGCACTGAGCCGGTCCGCGCCGACGGCCCGATCCGGCGCATCGGCCGGATCGGGGCGCGGTGCCGCGGGGCGACGTGTTTTCATCGAGCCTGTTGGCATCGCATCCCGCAGTTCCCGACGAGGAGACCCCATGAGCCTGTACGACACCCCGCTGCGCACCCTGTCCGGTGAGCCGACGAGCCTGGCCGCGTACCGGGACAAGGCGGTCCTGGTGGTCAACGTCGCCTCCCGGTGCGGTCTGACCCCGCAGTACGCGGGGCTGGAGCGGCTGCACAAGCAGTTCGCCGACCGCGGCTTCACGGTGCTGGGGGTGCCGTGCAACCAGTTCGGCGCGCAGGAGCCGGGCACGTCGGAGGAGATCGCCACCTTCTGTTCGGCGACGTACGGTGTGACGTTCCCGCTGCTGGAGAAGACCGACGTCAACGGCCCGGACCGGCACCCGCTGTACGAGGAGCTGACGCAGGTGGCCGACGCGGACGGCGCGGCCGGGGACGTGCAGTGGAACTTCGAGAAGTTCCTGATCTCCCCGCGGGGCGAGGTCACCCGCTTCCGCCCGGCCACGGACCCGGAGTCGCCGGAGCTCGTCGCGGCGGTCGAGGCGGCGCTGGGCGCCTGACGCGCCGGAGGGTAAGGACGCCTCCCAGGGTGCGGGCGCGTCGGAGGGTGCGGGCGCGTCAGCGGGCGGGGCAGGCGGACCACAGGCCGGCACCGGCCTGGCGGGCCGCCGCCTGGGCCGCGGCCATCGTCTTCGCGTACTTGTCATTGGGTTCGAACAGCACGCTGGTGGCGTGGCCGCCGCGGACCAACGACTCGTTGACGAAGACGTTCTGCTCGTTCCACACGTAGAGCAGGTACCGGTCGTAGCGGTCCTTGAGCTCGACGTCCCGTTCCGTGCGCAGCCGGCTGCCGACGGGCAGGAGTTCGGCGGTACGGGCCGTGGCCTCGCGGCTGAAGCAGTCGCCCCGCTCGGGGGCGTCGATCTCCAGCAGCCGTACCCGCGCCACGGCGCCGGCGGGAACGACCCTGCCGTCGCCCCGCACCTCGACGGTGTCGCCGTCGATCACGCGCAGCACGACCGGTCCGCGCTGCCGGACCGGTTCGGGCTGCGCGGCGGCGGGCGGCGCCAGGCCGACGAGTCCCACGGTGGCCGCGAGGGAGGCGACGACGGCACCGGTCCGGGCCCGCCGGTGGGGTGCGGTCCATGAGGAAGGGTGCATGACTCCCCCTCTCATCAGGGGTTGCGTCCTTCAGTAGAGCACCGGGAGCATGCTCACGCGACCGCGCTGAGGGTGTCCGCGAGGCGGTGCCGTGCCGCGCGGGCCGCGGGCAGGGCCGTCAGGGCGATCGCCCCGAGCACGGCGGCCGCGGCCAGCAGGACGAGCTGCGCCGCGGGCGGGGCGTGCGCGATGCCCGCGCCGACCCCGATGGCGTGGGCCTCGCGGTCGATGAGCCAGTGGGCGAACGGCACACCGGCGGCCGTCGCGACGGCCGCGGCGGCGAGGGCGGTGCACCCGATGGCCGTGACGGTGACGGCCGTGATCTGGCGCGGCGACAGCCCGATGGCCTTGAGGGCGAGCAGATCGCGTTCCGCCTCGCGCAGGCTGCCGCCGATGGCGGTGGACAGTTCCGTGAGCCCGATGAGGGCGAGGACGCCGATCAGCCCGGCGACGACCCCGCGCAGCGCGGAGAGCCGGTCGGCGGGGTTGCTGACCTCGTGGATCTCCAGCCGGCCCGCCGAGGCCTCGGCGAGTCCGGCGCGGACCGCGCGCGGGTCGGCGCCCGGGGCGAGCTGGAGCTGGTAGAGGGTGGGGCGCAGGGCGGGGTCGTTCTCCCGGAGGGTGTCGAGCGAGGTGGAGATGACCCGGCCGCCGTTCTCCGGCTCGATGCTGCGGCCCACCAGGTGCAGGACCTGGGGGTGGCCGCCGACCGTGACGCGCACCCAGTCGCCGACGCGCACACCGAGGAGGTCGAGCAGGCCCTGTCCGGCGACGGCCTCGTCGGGGCCGGTGGCCGGGCGGCCCTCCGCGATCGAGTACGGGTAGGGCTCCTCGCGGGTCCCGAGACCGCGCAGCGCGATCGTGCCGGTCTGCCCGGGGACGAGGGCCGCGACCTCCAGGCCCGGGTGGGCCGCGGTGACGCGTCGGTCGGCCTTCAGCAGCGCGGTCGCCTCGCGGTCGCTCAGGGCGGCGTCGGGTCGGGCGGTGAGCGCGGCGGCCAGGCCCAGCTGTTCGGGGCGGCTGTCGAAGCGCTCGATGGTGGTCCATGCGCCGAGCGCCACCGTGATCAGCAGCAGCGGCAGGGCGAGGCGGACGATCGTGGCGGGGGCGCGGCGCCCGCGGCCGAAGGCCCGGTGCCAGCCGAGGACGAGCGCGGCCGGGACGCGCAGCCCGAGGGCCTGGCGGGCGGCGCCGGACAGCCCGCCGCCGGGGGCGACGCCGGCGGGCAGGACCGGTACGGGCTCCACACGCCCCGCCCGCCAGGCGGCCAGGCAGGTCGCCGCCCCGATGAAGAGCACGGCCGCCACAGGGACCGCGAGCAGCGCCGCGGTGTGCCCCGGCAGGCCCTGCCACACCGCGACGGCGTCGCCGAGCCGGCCGGGCAGCCGGCCGCCGAGCGTCTGGGTGAGCACGGTCGCGAGGGCCGCGCCGAGCGCCGCGAAGGCGAGGTGCTGGACGAGGAACACGCGCACGACCTGACCGGGGGTGAAGCCGATGGCCTTGAGGACGGAGATGTCCCGGAGGTGGCCGCGCACGCGGGTGCTGATGGCGCCGAACACGGCGAGCGCGGCGGCGATCAGCGCGCCGAGGCCGAACAGGCCGAGGACCTGGCCGAGCAGCCGGGTGTCGCCCTGCGCCTCGGCACGTGCCTGCTGCCAGGTGCTGACGTCCGTCACGGCGCCCGCGCCGAGCGCCGTCACGGCACGCTGCACCGCGTAGCCGGTGTCGTCGGGGTCGTCCAGCCGCAGTCCCACGACCTGCCCGCCGGTGCGGTCGACGGGCACGGCGCCCGGCAGGGCCCACACGGTGCCGGGCCGCTCACCGGGCCGGTAGCGCGGCTCGGCGGAGTCGGCGACGCCGAGCACGGTGAGGGTGCGCGGCGCCGGCCCGTCCTGGTGCGGGCGGGCGGCGGCGGTGCCGGCCGGCAGGGTGAGCCGGTCGCCCGGTTCCGCCCAGAGGGCGCGGGCCAGGCCCGTTTCGAGGACGACGCCCTCCGGGACTGCCGGGTCGAGCCAGCGTCCCGCGGCCAGGAGCGGACGGCCGGTCGCGGGGGGCTGTGCGCCGGCGGCGCGCAGCTCGACACCGGCGCGGGCGCCGCGCGAGGCGAGGGTGGTGGTGGCGGTGCGGTAGGGGCCGGTGACGGTGTCGGCGCCGTCGAGGGCCGCGAGCCGGGACGTCTCGGCCGACGCCCCGGTGTGGATCAGGACGTGCGCGCCGCGCGACTGCGCGAAGATCCGCTGCCAGGGGTTGGTGGCATAGCCGAAGAGCGCCGTCGCCAGCAGCAGCGAGGCGACGATCCCGGCGGTCGCGGCGACCATGAAGAGCGCCTCACCGCGGTGCGTCCGCAGATCGGCGTGTGCCCAGCGCAGCATCGCCCGCACGCCGGTCAGTCCTTCAGTTCGTTCAGTTCGAGCACACCGGACAGGCCGCGGCCGCGCGAGGGGGTGCCGCCGAGTTCGGCGTCGTCGGCGATGCGGCCGTCGAAGAAGCTGATCACGCGGTCCGCGGCGCTGGCGAGCCGGGCGTCGTGCGTGACGAGGACGATGGTCTGGCCGCGCTGGTGGAAGCGGGTCAGCAGCCGCATCACCTCGCGGGTGCCCTTGCTGTCGAGGCTGCCGGCCGGTTCGTCGGCGAGCAGCAGCCGGGGCTGGTTGACCAGCGCCCGGGCGAGGGCCACGCGCTGCTGCTGGCCGCCGGACAGTTCGCCGGGCATGCTGCGTTCCTTGCCCTCCAGACCCAGTTCGGCCAGCAGCTTCTCGCGCTCGGCGCGGGCCTGGCGTGCGGTGCGGCCGGCGAGCAGGGCGGGCAGCTCGATGTTGTCGGCGACCGTCAGGTTCGACACGAGGTTGAAGAACTGGAAGACGATGCCGATGCGACGGCGCCGCTCCACCGCCCAGCGGGCCTCGCTGTAGCCGTCCGTGCACTCGCCGTCGAGCCACAGGGATCCGCTGTCGGGCCGCTGGAGCCCGCCGAGGAGGTGCAGCAGCGTGGACTTGCCGGCGCCGGAGGGGCCGGTGACGGCGACGAACTCGCCGCGCCGGACGGTCAGGTCGACGCCGCGTACGGCGTGTGCGGGCGCGCCCTCGCCGTGGTGGGTCTTGACGAGTCCCTCGGCGCGCAGCAGGGGTATGGGGGCGGCGTCCGTCACTGCAGCTCCTCCAGTTCCTCCTGGCAGCGTTCCAGCCAGTCGAGGTCGGCCTGCAGGTGCAGCATGGCGCCCTCGATCAGCAGGTGGGCTATGCGGTTGTCCCGGTCTTCGGTGGCGGCCAGCTTGGACAGGTTGCGCATGGTGGTGAGGTACTCGCGGCGCTGTCTGTTGATGAGGGCGATCTGGTCGGCGAGACCGGTCCGGGGGGCCAGGGCGAGCTTCATGAAGAACTCGTCCCGGACCCGGGGTTCGTCGGCCGTCTCCTCGAACCAGGCGCGCAGCGCTTCCTGCCCGGCGTCGGTGAGGCGGTAGATCTTCTTGTTGGGCCGGCTCTCCTGGGCGATCTCCTCGCCCTCGATCAGCCCCGACTTCTCGAGCCGGCCGAGCGTGACGTAGATCTGGCCGACGTTGGTGGGAGGGTACGCGGAGCCCAGCAGCTGCTCAAGGTCCTGCTTGAGCTCGTAGCCGTGGGCGGGGCCCCGGGCCAGCAGCGCGAGGAGGGGAAGGCGCACCCGTGCTGTCCTCCTCCGCGTGCTCCAATGTGATGGGGGCTCTAGTATCGCCCATGCCTAACGGGTATACATGCCCTGATGCCGGACGAAGGTGTACGGCGGTGGTGCTCAGGGAGGAACCTATGCGGTGGATACGCGCCGCCGGTAGGGGTCTCCTGGCACTGGCGGTCGTCCTGTGCGGCCACGCCGCCTCGGCCGGGCCGGCGGACGGAGGGCGTGACGACGGGCGCGGGCCCATGACGCTGGCCACCGCGGGTGACCTCACCGGATATCTGGGCCCCGTGCTGGAGGGGTGGAACCGCGCGCACCCCGGCGAGCGGGTCCGCCTCGTCGAGCTGCCGGATTCGGCCGACGAGACCCGTGCGCAGATGATCACCGATCTGAGGTCGGGCGCGGGCCGCTTCGACGTCCTCAACATCGACGTCGCGTGGACCTCGGAGTTCGCGGCGGCGGGCTGGATCGCGCCGCTGGAGCGTGAGCGCTTCCCGCTGCGGAGCTTCCTGCCGCCCGTGGTGGACACGGCGACGTACGACGGGAAGCTGCACGCGGTCCCCTACGTCACCAACGCGGGGATGCTCTTCTACCGCAAGGACGTCCTCGACGGCGCGGGGGAACGTCCGCCGCGCACCTGGGCGGAGCTGGAGCGGCAGGCGCGGACGATCGCCCCGCGCCACGGGCTGGCCGGCTACGCGGGGCAGTTCCTGCCGTACGAGGGCCTGACGGTGAACGCCGCGGAGGCCGTGTACTCGGCGGGCGGCACGATCCTGGGCGACGACGGCGAGCGGGTCACGGTCGACTCCGCCGCCGCCCGTTCCGGCCTGGGCTTCCTGGCCCGGGGCGTCCGTGACGGCTGGATCCCGCGCGAGGCGCTGACCTTCAAGGAGGAGGAGTCCCGCCAGGCGTTCCAGGACGGCCGGCTGCTCTTCCTGCGCAACTGGCCGTACGCGTACGCCGGCGCCTCCGGGCCCGGGTCCGCGGTCGCGGGGAAGTTCGGTGCCGTGCCGCTGCCGGGCCCGGACGGGCCCGGGACGAGCGTGCTGGGCGGCTCGAACCTGGCCGTCAGCACCCATGCGCGCCATCCGAGGTCGGCGCGCGACCTGATCGCGTACCTCACGAGCGAGCAGGTGCAGCGCCGGGTCCTCACCGAGGGCGCGCTGCCGCCGGTGCGGGCGGCGCTGTACACGGATCCCGCGCTGGTGCGCGCCTTCCCCTACCTGCCGGCGCTGCGGGCCAGCGTGCTCGCGGCGGAGCCGCGCCCGAAGAGCCCGCACTACGAGCAGGTCAGCCTGGCCGTGCAGGCCGTGGCGCACGACGTGATGGCGCAGCACCAGACGCCCGAGGCGGCGGTGCGCCGGCTGGCCGCCGAGCTCGCGGCGATCGCCCGCCGCCGCTGATCCCGCACCGAAGCTGATCACCCCGCCAGACCCCCTACCTACCCGTTAGGTACCAGCGTCCGGACCAAACCCGCTCGGGAGACCGGACAAGCCGGGATATAAGCCCCTGCCTACCGTTTCGTTGCCGCACATTCATTGACACCCTCTCGTCATCGCTACTTAACATGCATGCATAACCGCTACCCGCTCTGGGTGGCGTGCACCCCTTCACGAAGAAACAGGTCAACGGGTGATGCTCACAGCCCTCAGCAGCCGCCACTGGTGGCGCGACGCGGTGATCTACCAGGTGTACGTCCGCAGCTTCCTGGACAGCACCGGCGACGGGATCGGCGACCTCGCCGGGGTCCGGGCCGGCCTGCCGTACCTGAAGAAGCTCGGTGTCGACGGCATCTGGCTGAGCCCGTTCTACCCGTCACCGCAGCACGACCACGGATACGACGTCGCGGACTACTGCGACGTCGACCCGGTCTTCGGCGACCTCCACGAGTTCGAGCGGCTGGTCGCCGCCGCCCACCGCCTCGGCATCAAGGTGCTCCTGGACATCGTTCCGAACCACTGCTCCAGCGAGCACGCCTGGTTCCGCGAGGCGCTCGCCTCGGGCCCCGGCAGCGAGGCCCGCGCCCGCTTCCACTTCGCCGAGGGCCGCGGTCCGGACGGCGACGTACCGCCCAACAACTGGCACGCCATGTTCGGCGGTCCGGCCTGGAGCCGGGTGGTCGAGGCGGACGGCACGCCCGGGCAGTGGTACCTGCACATGTTCACCCCCGAGCAGCCGGACCTGAACTGGCGCAACCCGGAGGTGCCCGCCCACTTCGACCAGGTGCTGCGGTTCTGGCTGGACCGCGGGGTCGACGGCTTCCGCATCGACGTGGCCGCCGGGCTCTTCAAGCACCCCGAGCTGCCCGACTCCCCCGATCCCGAGGCCGACGCCCGCACCCGCGACTCGGTCAACCCGCTCGCCTGGAACCAGCCCGAGGTCCACGACGTGTGGCGGGCCTGGCGCGCGGTGTGCGAGGAGTACACGGCCCGCGACGGCCGCGAGCGCCTGCTCGTCGGCGAGGTGTCGGTGCCGACCGCCCGCGAGCACGCCAAGTACGTCCGCCCGGACGAGCTGCACCAGGCGTTCTTCTTCGACCTGCTCAGCGCGCCCTGGGACGCCGACGCCTTCCGCAAGGTCATCGACGAGGCCATCCGCGACATCGCCGGCACCGGCTCGACCGTCACCTGGGTGCTCAACAACCACGACCAGATCCGCAGCGTCACCCGGTACGGGGACTCCGGCACCGAGGGCAGCGGCCTGGGCGCCGCCCGGGCCCGGGCCGCCGCACTGCTGATGCTGGCGCTGCCCGGCGCCGCGTACATCTACCAGGGCGAGGAGCTGGGCCTGCCGGAGGTCGTGGACCTGCCGGACGAGGTGCTCACCGACCCGATCTTCCGGCGCACCGGCAGCCGCGCCCGGATCCGCGACGGCTGCCGCGTGCCGCTGCCCTGGTCGGGCCACGCCTCGCCGTTCGGCTTCAGCACGGGCGCGGAGAGCGCGCGCCCGTGGCTGCCGCAGCCCGGCTGGTTCGCCGAGCACGCCACCGAGCGGGCGCTGGCCGACACCCGCTCGTTCTGGCACCTGTACCGCGACGGCCTGCAGCTGCGGAGCAGCCTGCCGCAGCTGGGCGAAGGCACCCTGCGCTGGCTGGACACCCCGCCGGGCGTCCTCGGCTTCGTGCGCGGCGACGGGCTCGTCTGCGCCGTGAACTTCACCACCGCCCCGGTGGCCGCCCCGGTCACCGGCGCCCCCCTGCTGTCCAGCGGGATCTGCCCGGACGGCGTCCTGCCCGGATCCACCGCCGCCTGGTGGATCAGCGACGACCTCACCTCCTCCCCGAAGGGAACCCAGAGATGACGCGACGACCGATGCTCCGTCGGACCGCCCTGGCCTGCTGCTCGGCCCTCACCCTCGCGCTCGGCGCCACCGCCTGCGGCGGCGACCCGGTCAGCGCCGGCGGCGGGAGCAAGGAGCTCAGCGGGCAGACCCTGAACGTGGCGGGCGTGTGGTCCGGCGCCGAGCAGAAGAACTTCCAGAAGGTGCTGGACGCCTTCACCGAGAAGACCGGCGCCAAGACGCAGTTCGTGTCGACCGGTGACAACGTCTCCACGGTCGTCGGCAGCAAGATCGAGGGCGGCAACGCACCGGACGTGGTGATGGTCCCCCAGGTCGGCGTGCTCCAGCAGTTCGCCCGGAAGAACTGGCTCACGCCGCTGTCCAAGACCACCGAGAAGTCCGTCGACACCAACTACGCGCCGGTCTGGAAGGACTACGGCTCCGTCGGCGGCAAGCTCTACGGCCTGTACTTCAAGGCGGCCCACAAGTCGACCGTCTGGTACAGCCCGGAGGCGTTCGAGCAGGCGGGCGTCAAGCCGCCCAAGACGTACGACGAGATGCTGAAGACCGCGCAGGCGGTCTCCGACTCGGGCCTGCCGGCCTTCGCGGTCGCCGGTGAGGACGGCTGGACGCTCACCGACTGGTTCGAGAACATCTATCTCTCCCAGGCCGGCCCGGAGAAGTACGACCAGCTCGCCCAGCACAAGATCAAGTGGACCGACCCGACGGTCGTCAAGGCGCTGACCACGCTGGGGTCGCTGTTCTCCGACAAGAAGCTGATCGCCGGCGGCCAGAAGGGCGCACTGGCCACCGACTTCCCCGGCTCCGTCGAAAAGGTCTTCGGCCCCGACCCGGAGGCCGGGATGGTGTACGAGGGCGACTTCGTCGCCGGGATAGCCAAGGACCAGTTCGGCAAGAAGATCGGCGAGGACGCCCGCTTCTTCCCCTTCCCCGCGGTCGCGGGCGGCAAGGAGCCGGTCGTCAGCGGGGGTGACGCGGCCGTCGTGCTGAAGGACGGCAAGAACCCGAAGGCCGCCATGGCGTTCCTGGAGTTCCTCGCGACGCCGGAGGCGGCGGCCGTGTGGGCGGAGGCCGGCGGCTTCCTCTCCCCCAACGAGAACGTCGACCTCGCCGCGTACGGTGACGTCACCCTGCGCGAGGCCGCCAAGTCGCTGATCGACGCGGGTGACTCGGTGCGCTTCGACATGTCGGACCAGGCGCCCGCGGCGTTCGGCGGCACCAAGGGCACGGGTGAGTGGAAGCTGCTGCAGGACTTCCTGCGCGACCCGTCGGACCCGGCCGCCACGGCGGCGCAGCTCGAGGCCGCCGCCGCCAAGGCGTACAAGAGCTGAGGCGGACGCCATGACCACACTCACCGCTCCTCCCCCGCAGCCGCGGGCCGACGCCCCGCCCGGCGGGCCGGCCGGCAACCCGCGGCTGCGGGCCCGGCGCCGGCGCCGGATGATCGCAGTGGCGTTCGTCCTGCCCGCGCTGCTGCTGCTCGGCGCGCTGGTGGTGTACCCCGTGCTGTTCTCCGTCGGCCGCAGCTTCTTCGACGCGACCGGCACCCGGTTCGTCGGCGGGGGCAACTACGCGGAGATGTTCCGCGACCCGGCCACGCTCACCGCCATCCGCAACAGCGCCATCTGGGTCGTCGTCGCGCCGACGCTGCTCACCGGGCTCGGCCTGATCCTGGCCGTCCTGGTGGAGAAGGTCCGCTGGGCCACCGCGTTCAAGCTGCTGCTGTTCATGCCGATGGCCGTCTCCTTCCTGGCCGCCGGGATCATCTTCCGGCTGGCGTACGAGGAGGACCCCGACAAGGGTGTGCTCAACGCGGCCGTGGTCGGCGTGCACGGCGTCTTCGAGGACTCGTCGTCCTACCCGGCGGCCCGGCCGCGTGACGGCCAGGGGCTGGACAAGGCACCGGACGGCTCGTACGGCACCACCAGGACGGTGTCCCCGGGGCAGTCGGTCGCCCTCGGCCTCGTCGGCGTCCCGCCCAAGGAACTGCCCGCGGCCGCCGAGCCGGCGTCCGCGGGCGGGACCCCGGGCCCGGGCGAGGTGCGCGGGGCCGTGTACCTGGACTTCACGCCCGGCGGCGGGGGACGTCCGGGCGTGATCGACGACGCCGAGCGCGGACTGCCGGGCCTGACGGTCGAGGCGGTCCGGGACGGCACGGCGGTCGCCACCGCGACCACGGCGGCGGACGGCTCGTTCCGCTTCGCGGACCTGGGCCCCGGCGCGTACACCGTCCGGCTGCCCGCGAAGAACTTCGCGCCGCCGTACGAAGGCGTGTCGTGGCTCGGTCCGGCGCTGGTCACGCCGGCGATCATCGGTGCGTACCTGTGGATCTGGACGGGCTTCGCCATGGTGCTGATCGGCGCCGGCCTGTCGTCGCTGCCGCGCGACTGCCTGGAGGCGGCCCGGATGGACGGTGCGAGCGAGTGGCAGGTCTTCCGCCGGATCACGGTGCCGCTACTGGCTCCGGTCCTGACGGTCGTCTTCGTGACCCTCGTCATCAACGTGATGAAGGTCTTCGACCTCATCTACATCATCGCGCCCGGCCCGGTGCAGGAGGACGCCACCGTGCTGGCCACCCAGATGTGGCTGGTGTCCTTCGGCGGCGGCAACAACCAGGGGCTCGGCAGTGCGCTGGGCGTGCTGCTCCTGCTGCTGGTGATCCCGGCCATGGTGTTCAACGTCCGCCGTTTCCGCAGGAGTCAGTCATGAGCGCGACCGTATCGACGCCGGGCGGCGGGCGGCTGCGCCGCTGGCTGGGGAACGGAGTGGTGCAGGCGTTCCTGGCCGTCATCGGCCTGATCTGGGTCACTCCGGTCGCGGGCCTGCTGCTGTCGTCACTGCGCTCGGCGCAGGACAGCGCGGCGAGCGGCTGGTGGACGGCGCTGACCGACCCCGGGCAGCTGTCCTTCGACAACTACGCGGCACTGCTGGGCAACGCGGGCATCACCCGGGCGTTCTGGAACACGGTGCTGATCTCGGTGCCGACGACCGTGCTGGTCGTCGTCATCGCGGCGCTCGCCGGATACGCCTTCGCCTGGCTGGAGTTCCCCGGCCGTGACTGGATCTTCCTGCTGGTGGTGGCGCTGCTGGTGGTGCCGGTCCAGGTCGGCCTGCTGCCGGTGGCGAAGCTCTTCGGACAGCTGGGGCTGTTCGGCACGATCCCGGGCGTGGTGCTGTTCCACGTCGCGTACGGTCTGCCGTTCGCGGTGTTCCTGCTGCGCAACTACTTCGCCGACATCCCGCGGGAGATGCTGGAGGCCGCCCGTATGGACGGCGGCGGCGAGTGGCGGATCTTCACGCAGCTGGTGCTGCCGGTGGGCCGGCCCGCCATCGCGAGCCTGGCGATCTTCCAGTTCCTGTGGGTCTGGAACGACATGCTGGTGGCGCTGCTCTTCGCCGACACCTCCTCGCAGCCGCTGACGGTGGAACTCCAGTCGCAGGTGCGCCAGTTCGGCAGCAACATCGACGTCCTCGCGCCGGGCGCCTTCCTCTCCCTGGTCGTGCCGGTGGTGGTCTTCTTCGCCTTCCAGCGGCACTTCGTGCAAGGCGTGATGGCGGGGTCGGTCAAGTGAGGTGACACGGACCGGCGGGGCGCCTCACACGGGGGAGGCGCTCCGCCACCGGCCCGGCACGCGGTCAGCGGATCGGCATGCCCGACAGGGTGCGGGCGATGACCAGGCGCTGGATCTCGCTCGTGCCCTCGAAGATGGTGTAAATGGCGGCGTCGCGGTGCATGCGCTCCACCGGGTACTCGCGGGTGAAGCCGTTGCCGCCGAGGATCTGGACGGCCTGCGCCGTGACGGTCTTGGCGACCTCGCTGGCGTACAGCTTGGACATGGAGCCCTCGGCCGCGGTGAACGGCTTGCCGGTGGTGGCCATCCAGGAGGCGCGCCACACGAGCAGGCGGGCGGCGTCGATCCGGGTGCGCATGTCGGCGAGCTGGAAGGCGATGCCCTGGTTGTCGATGATCGGGCGGCCGAACTGCCGGCGGGTCTTCGCGTAGTCGAGGGCCACTTCGTACGCGGCGCGGGCGGTGCCCACCGCCATCGCGCCGACGGCCGGACGGGAGGCCTCGAAGGTGGCCATGGCGGCGTTCTTCACGCGCTCGCCGCCCTTCGCGGCCTTCTCGCGGGCCCGGGCGAGCCGCTCGTCCAGCTTCTCCTTGCCGCCGAGCAGGCAGGAGCCGGGGACCCGGACGTCCTCCAGGACGACCTCGGCGGTGTGGGAGGCGCGGATGCCGTGCTTCTTGAACTTCTGGCCCTGCGAGAGGCCCGGGGTGCCCGGCGGCACGATGAAGGACGCGTGCCCCTTGGAGCCCAGGCCGGGGTCGACGACCGCGACGACGACGTGGACGCCCGCGATGCCGCCGTTGGTGGCCCATGTCTTCGTGCCGTTGAGGACCCACTCGTCCTTGGCCTCGTCGTACACCGCGCGGGTACGCATCGAGGCGACATCCGAACCGGCGTCGGGCTCGGAGGAGCAGAAGGCGGCGACCTTGACGTCGTCGGCGTCGCCGTACATCTGCGGTATCCAGGTGCCGATCTGCTCCTCGGTGCCGTTCGCGAGGACGCCGACGGCCGCGAGGCCGGTGCCCACGATGGACAGGGCGATGCCGGCGTCGCCCCAGAAGAGCTCCTCCATGGCCACCGGGATGCCGAGACCGGTGGGGTCGAAGAACTGCTGGGCGTAGAAGTCGAGGGAGTAGATGCCGACCTTGGCGGCTTCCTGGATGATCGGCCAGGGAGTCTCCTCACGCTCGTCCCATTCGGCGGCGGCCGGTCGCATGACGTCCCTGGCGAAGCCGTGCAGCCAGTCACGGACCTGCTTCTGGTCGTCGTTGAGATCGAGCGTGAACTCGGCCATGGTTCCTCCCGGCGTGTTACTAGCGGTAACCGCAGTCTGTTACCGGCAAGTAGCCGCTGTCAACCGACAGCGGGCGGAGGACGGGTGTTACGTTGCGCAGGCGTCACGGAATTCGCACGGGCGGGGAGAAACGCTATGGACACCACACATCGGACCGACCAGCAGAGGTCCGCCGACCAGCGGCGACGCGAGCTGCTGGAGGCCGCCGACCGCGTGGTGCTCCGCGACGGGCCCCAGGCGTCGATGAACGCCATCGCCGCGGAGGCCGGCATCACCAAGCCGATCCTGTACCGCCACTTCGGCGACAAGGGCGGCCTGTACCGGGCCCTCGCCAAGCGCCACACCGACGCCCTGCTGGCCGCGCTGCGCACCGCGCTGGACGCACCGGCCGAACGGCGCCAGCGGGTCGAGGCCACGCTCGACACCTACCTCGCCGCGATCGAGGCGCGGCCGCAGGTGTACCGCTTCCTGATGCACCCCTCGGACGACACCGGCCACCAGCCGGAGCAGGGCTTCGACATAGGCCGGCACTCGGCCCCCGTGCTGCGCCGGATGGGCGAGGAGCTCGCGCAGGTCATCGCCGAGCGCGTCGACCTCGGGCCCTCCAGCGAGGTGATGGCCCGGGTGTGGGGACACGGCATCGTCGGGATGATGCACGCGGCCGGCGACTGGTGGCTCGGCGAACGCCCGTGCACGCGCGCGGAGTTGGTGCGCGGCCTGGCGGACCTGCTGTGGGGCCGGCTGGAACAGGTCGACGACCGCGCGGGCGGCGCCGGCTTCTAGGGGGTGCCTTCCGGGCCGGGCCGCGCGGGCGGCGCCGGCCTCTCATTTGCCTTCCGGGCCGGGCCTCGCTGATCGGGCAGCAGGTCCCGGAAGGACGGGCCGTGGACCGCGGCCGTCAGCGCCGTCAGCGGTTCCGCGCCCAGGGCGCCCGGCGTGCCGCCCTCAGCGCCTTCGCCCGGCGCCAGCCGGTGAGGCGATCGGGGTACACCAGCCCCTCCACGTGGTCGCACTCGTGCTGAAGGCACCGCGCGAAGAACCCCGTCCCCTCCACGCGCACCGGGGCACCCAGCAGGTCCACGCCCTCCACCACCGCGTGGTCGAAGCGCTCGGTCCCCGCTTCCAGGCCCGGGAGGGACAGGCAGCCCTCGGCCCCGCGCATCGTGACCCCGTCCGCCTCCACCAGCCGGGGGTTGACGACGTGGCCCAGGTGCCGGACGTCCTCGTCGTCGGGGCAGTCGTAGACGAACACCCGCAGACCGACACCGATCTGGTTCGCCGCGAGGCCGACGCCCTGCGCCGCGTACATCGTCGCGAACATGTCCTCGATCAGCCGGGCCAGGGACGGGCCGAAGTCGGTGACGGGCTCGCAGGGCGTGTGGAGCACCGGTTCGCCGAGCAGCGTCATGGTGTGGACACGGCCGGAACTGCCGGGGATCGGGCGGTTTCGCATGGCGTCAGCGTACGTTCCGTACCGGTTGCGCCGTCACCCGACCGTTTCAGCAGGTGGCGCGGTTCGGGCCCTCGTCCGGATCTCGATAGGCTGAGCCCGGACCCACGCTAGGAGGAACAAGGACGATGGCAGGCAACTCGGAGCCGCTGTCGCCGCGAGCCAAGCTGGCCGTGACGGCAGGCAAGGCCGCAGCGGCGGTGTCTCGCGCGGCGGGACGCGGCAGCGGATCGGTGATCGGCGGCCGGGTGGCGCTCAAGCTCGACCCCGACCTGCTGGGACGGCTGGCGCAGCACCTGGACGTGGTCCTGGTGTCGGCGACCAACGGCAAGACCACCACCACCCGGCTGATCGCCGAGGCGCTGCGGGCCAGTGGCCCGGTCGTCTCGAACGCGCTCGGCGCGAACATGCCCGCGGGCATCACCTCGGCCCTCGCGGGCGGCTCGGACGCGAAGTACGGCGTCATCGAGGTCGACGAGAAGTACCTGGCCGGGGTCGCGCGCGACGTCGAGCCCAAGGCGATCGCGCTGCTCAACCTCTCGCGCGACCAGCTCGACCGGGCCGCCGAGACGCGGATGCTGGCCGAGAAGTGGCGGGAGGGCCTGTCCGGGTCCAAGGCCGTCGTCATCGCCAACGCCGACGACCCGCTGGTCGTGTGGGCCGCGTCGTCCTCCGCCAACGTCGTCTGGGTGGCGGCCGGCCAGGAGTGGAAGGACGACGCCTGGTCGTGCCCCGCCTGCGGCGGTGTCATGCAGCGCCCCGGCGACGACTGGTTCTGCGGCGAGTGCGGCTTCCGCCGCCCCGCCCCGAGCTGGGCGCTCAGCGGCGACCACGTGCTGGACCCGCACGGCTCGGCCTGGCCGATCCACCTCCAGCTCCCCGGTCGCGCCAACAAGGCGAACGCCACCACGTCCGCCGCGGTCGCGGCCGTGTTCGGCGTACCGCCGCAGGTCGCCCTGGAGCGGATGTACCAGGTGCAGGCGGTGGCCGGCCGGTACGACGTGGTCTCGTTCCTCGGCCGTGAGCTGCGGCTGCTGCTGGCGAAGAACCCCGCGGGCTGGCTCGAAACGTTTTCGCTGATCGACCCGCCGCCCACGCCGGTGATCCTCTCCGTCAACGCCCGCGGCGCCGACGGCACGGACACGTCCTGGCTGTGGGACGTGGACTACACGCGACTGGCCGGGCACCCGATCGTCGTCATCGGCGACCGCCGCCTCGACCTGGCGGTGCGCCTGGAGGTGGCGGGCCTGGACTTCCGGGTGAGCGACACGCTCGACGAGGCGGTCCAGCTGTCCCCGCCGGGACGGATCGAGCTGATCGCCAACTACACCGCGTTCCAGGACGTACGCCGCCGCGTCGGCAACTGAGCCCGTGAAGGACAAGAGCATGAGCGACAGCAGTCTGCGTCTGGTGTGGGTCTACCCGGACCTGCTCAGTACGTACGGAGACCAGGGCAACGCCCTCGTGGTGGAGCGCCGCGCCCGGCAGCGCGGCCTGGACGTGCAGCGGGTGGACGTGCGCAGCGACCAGCCGGTCCCGACGTCCGGCGACATCTACCTCATCGGCGGCGGTGAGGACCGTCCGCAGCGGCTGGCGGCCGAGCGGCTGCGCCGCGACGGCGGGCTGAACCGCGCGGCGGGCAACGGCGCGATCATCTTCTCGGTGTGCGCCGGCTACCAGATCCTGGGCCACGAGTTCATCAACGACCTCGGTGAGCGCGAGCCGGGGCTCGGCCTGATCGACGTGATCTCCACGCGCGGCGAGGGCGCCCGGTGCGTCGGCGACGTGCTGGCGGACATCGACCCGGCCCTGGGCCTGCCCCAGCTGACCGGCTTCGAGAACCACCAGGGCATCACGCACCTGGGTCCGACCGCCCGCCCGTTCGCCCGGACCGTCTTCGGCAACGGCAACGGCACCGGGGACGGCACCGAAGGCGCGTACAACGAGACCGTTTTCGGGACGTACATGCACGGACCGGTCATGGCGCGCAACCCGCAGATCGCGGACCTGCTGCTGAAGCTGGCCCTCGACGTGAACGCGCTGCCGCCGACCGACGACCGGTGGTACGAGGCGCTGCGCGCGGAGCGGATCGCGGCGGCCAGCCAGCCCGCCTGACGCCGGGTCCATTGTCGGATTCTCCGAATACCGTCCAGTAGTCGGACGCTCGGTTCGGCCCCGTCACCCAACGCCGGTAGGGTGGCGGGGATCCAACCGGACGACGTGGTCCGGGAGTCGGCCCACGTTGCAAAGGTATTTCGGGCTATGCGCATTGGTGTGCTCACCTCCGGCGGCGACTGCCCCGGTCTGAACGCCGTCATCCGCTCCGTCGTGCACCGTGCCGTCGTCGACCACGGCGACGAGGTCATCGGCTTCCACGACGGCTGGAAGGGCCTCCTGGAGTGCGATTACCGCAAGCTCGACCTGGACGCGGTGGCGGGCATCCTGGCCCGCGGCGGCACGATCCTCGGTTCCTCCCGCGTGCAGCCGGCCCATCTCGTGGACGGCGTCGAGCGCGCCAAGGGGTACGTCGCCGAACTGGGCCTCGACGCGATCATCCCGATCGGCGGCGAGGGCACGCTCAAGGCCGCGAACCTGCTCTCCGAGGCGGGGCTGCCGATCGTCGGCGTGCCGAAGACGATCGACAACGACATCGCGTCGACCGACGTCACCTTCGGTTTCGACACGGCCGTCGGCGTCGCCACCGAGGCCCTGGACCGGCTGAAGACCACCGCCGAATCGCACCAGCGGGTGCTGATCGTCGAGGTCATGGGCCGGCACACCGGCTGGATCGCGCTGCACTCGGGCATGGCGGCCGGTGCGCACGCGATCGTCGTCCCGGAGCGCCCCTTCGACATCGAGGAGCTCACGGCCCGGGTCGGCGAGCGCTTCCGTGCGGGCAAGCGGTTCGCGATCGTGGTGGCCGCCGAGGGTGCCAAGCCCCGCGAGGGCACCATGGCCTTCGACGAGGGCGGCAAGGACATCTACGGCCACGAGCGGTTCGCCGGTGTGGCGCAGCAGCTCGCCGGCGAGCTGGAGCAGCGCCTCGGCAAGGAGGCGCGTGCGGTGATCCTCGGCCACGTCCAGCGGGGCGGCACGCCCACCGCGTACGACCGGGTGCTGGCCACCCGCTTCGGCTGGCACGCGGTGGAGGCGGCGCACCGGGGGGAATTCGGGATGCTGACCGCGCTGCGCGGCACCGACATCGTGATGGTGCCGCTGGCGCAGGCCGTCGAGACGCTGAAGACGGTGCCGTCGGAGCGGTACGACGAGGCCGAGACCGTCCTCTGATGTCTGTTGTGCGGTGAATGACCCGCCCCCGGTCGCAGTCGCGACCGGGGGCGGCTCTAGTCTTGACCGGCAAGCGGACGACCAGCACGAATCAGGAGCCGGCGGATGGATCACAGCGGGCACGGCATGACGATGGACCTGCCGCCGTTCACGCTGGGGAGGGGGCTGGCGTTCTCACCGGAGCCGTTCTTCCTGGCCGGCTGCCTGCTGGCGCTCGCGCTGTACGGCTGGGGCGTGGTCCGGCTCCGCAGGCGCGGTGACGCCTGGCCGGTCGGACGGATCGTGTTCTTCGTCGCCGGTGTGCTGACCGTGGCGCTGGTGATGTGCACCAAGCTGAACGACTACGGCATGGTCATGTTCAGCGTGCACATGGTGCAGCACATGGTGATCAGCATGCTGTCGCCGATCCTGCTGCTCCTGGGGGCCCCGGTCACCCTGGCGCTGCGGGCGCTTCCGGTGGCCTCGCGGCGCGGCGGCAAGGGCCCGCGGGAGCTGCTGCTCGCGCTGCTGCACAGCCGCTACATGCGCATCGTGACGCACCCGGTGTTCACGATCCCGCTGTTCATCGCGAGCCTGTACGCGCTGTACTTCACGCCGCTGTTCGACTTCCTCATGGGGTCCAAGCCGGGGCACATCGCGATGATGGTCCACTTCCTCGCGGTCGGCCTGGTCTTCTTCTGGCCGATCATGGGCGTGGACCCGGGCCCGCACCGCCCCGGCTACGTGATGCGGATGCTGGAGCTCTTCGCGGGCATGCCGTTCCACGCCTTCTTCGGGATCGCGCTGATGATGGCGTCGGAGCCGATGGTAAAGGCGTACGCCAACCCGCCGGCCTCACTCGGTATCGAGGCGCTCGCCGACCAGAACGCCGCGGGCGGCATCGCCTGGGCGTTCAGCGAGATCCCCTCGGTGCTGGTGCTGATCGCGCTGGTGTACCAGTGGTACCGCTCCGAGCAGCGGCACGCAGTGCGCAAGGACCGGGCCGCCGACCGGGACGGCGACAAGGAGCTCGCCGCCTACAACGCCTACCTGGCGTCGCTGCAGGCGCGCGGACAGTAGCGCACAGGACCGCACAGGCGGTAGCGCCCGGGGCGCCTACCTGGCGTCGCTGCAGGCGCGCGGACAGTAGCGCACAGGACCGCACAGGCGGTAGCGCCCGGGGCGGCCTCGGGGTGACCATGGTCCTACGGCCCGTCGGCCTGGCGGCCGGGGCCGGGAGGAGGGCGCGCATGTCCGGTTCCACGAAGGCGATGAGTGTGCTCACCGTCGGGGCGCTGGTGCTGACGACGGCGTACACGGTTGCGCTGGGCAGCAACGGCTGGCTCTGGTTCGGGTGGGTGGTGCTCGGTCTGCTCACGCTCGGCATGGCCGCGACGCGCGACTCCTGACCCACGTCGCGGCCCTTCCCGCTCCGATCGCCGTGCCGTCGTGCCCGCCCGTCACACGGCCGGGTGCGACGCGTCCGCGGCGGCGTCGCGCTCCGGTGCGGCGGCACCGCCGGGGGCGGAAGCGTCCCGGTCGGAAGCGTTCCGGCTGGATGCGTCACGGCCGGAAGCGTCAGGGGCGGAGGCGTCCCGGTCGGGAGCGCCGGGCGCTGTGCGGTCCGCGCCGCGCCGGTACACGGCCACCGCTCCGAGCACCAGTCCCGCGGCGAGCACGAGCAGTCCGCGCAGCCACACCTGCGCCTCGATGCGGGTGGCGAGCAGGACGCACGAGGCCGCGCCCAGGACGGGGATCACGGCCGGCGCCCGGAAGTGGCCCCCCGTGCCCCGGTCCCGGCGCAGCACCAGCACGGCGGTGTTGACCAGGAAGAAGACCACCAGCAGGAGCAGGACCAGCGTGGAGGCGAGGGTCGCGACGCTCCCGGTGAGGGCCAGCAGCATCGACAGCGCGGTCGTGGCCGCGATCGCCACCCACGGCGTACGGCGCGCGGGCAGCACCCGGGTGAGGACCGGGGGCAGCAGCCCGTCGCGGGCCATGCCGTAGGCGAGGCGCGAGGACATGATGCCCGTGAGCAGGGCGCCGTTGGCCACGGCGACCAGCGCGATCGCGCTGAACAGCCACACCGGTACTCCGCCCGCCGCCCTGACCACTTCCAGGAGCGGCCCACTGGACCGCGCCAGTGTGCTGGTCGGTACGGCCGCGGAGGCGGCGATGCCGACGAGCACGTACACGCAGCCGGCCGTGGCGAGCGCGCCGAACAGGGCGCGGGGGTAGGAGCGCCGCGGGTCGCGGGTCTCCTCGGCGACGTTGACGGAGGTCTCGAAGCCCACGAACGAGTAGTACGCCAGCACCGCGCCGCTCAGGACGGCCGCCGCCGCCCCCTGCCCGGCCGTGCCGAGCTGGGTCAGCCGCCCGGCGTCGCCCTCGCCGCGCAGCAGGAGCCATGCTCCGAGGGCGACGATGACGACCAGGCCGCCCACCTCGATGAGCGTGGCGACGACGTTGGCGCGGGTGGACTCGCGGATGCCGCGCGCGTTGAGCAGCGCGAGGGCGGCCAGGAACAGCACGGCGACGAGCGCGACGGGGAGCGTGGCGAAGGCCGACAGGTAGTCGCCGGCGAACCCGCGGGCGAGCGCCGCGACGGACACGACCCCGGCGGCCAGCATGCAGAACCCGGCGAGGAAGCCGGCGAACGGGCCGTAGGCGCGGGTGACGTAGTGCGACGCACCACCGGCCCTCGGGTACTTGGTGGCGAGCTCGGCGTACGACGCCGCCGTGAGCAGCGCGAGGACGAGCGCGACGGTCAGGGGCACCCAGACGGCGCCGCCCGAGTCGGCCGCGACCTGGCCGATCAGGACGTAGACGCCCGCTCCCAGGACGTCGCCCAGGATGAAGAAGTAGAGCAGCCGCGTGGTGAGGGCGCGCCGGAGCGGCTGCCCGTGATCGTTCGCTGTGGACATGCGTCCTGTCTTTCCTGGGGCCCGGCCGTTGCGCGGCCGTCGGTCCCGTCTTTCCGGAGCCCGCCGGTGCGCGGGCCCCCGGTCCCGTCTGCCCCGGAGCCCCGCCGCTACGCGGGCCCCCGGTCCCGTCTTCGCGGAGGTCGCCATAACGCCGGGCCGCCGCTCCCGGCCGCGGCCCCGCCGGGGGGATCAGCGCCGCATGGGCCCCCAGGGGCGGCGCTGGCGGGCCACCTCTTCCTCGGCCTCCTCGATCACCGCGAGGTCGATCCAGCAGACCGGCTCGATGTCGCGGAGCAGCGGCTCGTTGTCCGGCCCCCGGGCCACTTCCCGGCCGCGCAGGGTCCAGGGGCGTACGTCGCCGTCCCGCTCCTCGCGCAGGTGGCAGTAGTCGTAGAGGCGCCTGGCGACCCACAGCCGCACCGGGCGGTCGCCCCACCACTTCTCGATTTGGAGGGGGTTCGCCGACAGGCCGGGCATGGTGATCCCGGTGAGGTGGTCCGCGCTGTGCGTGTCCCGCACGTCGTCGGCCGGGCTGCGGGACCAGCGGATGTAGAGCGGCCCGTGGTGTTCCACCAGGTCACCCAGTTCCGCGAGGCTGCTGACGGTGGGCAGCTCGGTCACGCCGTCGGGGGCCGTCCTGCGCTCGGGCGGCACCGGTGCGGTCTCGTCCATGGGGGGTCACGCTCCTTGTCGTACCGGACGTCCGCCGCGTACCCCGCGTGACGACCGGTGATTCCACCGATGCCCGTGTGCCGTGAGCGCCGCGACAGTGGCACCGCTGGTGAACACGGCGGTGACGCCCGGGCACCCGGGGCCGCGCCGCCACGACCGAGAGGACGACTCAGTCGTGCAGCGACACACCTTGGCGGCGCTCCTCGCCGCGGCTTGCATTGGCATGACCATGACCCCCGGTGCCGCACAGGCCGCGGACAACCCCTACGAGCGCGGCCCCGCCCCCACCACCGCGAGCATCGAGGCCGTGCGCGGGCCCTACGCGGTCTCCCAGACCACGGTCTCGTCGTTGAGCGTGACCGGCTTCGGCGGTGGCACCATCCACTACCCGACCACCACCGCCGACGGCACCTTCGGAGCCGTGGCCATCTCCCCCGGCTTCACCGGAACCCAGTCCTCCATCGCCTGGTACGGCCCCAGACTCGCCTCCCAGGGCTTCGTGGTCTTCACGATCGACACCAACACCACCCTCGACCAGCCCGACAGCCGCGGCCGCCAGCTCCTCGCGGCGCTGGACTACCTCACCCAGCGCAGCACCGTGCGGAGCCGCATCGACAGCACGCGGCTGGGCGTGATGGGCCACTCCATGGGCGGCGGCGGTTCGCTGGAGGCGGCCAAGAGCCGGCCCTCCCTCCAGGCAGCGATCCCCCTCACCGGCTGGAACACCGACAAGACATGGCCGGAGATCAAGACCCCGACGCTGCTCATCGGCGCCGACGGCGACTCCATCGCACCGGTGGCCACGCACTCGGAGCCGTTCTACACGAGTCTGCCCGCCACGCTCGACAAGGCGTACCTGGAGCTGAACGGCGCGGACCACTTCACGCCGAACACCTCCGACACCACCATCGCGAAGTTCAGCATTTCCTGGCTCAAGCGGTTCATCGACAACGACACCCGCTACGAGCAGTTCCTCTGCCCGCTGCCGCGCCCGAGCCTCACCATCGAGGAGTACCGGGGCAACTGTCCGCACACCTCCTGACAGCCCTCCCCGCGGCACCGCCGGGACGGACCCGGGGTCCGTCCGGGGACCCGGAACCGGTGCTGCGGCACAGAGTTCCGCCTGCGGCGTTGGGCACGGGCCCAACGCCGCTTCCCGGCTCGTTTACACCGAAGTAACGTGACCGGTATGACCGGGATATACGGCCGGAGCGCTGAACTCGAAGCCGTAGCAGCTCTGTTGGACGGGCTGCGATCCGGCCGCGGAGGCGCGCTGCTGATCGCCGCGGAGCCGGGGATGGGCCGCACGGCGCTCCTCCGGCGGGCCGCCGCGGACTTCACGAACGGCCGCGCCGTGTACACGAAGGCGGTGCCGGCCGAGCGCGGCCTGCCGTACAGCGGGGTGCACGCGCTGCTGTGCGCCACGGGAGACCGGGGCGCCGCCGGCGTCCTGCGCTCGGGGCTGGAGCCGGGCGGTCTGATGGAGCTGCTGCGCGGCGCGGGGCCCGCCGGGGCCGGGCCGCTGCTGGTGTGCGTCGACGACGCGCACCTGTGGGACGCCCGGTCGCGGGCGGAACTCGGCTTCGCGGCGCGGCGTCCGCAGTCGCCGCGCACCGTCGGACTGCTGCTGTCCGTGGCCGGACACCGGGAACGTGACCCGGACTTCGCGGGGCTGCCCGTCCTGCGCCCGGGTCCGCTCGGCGACCGCGCGGCGGCCGCGCTGGTGGACGGGCTGACCGGCGGCTCGGCCGATCCGGCGGTCCGGGACGCGATCCTGTACGAGGCCGGGGGCAACCCCGCCCTGATCGAGGCGGTCGTCGCCCGGCTGACACCGGCGCAGCTGGCCGGGCAGGAGTCGCTGCCCCGGCCGCTCGCCGACCGCGGTGTCCTGCTGCGCACGTTCGGCAGCCGCCTGGAGGGGCTGGCGCCGGACACCGGACAGGTGCTGCTGCTCGCGGCGGCCGCCGAGGAAGTGGAGCCGTCGGCCGCGGGTGCGGAGACGGCCGTGGTGCTCCGGGCCGCCAGGGAGGCGGGCATCGGCCCGGAGGCGCTGGACGCCGCCGAGGCGGCGGGTGTGATCAGGGTGGCCGGGGAGGCGGTGCAGGTCGTCCGGTTCGTCAGCCCGCTGCTGCGCCGGGCGGTACTGGCGCACGCCACGCTGTCGCGGCGCCGGGCGGCGCACGCGGTGCTGGCCTCCGTCCTGCCGGGTGAGCGCCACACGCTGTCCCGGCTGCTGCACCGGGCCGCCGCCGCGGAGGGCACCGACGCACGCCTCGCCGACGAGCTGGCGGCCGCGGCGGGGGCGGGCCGCTCGCCCGGGGCGCCGGGTGTACGGGCGGCGGTCGGCCTGTCGCGCCCGGGGACCGCTGCCCACGCCGCGGGCCCGGCCGGGGCGGGCGCGGAACCGGGAGGCGTGGGCGCGGAACCGGGCGACGCGGGCGCGGGGCCTTTCGGGACCGTGTCCGTCGCACCGGCCCCGTCCGTCGCCACCGGTGCACCGGGCGGGGGCCTCGGGCCCGGCCCGCGGAGGGACGCCGCCGGGGCGGCCGCGGGCGCGGAACCGGGAGACCTGGGCGCGGAACCGGGGGACCTGGGCGCGGGGCCTTTCGGGGCCGCGGGCGCCGGGCTGCTGGAGCGGTCGGTGGCGCTGGCCCGTGCCGCGGAGCTCACCGCCGACGAGGGTGTCCGCGCGGACCGGTCGACGGCCGCCGCGGAGTTCGCCGGGCTGGCGGGGCGGCCGCAGGGGGCCCGGGAGCTGCTCGCCGCCGGGCGGCGGGCCGCGGACGCGGCCGTACGGGGACGGGCGGAGCTCCTGCGGGGCACGCTCGCCCTGGACGACGGCCCCGTCGGCGACGCCCACGCGATGCTCCGGGTGGCGGCCGCGACGCTCGGCCCGTACGACCCGGAACGCGCCCTGACCGCGCGGCTCGCGATGGCCGACGCGGCCTGGGCGATGGGCGACGTGCCGGCCTGCCTCGCCGCCCTGGCCGGCGACCGTCTCCCGGGCGAGCCCGCGCTGGCCCACGACTACCGGACCGGGTTGCGCGCGGCGCTCGGCGCGCGGCTGGAGGAGGCGCGGGAGCCGCTGCGCAGGGTGCTGGCCCGGGGCGCCGGCCAGGACGATCCGGTGTGGCTGCTGCGGGCCGGCGGCGCCGCGCTCGTGCTCGGCGACAGCCCGGCGGCGTGCCGCATCCACGCCCGGGCTCTGGCGCTCGCCCGGACGCGGGGGCTGGTCGGGCTGCTGCCCCGGGTGCTGGAGCACCTGGCGTACGCGGAGCTGCGGGCGGGACGGCACGCGCGGGCCCGGGCGCACGCCCAGGAGGGGCTGCGCCGGGCGCTGCGGGCCGGTACGCGCAACACGGTGGCCCACCAGCACGCCATCCTCGCGCTGGTGGCCTCGGTGGAGGGGGACGCCGGGGCCGTGGCCGGACACGCCGGGCACGCCCTGGCCGTCGCGCGCCCGCACGGTCTCGCCCAGGCCGCCACTCTGGCGGAGTGGGCGGCGGCCCGCGCCGACCTGGGGCGCGGCCGGGCGGACGACGCCGCCGCGCGCCTCCGCCCGCTGGTGCGGCCGGGTCCCCGCTGCGGCCACTTCGGCGTCCGCATGCTCGCCGTGCCGTGCTTCGTCGAGGCGGCCGTGCCGGCCGGACAGGACGACGACGCGCGGGCGGCGGCCGAGGCGTTCGCCGGGTGGGCGGCGCAGGGCGTCGATCCGCAGGCGCCCGCACAGCTCGCCCGGTGCCGGGCGCTGCTGGCCGGGCCCGCGGAGGCGGAGGCGCTGTACGCGGAGGCGCTGGACCGGCACGAGGAGGCGGGGGGCGACTTCGAGCGGGGTCGCACCCTGCTGCTGTACGGCAAGTGGCTGCGCCGCCGGCGCCGGCCGCTGGAGGCCCGGGGCCGGCTGCGGGACGCGCTGGTCGCCTTCGAACGCTCCGGCGCGCACCCCTGGGCCGAGCAGACCCGGGCCGAACTGCGCGCCACCGGGGAGGCGTCCGGGCCTCGCCGCGAACCGGTCGCGCTGCTGCCCGGGCTGACGCCGCAGCAGCTGCGGATCGCGCGCTGCGTCGCCGAGGGCGCCACCAACCGCGAGGTCGCGGCGCGGCTGTCGATCAGCCCACGCACCGTCGACCACCATCTGCGCAACGTCTTCGCGCTGCTCCAGGTGCGGTCGCGGGTGGAGCTGTCCCGGCTGATGGACCGGGCGGAGAGGTCCGGCGGGGTCCTCGGTGCCGACCGGAACAACGCCGTCGCGCACGAGTAAGGGCGCACGCCCGCGCACGGTGGCGCAGGGGGCGCCCGAGCGGCCCTGCCGTGCGCCCCGCACGCCGCACCGAAAGGTTCCTGCGCCGCGGTTGCGGGCAGTCGCATGTGTGTCATGCGAGCGCCCGGGCAGCGGCCGGGCGATCACCGGGAGGGGAAACCACATGACCCAGGTCCTTGTCCTGCACAGCGTCGGGTTGTTGAGGTCGGCGCTCACGGCGCTGCTCAGTTCGGAGGAGTCGTTCGACGTGGCCGCCTCCGGCTGGCGCACCGCCCAGCAGCACGTCGAGTCGTTACGACCGGACGTGTGCGTGGTCGACCTCGACTGTCCGGGCACCGCGACGATGCTGGAGGGCGGGTCGGCCGGGGGCGGAGCGGCGCTGGGCCGGCACATCGGACTGCTGGTGCTCGCCTCGGCGGCGAGGCCGGGGACGCTGCGCAAGGCCTTCGAGGCGCGGGCACTGGGGTACGTGGACAAGGACGCCTCGCCAGGACGCCTGGTGCGGGCCATCCGCAAGGTCGCGGAAGGCGAGCGGTTCGTCGACGAATCGCTCGCCTTCGGCTTTCTCGAGGCGTCCCGGATGCCGCTGACCGCCCGGGAGCTGAGCGTGCTGGCCCGCGCGGCCGAGGGGGAGTCGATCGCCGAGATAGCCCGCGGGCTGCACCTGTCGAACGGCACGGTGCGCAACTACATGGCCTCGGCCACGCGCAAGGTGGGGGCGCGCAACCGCATCGACGCCATACGGATAACGCAGGGCGCGGGATGGGTGTGAGCGGGCGCCGCGCCGGCCGTCAGCCCGCGGCGACGCCCACCAGGTCGCGGTAGAGCGGCGAGGCGCCCAGCAGTTCCCGGTGCGGCGCGCACACCGCGTGCGTGCCGTCCAGGACCAGCACGCGGTCGGCCCGTACCGCCGACGACAGGCGGTGGGCGATGACGATCAGGGTGCCGGGGCACGCGGCGAGGGTGCGCTCCGCGTGCTCCTCGCTCTCCGCGTCGAGGTGGCAGGTGGCCTCGTCGAGGACGAGCAGGGGCGCGCCGGCCAGGTGGGCGCGCGCGAGCGCGAGGCGCTGCCGCTCCCCCTGCGACAGCCTGCCGGGGTCGAGCACGGCGCCGATGCCCCCGAGGCGCCGTACCAGCGGGCCGAGGCGGAGGGCCTCGACGGTCTCCTCGACCTCGGCGGGCCCTGCGCCGGGGCGCAGGTAGCGGAGGTTGTCGCGGACCGTCCCGGTGAAGACGTGCGCCTGCTGCGGCAGCAGGACCCTGCGCGGGTCCGGTCCCGGCGGGCCCGGCCGGCGGGCGGGGGCGCCGTCGATCAGGACCGTGCCCCGGCCGGGCTCCAGCAGCCCGGCGAGCAGGGCCGCGAGGGTCGACTTGCCGATTCCGCTGGGGCCGACCACGGCAAGGTGCTCCCCCGGCTCGACCACCAGATCCAGACCGTCGAGCACCGGGCGGGCCCTGGGACCGTAGGCGAAGCCGACGCCCCTCAACTCGACGGCGGCGGCCCGCGGGTGCCGCGTCCCGGGCCGGCGGTGCGGGACCGTGGCCACCTGCGGTGGCCCGTGCGGAGCAGGGGGCACGGCTCCCGTGGCACCGTCGGCCGGGGCGGCGACCGCACCGGGGTCCGCCGGGGCGGCGACCGTGCCGGGGTCGGCCCGGGCGGCGGGCCCGGAGGGGGTGGCCCCGCCCTCCGGCTCCGTGCCGCCCTCTCCCCCGGCGGGCGCGTCGCCCGGCAGGCGGGGCTCCTGCGTCCCGAACCGGTCCAGCACCACCAGCAGCCGGGTACCCGCGGCGCCCAGCGCGGCCATCAGGGTGTGCAGCGCCGGCAGCAGCGCCTGGACGAGGTAGGTGAGCGCGCCCAGCAGCGCGCCCGCGGTGATCCCGCGCCGCAGCAGCCAGGGGGTCATCACCACGAGCGCCACGACCGGCAGCCGGCCCGCCGCCCCGAGGGCGAGGGTGCGGATCCCCGCCCAGCGGGCCAGCCGGCGCGACAGGCGCTCCGCGGTGTCGACGACCCGGCCCACGTCCTCGGCGATCCGGCGTTCGCCGCCGCACGCCACCACGTCCCGCAGTCCGGCGCCGACCGCGCCGACCCGGGCCGAGAGCTCCTCGTCGGCGTCGAGGAACGCCCGCTGCGCGGCGGCCATCGGGACGAGGGTCGCCACGAACAGCGCCAGCCCCAGCAGCAGCGGTGGAACGACGACCAGCAGCAGCGCGGGCGCCAGCGACGCCATGCCGAGCAGCGCGCCGAGGGCGGTGAAGACGAACGACCGGGCGGTGAGGACCAGTCCGGCGAAGCTGTCCCTGGCCATCTCGGTCTGGTGGACCAGACGGGACACCGCCGCGCTGTGCGCCGTACCGCCGCCCGTCCCGGCGGGATCCGTCACCGCCCGGGCGAGCGCCTGGGACACCGCCCGCCGGACCAGCCCGTCCCGCAGCGGTTCGACCAGTCCGGCGAGCCCGGCGAACACTCCGCGTACGGCGGCCCCGCCCACCAGGGCGGCGGCCGCGGCGGCCGCCAGCCACAGCAGGCCGGTGCCGGTCCGCCCGGCGAGGAAGCCGTCGTCCAGGGCGCGGGCCACCCCGTAGCCGGTGAGGAAGGTGTGCGCGGACTCCAGCAGGGACCAGCCGGTGAGGACGAGCAGGGCGCGCTTCCTGCGTTGCAGGAACCGCCGCGCCTGGGGCAGGACGCGGGCCGCCGGCCCCGGCTTCCTCATGACGCGCCCCCGTCGGCCGCGGCCGCGAAGACCGCCCGGTACTCCGGGTCGCGCCACAGTCGCGCGTGCGGTCCGGTGGCCCGTACGCGGCCCTCGTCCAGCCAGATCACCAGATCGGCGCGGGCCGCGGAGGACAGCCGGTGCGCGATGACGAGCCGGGTGCCCGGCCGGACCTCCCGGGCGAGCGCCCGCTCGACCTCCCGCTCGGTGAGCGTGTCCAGGCTGGACGTGGCGTCGTCGAGGATCAGCAGCCGTCCCGCGTGGGCGAACGCCCGCGCCAGGCCCAGGCGTTGCAGCTCCCCGCCCGACAGCGGCGCCTCGGTGAGCGGGGTGGCGTAGCCGTCGGGCAGCCGCCGTATGAAGCCGTCCGCGCCGGCCGCCCGCGCGGCCGCCCGCAGCGCGGGGCCCGTCGGTGTGTGCGCGCCGAAGGCGAGGGCGTCGGCGACCGTGGCGCCGAACAGGGCCGGCCGGGCGAAGGCGTACCCGACCTCGGCGCGCAGCTGTTGCCGGCCCAGGCGGTGCAGGGGGACGCCGTCGAGCAGGACGCTCCCCTCGTCCGGGTCGGTCAGCCGGCCGGCGACGGCGGCCAGCAGCGACTTGCCGGACCCCGAGCGGCCGACGACGGCCGCCCGCGTGCCGCCCGGCACCACGAGGTCGACGCCGCGGAGCACGGTCTCGCCGTCCCGTACGACGGTGACGCCGTGCAGTTCGAGCGTGCCCGGGCCGTCGGCGGGGAGGTCCCGGTCGTGCCGGTCCCCGCGCGCCGGTGCGGGCAGGGCCATCGGCCCGGCGGTACGGCGGGCCGCGCCGCGGCCGCGGACGAGCGCGCCCAGCAGCCCGGCGACCGCGCCGACGCCCGCGGCGAGCGCGGCGTACCGTGACGCCGCCAGCAGTTCGCCGACGCCCATCGCGCCGGAGGCGAGGCGCAGACCGCCCACGGCGAGGACGAGGCAGACCAGCAGCGGCATCAGCACGCCGCTGCGGGCGACGGCCCTGCCGTAGACCAGCCACATCGCCCGCCCTTCCGCGGCCAGGTCCGGCAGGGTGGCGAGGATGCGCCGCCGCTCGTGCGCGGCGGTGCCGGCGGCGGCGACGGTGCGGGCCCCCGCGAGGGCCTCGACGAGCCGGTCCGCGATGCCCGCCTGCACGGCCTGGTAGCGGGCGACGCTGTCGGCGGAGTGCGCGGCGAAGGCGCGCAGCAGCAGGAGCAGGAGCGGGACGCCGGCCAGGAAGGCCGTCGCGGTCCGCCAGTCGATGAGGAAGAGCGCGGCCAGGGCGCCCAGCGGCGGGAGCACGGACGCCACCGCGCTCGCGGCCGTCGCGGGCACGGTGCCGGCCTCCGTGGCGTTGGCGGTCAGCCGGGTCGCCAGGTCGCCGGGCGGGAAGCGGGCGGCGTGGTGCGGTGCGGAGCGCAGCAGCCGGTCGAGGCCGCGGGTGCGGAGCCAGGCGGTGGTACGGGCGTTGGTCACGCCGGTCAGGAGGGCGACGGCCGCGTCGAGCAGCAGGTCGGCGGTGATGAGGACCGCGGCCAGGGCGACCCAGCGCGGGGCGTCGGGGTCGCGGGCGAGGAGGAGGTCGAGGGTCCGGCCGAGCACGGCGGGCTCCGCCAGGGTGGCGGCGGCGGAGGCGAGGGAGCACGCGAGGATCGCCGCGGCGAGGCCCGCGCTGTGCCGGGCGGCCGCGAGGAGCACGCGATCGGCAGCACGCTCGGGAGGCATCGTGACGGTTCCTTCCTCCTCGTCCGGCCGGTACGCCTTCCGCGGCGGGTGTGCATGGTTCCCGGGGCCGGGCCCCGAAGGGCCCGGCCCCGGGCGGGGGTTGCCCGCCCGGGGCCGGGACCGGTCAGCCGCGTGATGTCGGCACCGCGCGGCCTGACCGGTACCGCGTCAGTTGCAGGTCGTGACGCTCAGGCTGCTGTCACCGCAGAGCAGCAGGCTGGCCCGGCTGCCGGTGGCGACGTCGCCCGTGGCCTCTTCCTTGGGGGTCTCCATCGACTGCAGGTCGAGAAGCGTCATGATCGATTCCTTTCCTTCATGGGGACGGTGTTCTTCTTCACGGTCCCTGGTTGGGACCGGCTCTGGGGCCGCCGGAGCGGCGGGAGGAACGGCAGGTGCGCGCGGCCGTCGGTCGCGGCGCTGCCGAGGGCCAGCAGACAGCCGGCGGTGCCCGTGGCGAGGTCCATGGACAGCCGCATCATCTGCTCGCCGGGGAAGGCCAGATGCCCCTGGTACGGCACGGCGTGCCGGGCGAGGGCGTCGATCTGGCGGCGTACGTCGGAGTCCTGCGTTCCGGGCCCGGGCACGGTGGTGCGGCTCAGGTACAGGACCATGCCGGCCGCTCCCCGGAACAGTCCGGGCTGGGCGTAGAACGTGGCCTGGGCGGCCCGTACGATCTCGCGCCGCGCCTGCTCGAAGCGCTCGTCGGCGCGGTGGGCGGCGAAGTCGTCGAGCACCATGCCGATGCCCACGCTCCCGGCGCCGAGGTACGGCATGGTCCGCCACCCCTCGTCGACCTGGAGCGTGCCGCCGGCGCCGTGGACGCAGCGGTCGAGGTCGCGGCGGAGCGCGTCGGCGGCGAGGTCCAGCAGGCCGGTGTCGCCGGTGCGTTCGTACAGGCGCAGGAAGAGCAGCGCGGGGCCGGTGGCGCCGTGGAGGAGCCCGGCGCGCGAGATGCGGGGCAGGGCGCGGGCGGTGAGGTCCGCGCAGCGCAGGGCCGCGTCCCCGAGGCCGAGGGAGTCGAGGGCGAGGCCGAGGCCCGCGAGCCCGCTGTGCAGGTCGGGGGCGATGTCGTCCCAGGGCGTGGCGAGGGTGAGTTCGGCCAGTTCGAGGGCGCGTTCGGGGTGTCCGAGCCGCTCCAGGGTCCAGGCGATGCCGGCGAGGCCGTCGTACAGACCGAGGGGGGTACCGGAGGGGGGCTCCTTGGTGCGTTCGAGGAGCCACTCCTCGGCGGCGGTCCCGCTCGGGGCGCCGGTCTCGGCGAGCGCGTACAGGACGCCGGCGGCACCGTAGCCGAGGGTCAGTCCGCCGCCTGCGGTGGCGAACTGGGCGATGTCGCCGGGGAAGAAGCGGTCTTCGCGGTCGGGCGTCGCCGAGGCGGTGACGGCGCGGACCATCGAGTCCCGGCTGCGGGGCCAGTCGCCCGGTTCGACGGGCAGGTACGGGCCGGTTCGTGCGCCGGGGCCGTCCTTGAGGATCTCCGTCACGGCCTCGTCGAGGAAGCGGCGCGGCACGGGGAAGTGGGCGGCCGCGATGTCGGCCAGGTGCCGGGCCTTGTGCGGGTCCAGCGGGAAGAGGCTGGTGAGCGGTATGAAGAGGGCGATCCGCAGACAGGCGAGCGCGTAGCGGTCGACGTCGAAGCCGCGCCGGTCGGCGGGGGCGACGAAGGCCGGGTTGGCGACGGTCTGCCGGCGGCCCTCGTCGATGTGCGCCGCGGCCTCGAAGTCGAGCAGCACGACGGACGACTCGTCCTCGGACACCATGATGTTGAACAGGTGCAGGTCGTTGAAGACGACGCCGCGGGCGTGGACCGCCTCGACGGCTTCCTCCACCAGCCGGTGGATCCGCAGGGCCCACTCGGTGTAGGCGGCGAGCGCCTCCGGGTCGGGGTCGGCCTCGATCAGGGGGTGGCGGCGGGCGAAGAAGGTGTTGAGGGGTCTGCCCTCGACGTACTCCATCGCGAGGAAGTGGTGGTCGCCGAGGACGAAGCTGTCGCGCACCTCGGGTGTGCAGGGCAGTCCGCCGAGCCGCTCCAGCGCGGTGCGCTCACGGTGCAGCCGGGTGACCGCGTCCGCGCCGTCGGCGGCCAGCCCGGCGTGCGGGCGGGCTTCCTTGAGGACGACCTGCTCGCCGGTGGCGGTGTGGCGGGCGACGTAGACGCCGCCGCCGTTGGAGAAGTGCAGGGCGCGCTCGATGGTGTACGGGATGTCGGCGAGGGTCACGGCGCGCCGGGCGTCGAGGTGCGGCTGGAGAAAGCCGGGCAGGCTCACCCAGGGCGGTGTCCGGAAGACGGGGCCGCGCAGGTCGGGGACGAGCCGCCCGTCGGGGTCCGCGACGGCGGGGACCAGGTCGCCCTTGTCGTCGTAGCAGTGGCGCTGGGTGAAACTGCCGTAGCGGAGGTGGACGGGGCCGTCGGCCCAGCGCAGGTCGCTGAGGATGTACGGGCCGTCCTCGCCGGCGAGGAGGGCGTCGAGGTCGCGGGCGACCCGGTGGCACTGCTCGTCGTCGGCGGGGTAGACGGTGATGAACTTGCCGCTGGCCGCGCGGTCGGCGTACTTGGCGTTGCGGGTGTGGAGCAGGTAGCGGCTCGGGACGAACTTGAAGGCGATCCGGTGGGTGAAGCAGTACTCCGCCACCCGCGCCAGAATCGATTCTGCGTTGTCCAGGCGGGCCGAGACGTGGATCTTCCAGCCCTGCGCGGGCAGCTCCTGCTCCAGCGGGCGCAGCGCCAGCCAGTCGCCGCTGCGGTGCCGCCGCCAGCCCTCCGGCACGGCCGCGAGCGCCGCCTCGTACAGCGCTCCTTTGGCCCCCTGGCCCTCCGCGGACAGCCGGTACGGTGCGTCGTAGAAATGGCGGTCCGCGTCGCAGAAGGTGGCGTATCCCTTGATCACACCTGCTCCCTCGTTCGGCGACGGGGAAGACGGTGCCATCAGTGGACGGGGGGCCAACAGTCACAGCTGTCAGCAATGACCCGTGCGGAACGCACGAGTAACCTCAGACGGCCGTCCGGCCCTCCCGGGCGGCGAGGGTGAAGGAGTGTCCGGCGGGGTCGGCATAGGTCCGCACGTCGCGCGGGCCGGAGTTGTCCTTGGTCTCCACGGGCCGGGCGCCCAGTCCGACCGCCTCCCGCTCCGCCTCGTCCATGTCGGCCTCGGCGACCAGGATGTGCAGGTGGGCCTGTTGCGAGTCGTCCGGCCGGGGCCAGCTGGGAGGTGCGTAGCCGTGGTCGCGGCGGATCGCCAGGCGGACGCCGTCCTGGCCGAGGACCTCGATGAAGTCGGGGTCGGTGCCCCGCTCCACTCGGGCGCCCAGCAGTCCGGCGTAGAACTCCGCGAGCGCCTCCGGTTCGGCGCAGTCCAGGACGAGGACACTTGTCTTCGATACCGTCATGAGGCCCTTGTGCCCCTCCTCGGGCGCGACACGCGCACCTCGACCGGTCGCCCTCCAGCGCCCCGGCGGGCTGGTAGAACGCACCTCCGAAGCGGATCCGGACCAGGTCCAGTAGGGAGCAATCCGTGTTCTATTACGTGCTCAAGTACGTGCTGCTCGGGCCGGTCCTCCGGCTCCTGTTCCGCCCGCGGACGGAGGGGCTGGAGCATGTGCCGGAGACCGGCGCGGCGATCATCGCGGGCAACCACCTGTCGTTCTCGGACCACTTCCTGATGCCCGTGGTGCTGAAGCGGCGCATCACCTTCCTGGCCAAGCAGGAGTACTTCACCGGACCGGGCATCAAGGGCCGGCTGACCGCCGCGTTCTTCCGCAGCGCCGGCCAGATCCCGGTGGACCGCTCGGGCAAGGAGGCCGGCCGGACCGCCATCCGCGAGGGGCTCGGCGTGCTGGCGAAGGACGAGCTGCTGGGCATCTACCCGGAGGGCACCCGCTCGCATGACGGTCGGCTCTACAAGGGCAAGGTCGGGGTGGCGGTGATGGCCCTGAAGGCGGGAGTCCCGGTGATTCCGTGCGCCATGGTGGGGACGTTCGAGATCCAGCCGCCGGGACAGGTCCTGCCGAAGATCAAGCGGGTGCGCGTCCGCTTCGGCGAGCCGCTGGACTTCTCCCGGTTCGCGGGGATGGAGGACCAGAAGGCGGTGCTCCGCGCGGTCACCGACGAGATCATGTACAGCATCCTCGCCCTGTCGGGCCAGGAGTACGTCGACGAGTACGCGGCCACCGTGAAGGCGGCGCAGGAGCCCGGACAGGGGCGCAGGTTCCCCCGGTTGCGGCACTGAGCGCGGCGGCCGGCCGCCCCGGCCGTACCGCGGGACCACCCCCGGCCGTACCGCGGGACCCGGTCGCGGGATTTTCACCCGGCAGGCATGGGACGGGCACACCGGGCAACACGGGCTTTCACATGTTCCCCCCAGAACAGGGAGAGTTCTCATGGCCGGTTACGGCACCAGCGGTACGCATGGGCACGCGGAGTCTCGTACGAACGGCCTGGCCATCGCCGGGCTGGTGTGCGGTGTCGTGGGTGTGCTCGTCTTCAATGTGATCCTCGGACCGCTCGCCATCGTCTTCGGTGCGCTCGGCCGGAAGCAGGCGCCGGTCAAGGGCGGCGCGGGCATGGCGAAGGCCGCCATCATCCTCGGTGTCGTCGACCTGGTGATCTTCGCGATACTCATGATGGTCGCGGCGTCGAACGGCGGCTTCACCTGGTACGTCGGCGGCTGACGCACCATCAGGACGTGAGCTCCGCCAGTGCTTCGTCCAGGACTCGCCGCAGGAGCAGCGCGTCCGGGGCGAGCGCGGTCACCAGCGCGGCGGGCCCGGCGAGCGGGGTGACGGCCGCGGTGTCCCCGAGGAGCCGCGGCCCGACGGGGCTGCCGTCCCATTCCGGGTCCACGACGAGGAGCTGACCGGAAGCCCGGTGTCCTCCCAGCACCGCTCCCCCGTCCCAGCCGCCGGGTGCCCCCGGACCACAGGCCAGTTCCTGGTCCAGCAGGGGGCGTCCGGCACGGCGGACGGTGAGGCGGGTGGCGAGGGTGCCGGGCTCCTCGCCGTGCCGGCCCAGGACCAGCTCCTCGCGCAGCACCAGCCGCGCCCCGGCCGCCAGTTCGACCGTCGTGCGCATCCGGAGACAGGAGCCGCACGCGGAGACCAGTTGCTCCGGCAGCCAGCGCAGCTCCGCCCCCTCGCCGACGGTCAGCCGCACGTCGTACGCCGCCGGCCCCGCTTCGCCCCGCCCCGGCAGCGCCACCGTCGCGGCCGCGGAGTCGACGGTGAGCCGCGCCCCGTCCCGTACCTCCGCCTCGATCGCGAGCCGGTCACCGCCCAGCGGGGCGGTCATCGCGCCGACGACGGTGACCCGGGTGTGCGGGGCGCCGCCCCGGACCGCCAGGGGCACCGCGCGGGTGCGGCGCAGGGCCAGCGGCCCGTCGCTCGCCAGCACCGGCAGACCGCCGTCCGCCTCGGCGACGATCCGGGCGGTGGCGTGGACGCTCATGAGGGTCATGGCGGTTACGCGGCCCAGGCGGCGAGCCGCGCGCGCACCCAGTCGGCGACGGGGCGCACGCCCTGGTCGCCGGTGAGCGAGGTGAAGGCCACGGGCAGCCCGCCGCGCTGCTCCGCGGCGTCGCGGGCCATCCGCTCCAGGTCGGAGCCGACGTAGGGGGCGAGGTCGGTCTTGTTGATGACGAGCAGGTCGGCGGTGGTGACGCCGGGGCCGCCCTTGCGCGGGATGTCGTCGCCGCCGGCGACGTCGATCACGAAGATCTGCGCGTCGACGAGCCCCTTGGAGAAGGTGGCGGTGAGGTTGTCGCCGCCGGACTCCACCAGGATCAGGTCCAGCGGGCCGACCGCCTCCTCCAGGTCCTCCACCGCTTCGAGGTTGGCGGAGATGTCGTCGCGGATCGCGGTGTGCGGGCAGGCGCCGGTCTCCACGGCCTGGATGCGCTCGGGCGGCAGGACCGCGTGGCGCAGCAGGAACTCGGCGTCCTCGCGGGTGTAGATGTCGTTGGTGACGACCGCGAGGGACAGCTGGTCGCGCAGGTCCCGGCACAGTGCGGCGACGGTGGCGGTCTTGCCGGACCCGACGGGCCCCCCGAGGCCGATGCGCAGGGCGCGGCGGGTGCCGTCGGGGCGGTGGGCGTCGGCGCTCACGGCGCCGGGGGCTTCCTTGTGGTGGGTGTGGTCGAGGTGCATGGCGTTCCTTGTCGGTGGTGAGCGGTCGGTGGACTCGGGGCGGTCGGTTGCCGGTCAACGGCCGTCGGTTGCCGGTCGTCGGCCGTCAGGAGGCGAAGAGGCGTACAAGCCAGGCCGCGTGCTGCTCGGCGGTGATGTCGAGCAGCGGCGCGGACGCGGCCGGCAGGGCGTCGATGCCCTGCCGGGCGGCGTCCTCGGCCCGGGCGGCCACCGCGTCCATGTCGGGTGCGAGCCGCGCCAGGACGGCGGTGGCCCGGAAGGGGTCGAGGCTCAGCAGGCGCACCGCCGCGGTGGCGGGCCCGCTGACCGTCTCGTACGCGACGCAGTGCGCCGCCTCGCCGGCACCCAGACCCGCCGCACGGGCGGCCAGTCCGAGGACGACGGGCTGGTGGACACCGCGCGGGAACGCCCGGGCCAGCGCGTCGAGTTCGGGGTTCGGCCAGGTGGCGCGGGCGGCCCGCAGCATCTGGCGGCCGAGCTTGCGCGCGGTGGCGCGCAGCGCGGGCGAGGGGGTGCGTGCGTCGGCGGCCTCGTCGAGCGCGACGGGGTCGAGGCCGACGGCGGCCGCGGCGGCCAGGGCCGCGGAGGTGAGGCCCGTGGTGTGCAGGCGGCCCCGGCAGAAGATCTCCAGGTCACCGGTGTCACGGATGCGACCCGCCGCGACGGCCGCCTCGGCACCGCCGGAGTGGGCGTGGCCACCGGCGGGGAACCGGCCGTCGGCGAGGACGAGAAGGGCAGCATGTGTCATGACCAGGGCCGTCAGAAGAGGAAGTAGCGCTGGGCCATGGGCAGTTCGGCGGCGGGAGCCGGGTCGACCGGGTCGCCGTCGATCGTCACCGTGAAGGTGTCGGCGTCGACCTCGACGCGTGGCAGGGCGTCGTTCTCGCGCATATCGGCCTTGGTCACGCCGCGGGTGCTCCGGATCGCGGTGAACTCCTTGCACAGGCCCAGCCGTTCGGGGAGGCCGTCGTCGAGGGCGGCCCCGGTGACGAAGTTCAGCGACCCGGCCGCCGCCGCCCGCCCGAGCGCGCCGAACATGGGGCGCGGCATGACCGGCTGCGGCGTCGGGATCGACGCGTTGGCGTCGCCCATCTGCGCGTAGGCGATCTGCCCGCCCTTGAGGACGGCCAGCGGCTTGACGCCGAAGAAGGCCGGCTCCCACAGGACCAGGTCGGCGAGCTTGCCCGTCTCGACGGAGCCGATCTCGTGGTCGAGGCCCTGCGCGACCGCCGGGTTGATCGTGTACTTGGCGACGTAACGGCGCACCCGGTGGTTGTCGGCGCGGCCGTCACCGGCCAGTACGCCGCGGCGCTTCTTCATCACGTGCGCGGTCTGCCACGTCCGCAGGATCACCTCGCCGACGCGGCCCATGGCCTGGGAGTCGGAGGAGATGATCGAGATGGCGCCCAGGTCGTGCAGGACGTCCTCGGCCGCGATGGTGGAGGGCCGGATGCGGGACTCGGCGAAGGCGAGGTCCTCGGGGACGGCCGGGTTGAGGTGGTGGCACACCATGAGCATGTCGAGGTGCTCGTCGAGGGTGTTGAGGGTGTGCGGCCGGGTGGGGTTGGTGGAACTCGGCAGGACGTACGGCTCGGAGACCACGGTGATGATGTCGGGCGCGTGCCCGCCGCCGGCACCCTCGGTGTGGTACGCGTGGATGGTCCGGCCGGCGATGGCGGCGAGGGTGTCGCCGACGAAGCCCGCTTCGTTGAGGGTGTCGGTGTGGATGGCGAGCTGGGCGCCGGTCTCGTCGCAGACGGTGAGGCAGGCGTCGATGGCGGCCGGGGTGGCTCCCCAGTCCTCATGGATCTTGAACCCCAGGGCTCCGCCCCGCAGTTGGGAGTGCATCGCCTCGCGCGAGACCGTGTTGCCCTTGCCGAGCAGTCCGATGTTGACCGGGTACGTCTCCAGCGCCTCGAACATGCGGGCGAGATGCCACGGCCCGGGTGTGATGGTGGTGGCCTTGGTGCCTTCGGCCGGCCCGGTGCCGCCTCCGACGAGGGTGGTGATGCCGGAGGTGAGCGCCTGGTCGACGACGGTGGGCGAGATGAAGTGGACGTGCGCGTCGATCGCGCCGGCAGTGACGATCCTGCCGTTGCCCGCGATGATCTCGGTCTCGGGGCCGATGACGAGGGCGGGGTGGACGCCGTCCATGGTGTCGGGGTTCCCGGCCTTGCCCAGCGCCGTGATGCGGCCGTCGCGGATGCCGATGTCCGCCTTGACGACGCCCCAGTGGTCGACGACGACGGCGCCGGTGATGACGGTGTCCGGAGCGCCTTCGGCACGGGTCGTACGGGCCTGGCCCATCGACTCGCGGATCACCTTGCCGCCGCCGAACACGGCTTCGTCACCCGCTCGTCCGGGGCCGCCGGAGCGGTCCTCCTCGATCTCGATCAGCAGGTCGGTGTCGGCGAGCCGGATGCGGTCGCCGGTGGTGGGGCCGAAGAGGTCGGCGTAGACGGGGCGGGCGAGCTCAGGCATCGAGGGCACCTCCGGTCCCGCCGCGCAGCCCGGGCACGATGCGCAGCCCGGCGAGCGGTACGAGTTCGACGTCCACCGGGATGCCGGGCTCGAAGCGCACGGCGGTGCCGGCGGCGATGTTCAGCCGCAGGCCGTGGGCGGCCGGACGGTCGAACCGCAGACCGGGGTTGGCCTCGGCGAAGTGGTAGTGCGACCCCACCTGGACGGGCCGGTCGGCGGCGTTGAGCACGGTGAGGCGGGTGACCGGGCGGCCCTCGTTGAGGGCCACGGGCTCGTCCGCATGGAGGGTCTCCCCGGGGATCATCGGTGGCACTCCCCCGTCAGACGATCGGGTCGTGGACGGTGACGAGCTTGGTGCCGTCCGGGAACGTGGCCTCGACCTGGACGTCGTGGATCATCTCGGGGATGCCCTCCATGACGTCGTCGCGGGTGAGTACCTTGCGCCCGGACGCCATGAGTTCGGAGACGGTGCGGCCGTCCCGTGCGCCCTCCAGGATGTGGGAGGTGATGAGCGCGACGGCCTCGGGGTGGTTGAGCTTCACCCCGCGCGCCCGGCGCTTCTCCGCCACGTCGGCGGCGACATGGATGAGCAGGCGCTCCTGCTCGTGCGGAGTCAGTTGCACGATTCACCTCACAGTTCCCGCCCGGTGCGGTCCCAGGCGCAGCGGGACCCTATCCGGCTTCAACACTCTGTTGACCTGCGGGAACGAGTGTGACGGAGAGATATTTCCATCTCGGGCGGAAATTTTTCCGGGAGGTTAACTGCCTCTTTGCATCCCCATGGAGGTCGGGGCGGCCCGCTCGGCCCCGAGCCGCCCCGGGCCCGGCGGAACCGGGTCCGGCGAAACCGCGCCCGGCCGGCCGGCGTGCTGCCGGCCGGCCGGGCGCTGCGGTGCGGGCCTCAGACCGCCAGGCAGCCCGTGCCGGGGAGGGCCGGGACCTCCGGGGGCACGGTGAGCGACGCCGGGTCGATGACAGTGGTCAGGTCGGTCGCGCTGGTGGCGACGCAGTCGACGACGGCTGTGGGGTCCGGGACTGCTACAGCCGAGGCGGTGGTGGCGGTGAACCCGAGGAAAGCGACGGTTCCGAGGACGACGGCCGCGATGCGACGCATACGGTTCCCTCCTGCAGCGTGGTGGTGGGGCCTGACTCACCGGATGGTTCGAGTCGGCCCCTGGCTACCCACGCCGTCCCCGCGGCTACGCGTCCCGTCACTCGTACGAGGCTGACGAAACGATCCCCCAGCGGGGCGCACGCAGGCCCGGCCCCCGCGCGGGTGGAGCGGCGGTGCGCGCCGGAGGCCCCGGACGCCGCCCGGCCGGTTCGTCGCGAGGTGCCGTCAGGCGCCGGGGCGGGGGTGCTGCGGGGGGCGGTGCTCCGCCGCGAGTCCGAAGCGGGGGCGTTCGCCGGGAGCGGACGTCAGCGGGTGGGTGGTGGAGACGGACGCCACCGCCGGGCTTTCCGTCTGCTCGGGCTCCGCTTCCAGTCGCTGCAGGTCGGCGGCTGACACCAGCGCCACGAGCGGCTTTCCGTGACGGGTCACGACCACGCGCTCACCGCCGTAGACGACGCGGTTGATCAGTTCGGCGAGCTCTGCACGGGCTTGCGTCACCGGGATCTCGTAGGCCATGGTTCCCATCATAGACGCCTGTACGTCCTGTACATTTTTTACAGAGAGGGAGGCACACGATGGAGCAGCGTCACGTCCTGCCCGACATCACCGAGCGGACCGGCACGGGCCACCGGACCATGGATCCCTACACCAAGCTGATGGAGGGCCGGATCGTCTTCCTCGGCGCGCCGATCGACGAGATCTCGGCGAACGACGTGGTCGCCCAGCTGCTGTACCTGGAGTACGCGGCCCCCGACCAGGACATCTCGCTCTACATCAACTCCCCCGGCGGCACCGTCGACGCCATGCTGGCGATCTACGACACGATGCAGATCGTCACGTGCGACGTGCAGACGACCTGCATCGGCCAGGCGGCCTCGACGGCCGCCGTACTGCTGGCCGCCGGCGCGCCCGGCAAGCGCATGGCGCTGCCCGGGGCGCGCGTGCTCCTGCGGCAGCCCGCCATCGCGCAGCCGCTGCACGGGCAGCCCAGCGACCTGGACATCCAGGCCCGCGAGATGCTGCGGCTGCGCGACCGGCTCGCCGGGACACTCGCGCACCACACCGGCAGGACCCCCGAGCGCGTCGACGCGGACCTCGAACGCGACACGGTGCTCGACGCGGCCGCCGCACAGGCGTACGGCCTCATCGACCATGTCGTCCCCAGCCGCAAGGGATGAGCGGATGCTGCCACCCGAACCGGCGCCGCTGCCGGCGCTGACCCGTGCCGAGGGCGCGTACATCGACAGCTACCTCGACATGGTCGACCTGCTGGGCCGGATCAACCCTGCGCGCGCCGCGCACACGTACAGTGCCCTGCGTGCGGCACAGGCGCTCGCAGGGCGCGCCGAGGCACTGCGCGACGCCCTGACGGCGATGCATGACCGAGGGGAGAGCGAGGTGCACTCCCGGACGCTGGCGCGTGCGCTGCGTGTTCTCGATGGCGAACGCCGGACAGCGCGGGTGACGCTCCCTCAGGAGCCCGTCAGCTGAGGGGTTTGCCGGGTGCACGAATGGACGCAGAAGGACGAGGAGGCACCCCCTCGTTCGGCGTACGCAAACGAGCGAATTCCGTACCGCACGAGTTGCGCCCCCGCTGTACGCAGCTGGCGGAACATCAGCTTCCGGCGCTGGTACGGGGATCCTCCACCGGTCGCCGCGATGCGCCAAAACACCCCTGTCCACCCGAACGGATCAGTCGTGAGGAGCCTCACATATCGCCGTTTCGGCTCGGAATTTCACCGCGACATGGGTCAAGATCCCTGACGACGACAAGCCCCCGCCACCCGAGGCGGGGCGGTCCGGGCGGACGCCGAGTCCTGCCGCCGTCCGGATGACTGGTCGACAGAAGTGGATCGGCAGGAGTGGAGGACCCGAGCAGTACGGAGCGAGCGCACCACGGTCGCTCCTTGGGGTGAAGCCGCGTCAGCGGCCGGGCAACTTCGCCAGCCCGAACCCGACAGGTCATCCTTCACAGGCGGCTGACGAAGGGTTGCGCCATGACCGCGCAGATTCATGTCCCGTCTCTGCTGTCCCGTGCCGGCGCCGTGTCGGCACTCACCCTCGCCGCCGTCGGCGGCACGATGCTGGCGCCCGGCGCCGTGTCGGAAGCCGAGGCCGCGCCCGCTCACGCCACCAAGGCGCTGAACGTGGCCGCCTCCAAGAAGGGTGCACCGTACAAGTACGGAGCGGCGGGCCCGTCCCGGTTCGACTGCTCCGGCCTGACGCTCTACTCGTACAAGAAGGCCGGCAAGACCCTGCCGCGCACCGCGCAGCAGCAGTACAACAAGACGCGTCACCTGTCGGCGTCGAGCCGGCAGAAGGGTGACCTCGTCTTCTTCCACTCCGGCGGCAGCGTGTACCACGTGGGCATCTACGCCGGCGGGAACAAGATCTGGCATTCGCCGAAGTCCGGATCGGTGGTGAAGCTCGACCGCATCTGGTCCAAGTCGGTGTATTACGGCCGCGTGCGCTGATCCCGCGCACCGACCGCGCATGATCCGCGGTACAGGGGTTACTCATGCCGGATGTACGAAGAGCGCCCCTGTACCGCGGGCACGGAGACACCGCCGCGACCGACCGCCACGAGTGACGCTCCGCGCGCTCCGGCGGGGCCCCGTGGGAGGCGCCGGGGCCGCCTCAGTTCTGGACGGCGACCGTCCAGGGCAGGGCGATCCACACGGTCTTGCCGCCCTCCCGGGTCGGGGTGACGCTGAGCCGTCCGCCGCGCTCGGCGGTGAGCCAGCGGATGATGACCATGCCGCGGCCGTTGTCCTGCTGGACGGCGGCGGGCAGCCGCTGCGGCCAGCGCGGATGGCTGTCGGTGACGCCGATGCGCAGGTGCTCGTCGCGCTCCAGCCGGAGGTCCACCGTGAAGGTGGGCGACTGCCCGAAAGTGTGCTGCACGGCGTTGGTGGCGAGCTCGGAGACGATCAGCCGGACGGTGTCCGCCGTATCGCTGTCGTCCGGAAGGCCCCAGTCGCGGAGGACGTCCGCCACGTATCTGCGGGCAGCGGAGACCGAGGCGGGATCGCTCGGCAGAGTGACGGATGCTTCCTGGTGGTCTGCCATGGCGATCTGTCCCTTTCCCACCGGGGCCGGGACTCCGACGAGGAGCGATGCACTGCGAGGCGGCCACGGTTTGCGCTTCGCGCCAGACTGCCACTTATGTCGCCCCCGGGTGCGGCGATCCCCCAAGATCTGCATATATCTGTCGCTCGAAGCGGTGAACCCTGCTACGCGAGAACGGATTCGTCCGGCAGACTGGCGGGTTGGTCCGCCCTGCGGACCGACGGCGGACCGACGGCGGGCCGGAGGAGGAGGCGGTCGTGCGGGGGACGCGACACGGACCGGCGGTGCGCCGCCGCAAGCTCGGCGAGGAGCTGCGCCGGCTGCGCCTGGGCGCCGGGCTCACCAGCCGGGACGCCGCCCGGCTCGTGGGCTGGCACCAATCGAAGATCAGCCGGATCGAGACCGGCGCGAGCGGGGTGACCGGCGCGGACGTGTCGCGGCTGCTCGACGCCTACGGGGTACGGGAACCGCGGCTGCGGGCCCTGCTGGAAGCGCTGTCCGGGGCGGCGGAGGGCGGAGGAGGCACCGGGTGGTGGCATGCCTACCGGGGTGTGCTCCCGCCGCAGTACCGCGACTTCATCAGCCTGGAGTCGCAGGCCTGCACGGCGCGCACGCTGGAGACCTCGGTGGTGCCGGGCCTGTTGCAGACCCCAGACTACGCGCGGGCGGTGACCCGGGCGGCCCTGCACGGGTTGCCCGCGGCGAAGGTCGACTCCCTGGTGGAGGTGCGGATCGCCCGCCAGGAGGTGCTGCACGGGGATCCCCCGCTGCGGCTGGAGGCGGTGCTGGACGAGGCGGTGCTGCGGCGGCAGGTGGGCGGCCCCGGTGTGATGCGGGCGCAGTTGCGGCGGCTGGTGGAGCTGGGGAACCTGCCGCACGTGCGGATCCAGGTGCTCCCGTTCACGATGGGCGGTTACGTCGGCCTCTCCGGCCCTTTCGTCATCTTCTCCTTTCCGGACATCTCCGATCTGGATGTGGTTGTTCTCGACCACTTGACGAGTAGCCTCCATCTCGAACGCATGGAAGACCTCGAGGCGTACTGCGCCGCTTTCCGCACCATGCAGGCGCACGCCCTGACGCCCGAGGAGTCGTCGCACCTCATCGCCGGTATCCGTGACGGCGCGTAGGGAGAGGCACCCCGCATGTCTGCTTACCTCGCACACCACGACGGCCCGCACTGGCGGCGCAGCAGCCGCAGCGTGGGCATGAACAACTGCGTCGAGACCGCCCGCCCGGACGCGGCGCACCTCGCCGTACGGGACTCCAAGGACACCGGCAGGCCGCCGCTGCGGTTCTCGGCGGCGGTCTGGTCCTCCTTCGTCAGCTCCCTGAAGGGGTCGGGCTGACGGACGGCGCCGTACGGACGATCGTCGCCACCGCCGTCTCGATCTGGCCTTCCGTCAGGTCGGCGCGCGCGGTCAGCCGCAGGCGGGAGATGCCGTCCGGCACCGACGGCGGCCGGAAGCAGCCGACCGCGAGACCCTCGGCACGGCAGTCGGCGGCCCATCGCACCGCCTGCTCCGGCGACGGAGCGCGCACGGAGACGACGGCTGCGTCCGGACGTACGGCGGTCAGGCCGGCCGCCGTCAGCCGTCCGTGCAGGGTGGCCGCGACCGTGCGCGCCCGCTCCGCCAGGCCGGGCTCGTCGCGCAGCAGCCGCAGGGCCGCCAGCGCGGCGCCCGCCGCGGCCGGGGCGAGGCCCGTGTCGAAGATGAACGTGCGGGCGGCGTTGACCAGGTGGTCGATGACCCGCGCCGGGCCGAGGACCGCCCCGCCCTGGCTGCCCAGGGACTTGGACAGGGTCAGGGTGGCGACGACGTCCGCGTCGCCCGCGAGCCCCGCCGCGTGCAGCGCACCGCGCCCGCCCTCGCCCAGGACACCCAGGCCGTGCGCGTCGTCGACGACCAGCGCCGCCGCGTGCGCCCGGCAGGCCGCGGCGAGTCCGCCGAGCGGCGCCGCGTCGCCGTCCACCGAGAAGACCGAGTCCGTCACCACGAGGGCGCGGCGGCCCGGGTGGGCGTCGAGCGTCTTGGCGACCGCCTCCGGGTCGGCGTGCGGGACGACCGCGGTCTCGGCGCGCGACAGCCGGCAGCCGTCCACGATCGAGGCGTGGTTGCCCGCGTCGGAGACGATGAGCGAACCGCGGGCACCGAGCGCGGTGAGGGCGGCGAGGTTGGCCGCGTACCCGGAGGAGAAGACCAGCGCCGCCTCGAAACCGCAGAACCCGGCGAGCTCCCGCTCCAGCTCGGCGTGGAGCTCCGTGGTGCCGGTGACCAGCCGGGAGCCGGTGGCGCCCGCGCCCCACCGGCGGGCCGCGCCGGCGGCCGCCCCGGTGATCTCCGGACGGCGGGTCAGGCCCAGGTAGTCGTTGCTCGCCAGGTCGAGCAGGTCCGGCTCGGCGGGCCGCGGGCGCAGTGTGCGCACCAGACCGGCCTCCGCGCGGCGGCGCGCCTCGGCGTCGGTCCAGTCGAATGGATCCTGCGGCATGGGCGTCCCTTTTGTCGTCGGTCCCTTTGTAGGCAGCGCACAGACCCTAGCCGGGGACGGCCACGGTCACAGTGTGGTCATACACACACCGCTGAGCGGCTCTCTTGTCCGGTTCCTCCTTGGCCAGCGGGCGGGCGGTAGGACAGGATCGGCGCCATGGACCTGTTGAACACGCTGGTGGACAAGGGGCTTCGGCGCGAGCTGCCGACCCGCGAAGAAGCGCTCGCCGTGCTGGCGACCTCGGACGACGAGCTGCTGGATGTGGTGGCGGCGGCCGGCAAGGTGCGGCGCGCGTGGTTCGGGCGCCGGGTGAAGCTCAACTACCTGGTGAATCTCAAGTCGGGACTGTGCCCGGAGGACTGTTCGTACTGCTCCCAGCGGCTCGGGTCCAAGGCGGAGATCCTCAAGTACACCTGGCTGAAGCCGGAGGAGGCCTCCAAGGCGGCGGCCGCCGGTGTCGCGGGCGGCGCCAAGCGGGTCTGCCTGGTCGCCAGCGGCCGCGGTCCGACGGACCGGGACGTGGACCGCGTCTCGCAGACCATCGCGGCGATCAAGGAGGAGAACGAGGGCGTGGAGGTCTGCGCCTGCCTCGGGCTGCTCTCGGACGGCCAGGCGGAGCGGCTGCGGTCGGCGGGGGCCGACGCGTACAACCACAACCTCAACACGTCCGAAGGGACGTACGGGGACATCACGACCACGCACACGTACGCGGACCGCGTCGACACCGTGCAGAAGGCGCACTCCGCGGGCCTGTCCGCCTGCTCGGGGCTGATCGCGGGCATGGGCGAGAGCGACGAGGACCTGGTCGACGTGGTGTTCGCGCTGCGTGAGCTGGACCCGGACTCGGTTCCGGTGAACCTCCTGATCCCCTTCGAGGGCACGCCGCTCGCCAAGGAGTGGAACCTGACCCCGCAGCGGGCGCTGCGCATCCTGGCGATGGTCCGGTTCGTCTGCCCCGACGTGGAGGTCCGGCTGGCGGGCGGGCGCGAGGTGCACCTGCGCACGCTCCAGCCGCTCGCCCTGCACCTCGCCAACTCGATCTTCCTGGGCGACTACCTGACCAGCGAAGGCCAGGCCGGCAAGGCGGACCTGGAGATGATCGCGGACGCCGGGTTCGAGGTCGAGGGCGCGGACACCACCACGCTGCCCGAGCACCGGGTGGACGCCGCCGCGTGCGGCACCGGCGGAGGTTGCGGTTCCGGTTCGGTGTGCTCCTCGGAGGAGCCCGCGGCCGAGGCCCCGGCGGGGACCCCCGGCGCCCGTCCCGACCTCGTGGCGGTACGCCGGCGGGGCGCCGGCACCGACCTGGCGCCCAATGCCTGAGCCGCTCTCCCCCGGTGAGCTGATCGCGCTGGACCGGGCCCACGTCTGGCACCCGTACGGCCCGATGCCGGGCCGCACCGACCCGCTGGTCGTGGAGTCCGCGTCCGGGGTGCGGCTGAGGCTCGCCGAACCGGTGCAGGGCCGGAGCGAGTTGGTGGACGGCATGTCGTCGTGGTGGTCGGCGGTGCACGGCTACAACCACCCGGTGCTCAACGAGGCGGCACGCGACCAGCTCGGCCGGATGAGCCATGTGATGTTCGGCGGGCTCACCCACGAGCCCGCCGTGCGGCTGGCCGCGCGGCTGGTCGAGATCACCCCCGAGCCGCTGCGGCACGTCTTCCTCTCCGACTCCGGTTCGGTGTCGGTCGAGGTCGCCGTGAAGATGTGCCTGCAGTACTGGCGCTCGGTCGGGCGCCCGGCCAAGCAGCGGCTGCTGACCTGGCGCGGCGGCTACCACGGCGACACCTGGCAGCCGATGTCGGTCTGCGATCCGGACGGCGGCATGCACGGGCTGTGGTCCGGCGTGCTGCAGCGGCAGGTCTTCGCGGGACCGCCGCCCGTCGCGTACGAGGAGGCCTACGCGGACGAGCTGCGCGGGCTGATCGCACGGCACGCGGACGAGCTGGCCGCGGTGATCGTGGAGCCGGTGGTGCAGGGCGCCGGCGGGATGCGGTTCCACGACCCGGCGTACCTGCGGGTGCTGCGCGAGGCGTGCGACGCGCACGACGTGCTGCTGGTGTTCGACGAGATCGCGACGGGGTTCGGGCGGACGGGCACGCTGTTCGCCGCGGAGCAGGCGCGGGTGGCACCGGACGTGATGTGCCTGGGCAAGGCGCTGACCGGCGGCTATCTGTCGCTGGCCGCCACGCTGTGCACCGCGCGCGTGGCCGACGGGATCTCGCGCGGCGAGGTGCCGGTGCTGGCGCACGGACCGACGTTCATGGGCAACCCGCTGGCCACCGCGGTGGCCTGCGCCTCGATCGACCTGCTGCTCGGCCAGGACTGGGCACAGGAGGTCAAGCGGATCGGGACGGGGCTCACCGAGGGCCTGGCGGCGGCCCGGGAGCTGCCCGGGGTCCGCGACGTGCGGGTGCTGGGCGCGATCGGCGTGGTCCAGCTGGACCATCCGGTGGACATGGCGGCCGCGACGGCGGCGGCGGTGCGCGAGGGCGTGTGGCTGCGGCCGTTCCGGGACCTGGTGTACGTGATGCCGCCGTACGTCACCGGCGACGAGGACCTGGCAAGGATCTGCCGCGGTGTGTGCGCGGCGGCAAGGGAGGGCTGAGATGACGGTACTGGTGGTCAGCGGCACGGGCACCGAGATCGGCAAGACGGTCGTCACGGCGGCGCTCGCCTCGGTGGCCCGGGCGGCGGGACGGACGGTGGCCGTGCTCAAGCCCGCCCAGACCGGGGTCGGCCCCGGCGAACGGGGCGACGCGGACGAGGTCGTACGGCTCGCGGGCGACGGCGTCACGCCCGTCGAACTGGCCCGGTTCCCCGAGCCCCTGGCGCCGGCGACGGCCGCCCGGCGGGCCGGGATGGCACCGGTCGGCCCCGGTGAGGTGGCCGACGCCGCGCGGAAGCTGGCACAGGAGCACGACCTGGTCCTCGTGGAGGGAGCGGGCGGGCTGCTCGTGCGGTACGACGAGGAGGGCTCCACGCTCGCCGACGCGGCGCGGCTGCTCCGGGCGCCGGTCCTCGTCGTGGCGCCGGCCGGACTGGGCACGCTCAACATGGCGGCGCTGACCGGTGAGGCCCTGCGGGCGCGCGGTCTGGTGCAGCGGGGCGTGGTCGTCGGGAGCTGGCCGGACGAGCCGGGCCTGGCGGAGCGGTGCAACGTGACGGACCTGCCCGAGGCGGCGGGCGCCCCGCTGCTGGGCGCGGTGCCGGCCGGGGCGGGCGCGCTGCCGGCCCGGGCCTTCCGGGAGCGGGCGGCGACGTGGCTGGCGCCCGAGCTCGGCGGTACGTGGCATGCGGGCGCGTTCGCCGCGGCCGTACGCTCGTGACCATGCGAGCTGTCGTCAGCGAGATCGTGTTCGACTGCGCCGGCCCGGCGGCGCTCGCCCGCTTCTGGGCGACGCTGCTGGGCGGCGAGGCCGTGGACCGGAGCCCGGAGTGGTCGTACGTCGATCCGCCGGGGTTCGCACGGGTCGCGTTCCAGCGCGTGCCGGAGGGCAAGGCGGTGAAGAACCGGCTCCACCTGGACCTGGAGGCGGGTGACGTCGAGGCCGCCGCGCAGTGGGCGGTCGGGCTGGGGGCGGAGCGGGTCGGCGGCATGGTGACGGACGACCACGGCGACTTCCAGGTGCTGCGGGACCCCGAGGGCAACGAGTTCTGCTTCGTGAGCGGCTGACACGGGGACACTGACGGTGTCTGGTCCTGCCCCCGCCCAGGAGGTCCGCGATGCGGGACACCGTTCACCACCCGCTGTTCGCCCGGTTCTACGCGCGCGTGAGCGTCGCCATGGACACCAGGGGCGGGGTCGCCGCGTACCGGGACGAGCTGCTCGACGGGCTGTCCGGCCGCGTCATCGAGATCGGCGCGGGCAACGGGCTGAACTTCGCCCACTATCCGGGCGCCGTCTCCGAGGTCGTGGCGATCGAACCGGAGCGGCGGCTGCGCCGGCTGGCCGTGAGCGCGGCGCTGCGGGCCGAGGTGCCCGTGGACGTGGCGCCGGGCGCCGCGGAGGCCCTGCCGGTGAAGAGCGAGGCCTTCGACGCGGCGGTGGCCTCGCTGGTGCTGTGCACGGTACGGGACGTGCCGCGCGCGCTGGCCGAACTGCACCGCGTGCTGCGCCCCGGCGGTGAACTGCGGTTCTTCGAGCACGGCCTGGCACCGGGGCGGGGGCTCGCCACGACCCAGCGAGTGCTGGACCGCACGGTGTGGCCGGCGCTGTTCGGTGGATGCCACACGGCGCGCGATCCGCTGGCGGCGATCGAGGCGGCGGGCTTCGAGATGGTGGCGTACCGCCGGTTCCGGCTGCCGGAGAAGGGGCCGCGGCTGCCGTCCTCGCCGTGCGTCCTGGGGGTGGCCCGGCGGCCGTGCGTTCCACGTTAGGGTGACCGTGTGTCTCATGAGCAGGAGCAGCTGTTCGCGGCGGTCGACGCGCTGCTGGAGCAGGCGGCGCAGGACGCGCTGCCCGAGCCGTCCGAGCGCCGACGCCTGCGCGAGGCAGCGGGTCTGAGCCAGGACCAGGTCGCGCAGGCGCTGTCGGTGCGCCGCGAGACGGTCACGTCCTGGGAGACGGGCCGTACGGACCCCCGTCCCCCGAAGCGCGCGGCCTACGCCCGTCTGCTGTCGGCCCTGGCGGACCGCTACCCGGCCCCGGGTCCCGGCACGGAGCCACGGGGGCCGGCCGCGGAAGTGACGGCCTCCGGCCCCTCGCCCGCTCCCCCGCGTCCGGCGCCGGGACTGCTGCCGGAACAGGCGGGCGGCCCGGCGGTACCGGAGGCGGGAAGCGGGGGTCCGGCTCCGGTTCCGGTTCCGGGTGAGGACCCGGTTCCGGTTCCGGGTGAGGATCCGGGTCCGGCCGCGGGTCCGCTTCCGGGTGAGGACCCGGTTCGGATCCCGGCGGACGTACCGGAGCTTCCGGCGGATGTACCGCGGCGAGGCCCCGACGACGGCGTGATCCGTTCCTCCGCGCCGCAGGCGCCGCCCGCCGGACCGGCCGCGGGCCGGAAGCCCGGTCGGCGCGAGGGCGGCGGCGCGGCGACGGTCGCCGTCGACGAGCGCTTCGCGCACGGCGCGGTGGCCGTGCTGGACGGGAACGGCAGCGCGTACTGCGCCGGCGGGCTGGTCCTCGACTGCCCGGCCGCCGACATCCCCTCGCTCGTCGAATGGGCCCTGGACGAGGCGCGGCTGGGCGCGCCCCGGTTGCACCGCAACGGACAGGACGCCGACCCGCTCGTGGTGCTGACGGAGCCGGCGGCCGTACGGCTCGGGCTGCCGGCCGAGCTGGCGGACCGGCGCGGGCTGCGGCTGCCCGACGACCACGAGGTCGTACGGCGGATCCGGAAGGCCGACTGGCTGCTGACGCGCCGCGGTTTCGGGCCGTGGGCCTGGGTGTACCGCCCGGCTCAGGGCAGCCGCCGCCGGTGCGTGCAGTTCGCCGTCCTGCCCTGGGGGGCGCTGGACGGCCGTACGTGGGGCGGCGCCGCCGGACTGCACCCGGCCGACCTGGCCGACACGCTCGCGACGTACGCCGCCCGGGTCATCACCCCGCGCGGGACCACCGCCGTCTGCGGTCTGCAGCTGATGACCGCGCTGCGCCCGCCGACGCGCGCGGTGAGGGACGAGGCCACCGGCTCCTGGGTGTCCGCGCCCAGCCCCGGCGCCCTCACCGAGGCCGTCGACCCGGCGCCGCCCGAGGCACCGGACGAGCACCCGGTCGTCGCGCGGCTGTACCCGCGGGGGCACCGGCGCACGCCCGACCAGGTCCTCGACGAGGAGGCGTACGACTGGATCCGCGACCCGGAACTGCTCACGGACGACGAGTGCGCGAAGCCGTACGCCGTCGGCATCGACGTCAACATGGCGTTCGCGGCCGCCGCGAACCGGCTGACGGTGGGGCTCGGCGCGCCGGTCCACGTGAAGGAGCCGGCCTTCGACCGCAGGACGCCGGGCTGCTGGCTGGTCGACCTCTCGTCCGTCGAGCTCGACCCGCGGCTGCCCAGCCCGTTCACGCCGCACGGCGGGCGGCCCGAGGGCCCGGCCTGGTACGCCACGCCGACCGTGGCGTACGCGGCGGAACTGGGCCTCGACGTCCGGCCGTCCGAGGCGTACCTGCGTCCGGAGCACGGACCGTACCTGGACGCCTGGTACACGCGACTGCGCGACGCCTACATGGTGACGATGGAGGAGCTGGGGGTCCGGGCCGGGATGCCGGAGGAGGAGTTCCTGGCCGCGATGGAGGCGGCCGACCGGCACACGGTGCAGGACCCGGGGCGGGCGGCGGTGCTGTCCGCCGTCAAGTCGACCGTCAAGGGCGGCATCGGCAAGCTCCGCGAGCGCCCGCAGGGCGCCGGCTACCGCCCCGGCGAGCGGTGGCCCGCCCTGGAACGCCCCACCTGGCGCCCGGACATCCGCGCGGCGGTGATCTCCGCCGCCCGGGTCAACATGCACCGCAAGATGCTGCGCCTCGCCGAAGGGGCGGGGCTCTTCCCGGTGGCCGTGCTGTCGGACTGCGCCGTGTACCTGTCGGACGGTCCCGGTCCGCTGGACTTCCTCCCGCGCACCCCGGAGGGCAAGCCGCTGCCGGGCGGGTTCCGGCTCGGCGTGTCGCCGGGGATGGTCAAGCACGAGGGCACGCAGTCCCTGATGTGGGCCGTGCGGCTGCTGGACGAGGGCCACAACCCGGCGCGGCACATCAAGGGCACGGACGCCGTGGCGGACGGGGAGTAGGGGCGCGTCATGGGCATGTTGGGCGACAGCCTCGACCGGGCGGCGGAGCACACGTTCACGCGGCCGATCCCGAAGACGGCCCCGGCGCAGGTCAGGTTCCTGGTCAGGAGCGAAAAGGGGTCCACGCGCGCGGTGGCCCGGCGTCTGGGCGTCTCGCAGCGCACGGTGGAGCGGTACGTCAAGGGTGAGATCAAGCAGCCGCGCCCCGAGCTCGCCGCCCGGCTCGTCGCCGAGGTCCGCAGGAGCTGGCAGCCGCGGGTCCGGCAGCGGGCACGGGAGGCGGCCGCGACGACCGGCGGCATCGTGATCGAGACGCGCGCCCGCTTCGGGTTCTCCGCGGCGCCCGGCTCGACCGACGACAGCCGCCTGCGCCTGATCACCCAGCACCTGCCGCCCGCGTACGCCGCACGCCTCTTCGAGGCCCGGGAGGCCGGCGCGACCGAACAGGAGCTGCGGGACATCGCCGCGGAGGGGCTCCAGGAGCAGTACTTCAAGGACGGCGGCCGCCGCGCGTCCGGCCTCCAGGTCGAGTTCACGGACATCGACTACGTGGAGCTCGACTACTAGAGCCTGTGTGACGTCGTGATCAATCTTGCCGATCCGGATCTGCGTGGAAGGCGGATCCGGTAGGAAGTCGGTCGTGACGCGCAGGCAACTCACCGACGAGCAGTGGAAGTTGATCGAGCCGTTTCCGCCGATAGGCGATTACGGCCCGTACCCCGAGCGGCTGCGGGAGCAGTTCGAGGGGGTGATCCGGCACTTCCGCACCAGCAGCCAGTGGCGGGAGATGCCCGGCGAGTTCGGCCCGTGGCCGACGGTCTACGGCCGTTTCCGGGTGTGGAGGGACGCCGGAGTCTTCGCCACACTGCTGGAAGGCGTGATCGCCGAGGCCGCACGCCAGGGGCAGACGGACTTTGCCCTGGTCTGACGGAGGCCCTGCTCGGCAGGTCCCGTGGTGGGCTGACGAGCAAGGTTCATCTCGCCGCGGACCGCAAGTGCCGTCCGTTGTCGTTCGTTCTGACCGCAGGACAGGCTGCTGACAGCCCGCAGTTCGTCCCCGTGCTGCAGAAGGTGCGGGTCCGTCTGCCTGTCGTCCCCGGACCCGGCCCGGCGCTGTCGCCGCGGACAAGGCCTACTCATCCCGCGCCAACCGCTCTTACCTGCACAAACGCAACATCAAGACAGTCATCCCGGAGAAGAAGGACCAGGCCGCCAACCGGAAGAAGAAGGGCAGCCTGGGCGGCCGGCCCACAGGTCACGACGCCGGTCTCCACAAGGAACGGAACACCGTCGAGCGCCTGATCAACAAGCTGAAGGCCTGGCGGGGCATCGCAACTCGATACGACAAGACGCCCGAAAGCTACCTCGCCGGCCTCCACCTCCGCGCCTCGATGATCTGGATCAATGACCTGCTGAAGGCAACCGGTTGATCACGACGTCACACAGGCCCTAGCCGCAACGCGACAGCGCCTCTCCCAGCGCTGTGCCACCGGACCCGGACCGTCAGCGCACTGACCCTTCGTCGGGGTGGGACGGACCGAGGCGGCGCACGAGTTGCCGACGCTGTCGGGCCGCCGTCGTTCCCCTCCTCCCGGACTGCTCCTCCTCTTCCGCCCGGTGTGCGCCCCCTGGCACGGAGGCGCACCATCGCGCCGCGACAATGCTTCAGTGCGCCCGGCCCCTCCCCAGCCCGAACCGCGCCATCAAGGGCACGGTAAGACGGCTAGCCCACTTGGCCGCTCCGGCTGGCCCTCCACATTCCGCGCCGCGACCCTGGGACGGGTGGGGGCAGCCAGAGGGTGTGAAGGGGCCGGTCGGCCGGCGGTTGTTCTACGCCCGCGCCCTGCTCCGCGTCCTGCCGGCCCGCCGACACGGTCCGCGTGTCGGAGAGTTCACCTGGAGGTCACCCGATGCACGTACGGAAAGCGATGCGCAGACGCGGAGCGATGGTCGTGGCGGCGTTGCTGCTGGTGGGGGTGGTGGGTGGGCTGCCCGCCCGAGCGCAGACCGCTGTCCCGCGGCCGGAGGACGACCCTTCGGTGATACGGGAGTGGGCGGAAAGGGTGTCCGAGACCGTCGACCCGGAGCAAAGGCTGACCACGCCGGAGGAGGCGGTGTGGCATGCATATGTGACCTTGGCCATGTACAACGCGGTGGTCGGCGTCGAGGGCCGCTACGTCCCCTACCGGTGGCAGGCGCGGGCTCCGCAGCAGGCGTCGGCCGAGGCGGCGGCCGCGACCGCGGCGTACCAGGTGCTCGTGACCGGGTTCCCGCAGGCCGGGCCGGCGCTGGAGAAGGCGTGGAAGACGTCGTTGGCGGCAGTCCCGGACGGTCCCGCCGAGCGGTCGGGCGTGGCGTTCGGCAAGCGGGCGGCGGAGCACGTCATGGGGCTGCGCGCGAACGACGGGCGGGAGGCCTCCGTGCCGTTCATACCCCGGCCGGCGCCCGGGGTGTGGCGGCCGGCACCGCCCGGCCACGAGGGCTTCACGACGGCGTGGATCGGCCGACTGCGCCCGTTCCTCATGGACAGCCCCAGCCAGTTCCGCCCCGGACCACCGCCTGAACTGGCCTCGGCCCAGTACGCGCGGGACCTGGCGGAGGTGAAGGCGTACGGTGCGAAAACTGGTTCGCGCCGTAGTGCCGGGCAGACGGAGACGGCGGTGTTCGTGGCACGGGTGGAAATCCAGCAGGCGCTGGGCGACCACGCGGCACGGCACGCTTTCGACATCACCGACACGGCCCGTCTGTACGCCGCCGCGAACACCGTCATGACCGACGCGCTGATCGTCGCCTGGGACGCCAAGCTCCACTACGGCAGGTGGCGGCCGATCACCGCCATCCACGAGGCGGACACCGACGGCAATCCGGCCACGACGGCGGACCCGGCGTGGGAGCCGCTGCTTTCCACGCCCGCGCACCCCGACTATCTCAGTGGCCACGCCACATGGTCGGGAGCCCTGATGCGAACCCTCGTAGGGGTGTTCGGCACCTCCCGTGTCGACCTCAACATCCCTTCGGCCAGCACCGGTACGACCCGGCACTACGAGTACGCCGAGGACTACATCCGCGACGTCATCGACGCGCGCGTATGGGCCGGAATCCACACGAGGACCGCGGACGTCGTCGGCAGCACTGTGGGAGAACGGGTGGCGGCATGGTCGCTGAGAAGGTACTTCCTGCGCACATGACCGAGGGTTGTCCGTCGAGACGGTCGGACAGCAGCCTGTAGCGGGAGAACTGGAAAAGGCCGACGTGTTGGAGGCCGTGTTCATCTTCTGCCAGCGGATCTACTCTGCGGTCCGGTGCCGCGCACAGTGTGCTGCGAAGAGGGCTGCCCCGGGCTGACGATGGCCTAGGCCGTGTATCGAAAGTGGATCTTGGGCCGTGAATGATCACGGTGCATGGGGCGGGGAGATCTCACGGACGAGCAGTGGGCGGTGCTGGGCCGTGTCCGCTACAGGGCTTCCGCTCGGCGGCCGGCCGGGGACGGGCAGGTCGTGCGCGAAGCGGCGGACCGCGTCCGTGAAGGCGTCGGGGGCGTCGAAGTTGGCGAGGTGCCGTGCGCGCGGGATCAGTTCGACGCGGGCGTGCGGGTGGGCGCGGGCGAAGTCCTCCTCCCCGGACCGGAACACCGTGTCCTTCTCCCCGTTCAGGATGAGCACCGGAGCCGCCACGTGGCGCATCGCGCCCGCGTCGAAGCGCCCGAGGACCTCGCCCCAGGCGGTGGGCAGGGTGTGGAAGGCGTAGCCGGAGCGGATGGTCGCCGCCACCACCTCGGGCGGGTAGAGGCGCCGCAGCATCCGGTCGTTCCACCGGGCGAGACGGTCCGCCGGAACGCGGGGCACGAGCCCGGCGATCCACCGGTACGGCGCCGCCCACGCGCCGCGGGTCGACGCGCTGGCCCCGGCGAGGACCAGGCCGCGCAGCAGCCCCGGGCGGCGCCGCGCGAACTCCAGGGCCGCGTAGCCGCCGAGCGAGTGGCCGACGACCAGGGCGGGGCCCCGGCCGAGCGACTCGACGGCTGTGGCGATGATCTCCGTCGCCGCGGCCAGGCTCCAGGGCTGGCGGGAGCGGGCGCCGTGGCCGGGCAGGTCGACGGCGGCCACCGGGAGCTCGTCCCGCAACGCCGCGAGTTGCGGGCTCCACTGTCCCGCGCTGAACCGTGTTCCATGGACGAAGACGATGGGCGGTGCGTCCGCCTGGTTCATTTTTCCTCCGAAGTCCCGCTCGGCACACGGCGATGAGGGCCCACGAGCACCGCGTACGAACGCCGGCTGCCGTCGCCCGGTGGCCGCACCCGTCCGTGCGCGCGGGGCCTCACAGGCTCCACTGGCGCAGCTCGTCCGCGATGGCCCGGACGTCCGCCTCGCCCGCCTTCACCAGGCGCGCCAGGTCCCGGACCTGCTCGGGCGAGGTGACCACCTTGAGGCCGCAGGCGACGAGGTAGCCGTATGCGACGGCCGAGGCGAACATGGCGTTGGAGTGCTCCAGGGCCGGGACGTGGAGCAGCAGTTGGAGGAGTGCGGCGGCGCGGGCGGGCGGGTCGGCGTAGACGGGGGTGCCGAAGATCCCGGCGTCGTGCCGTGCGACCGCCGCGACGAGTGCGCCCCAGTCGGTGACCTGGGGATCGCCGGGTGTCTTGTGCTCGGCGATCATGAGGAGCCAGGCCAGATCGATGGAGAGGCTCATCCGCGGACCGCCGCGGGCTCCTCCGCTACCGTGGACGCCGGGATCGCCCGGGGCACCCGCGGCACGGTGCTCCCCGGTGCGGCTCGGGTCACCGCTTGCCCTTCGGGCGGGACCTCCCGCCCCTGGCCTGCGCCGGGCGGTCGGCTTCGAACTCCTCGGCGAAGACCGCTTCGTACTGCTTCATGAAGTCGGCGGCCGCCTCCACGAAGGTGCGCCCCACCTCGCCCGCGTCCTGCTGGACGAGTTCCTCGATGTACCGGTTCACGCTGACGCCCCGCTGCTGCGCCCGGCGGCGGGCGGCTTCGGCGGTGGCTTCGTCCACGCGCACGTTCAACTGCGTCTTGGCCACCTCCTCACGCTAGCGCGGCCGCGCTAGCAGGGGCAAGAGCAGGCGGATGCGGGCTGGGCAGGGTGAGTCCCACGGAGGTGGGTTCACGACAGGAGAGTTCCGTTTCGGTGTGAACCTGGTGGCGCCCGCGGCGGGCGGTGACGAGGGGGAAGCGAAGTGCCGTCGCGCCGAGGAGCTCGGCTACGACGTCATCCTCGTGCCCGACCACCTCGGGATGCCGGCCCCCTTCCGGGCGCTCGCGGCGGCCGCGCGGGCCACGACGCGGCCGCGGGTCGGCGCCTTCGTCGTGAACGGCGCGTTCCTGCCGCTGGTCCCGCACCTGACCGAGGAACAGCTCCTCGACCTGCCGATGGTCGCGGTGGGAACGGTCCGGGGCATCGCCGAACAGCTCCGCGCCCGGCGGGAGCGCTACGGCTTCTCGTACCTCACGGTCCTGGATCCGTACATGGAGGCCTTCGCGCCGGTCATGGCGGAACTCCGGTCCGGCGGGCACCCGACGGGCTGAGCGGTGGGGGCGGCGCGGGAGAATCCGGAGGCATGGAGGAGAGGCGTGAAGGACCCGATGACGGCATGAACGATCTGGTGGTACGTACGGCGGGGCCGGGCGACCTCGACGCGGTTCTCGCGTTCTGGAGGACGGCCGCCGAGGGGACCAGCATCAGCGACGACCGCGACGGCGTCGGGCGTCTGATCGCCCGCGACCCGGAGGCGCTGATCCTCGCGGAGCACGCCGGCGAGCTCGCGGGCACCGTCATCGCAGGCTTCGACGGCTGGCGCTGCCACCTCTACCGGCTCGCCGTCCACCCCGGCCACCGGCGCCGGGGCATCGGAGCGGCACTCCTCGCGGCCGCCGAGGAGCGCTTCGTACGGCTCGGCGGGCGGCGTGGGGACGCCATGGTGCTGGACCGCAACGAACTCGGGCAGCACGCGTGGCGGGCATCGGGGTATGCGCGGCAGGAGGAGTGGAGCCGCTGGGTCAAGCCGCTCGGCGGCCCGCCCTCCTAGCACTTTGCCGATCCTTTACCATGGGTGGACTTCCGACCATGCACCACCGACCGAAAGGCGTGAGCGTCCGCCCATGGGCGAGCCTCCCAGTACTCGACATCGCGCGTTCCTCCCCACCCTGTCCGACGATGGGACGGAGGTGAACCGATGACCGAAGTGCTTCTGCTCGTCGTGGCGCTGCTGCTCTGCGTGGCCTGCGGCGCCTTCGTGGCGGCCGAATTCTCCCTCACCACGGTCGAGCGCAGCGAGCTCGAACGGGCCGTGGAGCGGGGTGAGCGCGGCGCGCCCGGTGCACTGAAGGCCGTGCGCTCCCTCACCTTCCAGCTCTCCGGTGCCCAGCTCGGCATCACCGTCACGAACCTGATCGTCGGCATGCTCTCCGAGCCGTCGATCGCCAAGCTCATCCGGGGGCCGATCCAGGACATCGGGCTGTCGGCGTCGACCGCGTCCTCGATCGCCCTGGTCCTGGGCACGGGCCTGTCCACCGTCGTCCTGATGGTCATCGGTGAACTGGTCCCGAAGAACTGGGCCATCTCCTCGCCACTGGCCGTCGCCAAGGTCGTCGCCACCCCGCAGCGGATCTTCAGCGCCGCGTTCCGGCCGCTGATCGGGCACCTCAACAACACCGCGAACCGGCTCGTGCGCCGGCTCGGCCTCGAACCCGCCGAGGAGCTCGCCTCGGCGCGCAGTCCGCAGGAGCTGGTGGCCCTGGCCCGCCACTCCGCCAAGGAGGGCGCGCTGGAGGCGGACACGGCCGAGCTGTTCGTCCGCACCCTGAACCTGGCCGAGCTCACCGCGGAGAACGTCATGACGCCACGCGTCCAGGTCACCGCCCTGGAGGCGCAGGCCACGGCCGAGGACGTCGCCAACGCCACGCGCGCGACCGGGCTGTCCCGCTTCCCGGTGTACCGGGGCGGCCTCGACTCCGTCATCGGGACGGCCCACATCAAGGACGTCCTGGCGGTGCCGGCCGAGGAGCGGCTGCACAAGCCGGTCACCGAGCTGCTGCGCGAGCCGCTCCTCGTACCGGAGTCGCTCACCGTGGACCGGCTGCTCGACCGGCTCTCCGGCAAGCAGACCATGGCCGTGGTCATCGACGAGTACGGCGGCACGGCCGGCGTCGTGACGCTGGAGGACATCGTCGAGGAGGTCGTCGGCGAGGTCCGCGACGAGCACGACCCGCACGAGACCCCGGACCTGGTACGGGCCGGCCAGGACACCGACGGGCGGCTGCTGTGGTCCGCGGACGGCGCCGCCCGCACCGACCAGCTGGAGACCATCGGGCTGCGCGCGCCGGAGGGACCGTACGAGACCCTCGCCGGGCTCATCGCCACCACGCTGGGCCGCATACCGGCCGTCGGCGACCGCGTCGAACTGGCCGGCTGGCGACTGGACGTCATGGACGCCACCGGGCGCCGGGCCGCACGGGTGCTGCTCCACGCGCCCGAGGAAGGCCCCGGCACGGACGGCGACCGCACGGGCGGTCCGGACGCCGCGTCGCACAGCCACAGCCACAGCCACAGCCACGAACGCGGGCACGAACACAGCCACCGTCGCAGCCGCCGGCGCGAGCGCGGGCAGGAAGACGGGCGGCTCGGGGAGCGGCAGACCGGCGCCGGACGCCGGAGCGACCGGAACGGGGAGGCGGGCCGATGACCGCGATCCAGCTGCTGATCGGTTTCCTGACGCTGATCGTCAACGCCTTCTTCGTCGGCGCGGAGTTCGCCCTGATCTCGGTGCGCCGCAGTCAGATCGAGCCCGAGGCCGAGGCGGGGAACCGCCGGGCCCGCAGCGTCATCTGGGGCCTGGAGCACGTCTCCGCCCTGCTCGCCGCGGCACAGCTCGGCATCACGCTGTCCACCCTGGTCCTCGGCGTGGTCGCGGAGCCCGCCATCGCGCACCTGCTGGAGCCGGTGTTCGACGCGGTCGGCGTGCCGCACGGGCTGGTGCACCCGATCTCGTTCGTGATCGCCCTGTCGGTCGCCACGTACCTGCACATGCTGCTGGGCGAGATGGTGCCGAAGAACATCGCGCTGGCCGAGCCGACGCGCATGGCCCTGCTGCTGGGGCCGCCGCTGGTGGCGCTGACCAGGGCGCTGCGGCCGGTGATCTTCACGATCAACGCGTTCGCCAACGCCGTCCTCAAGCTGCTGCGGGTCGAGACGCGGAACGAGGTCTCGGCGACCTTCTCGGACAGCGAGCTGGCACGGATGGTGACCGACGCCAGCCACGCGGGACTGCTGGACGACCGGGCGACCGAGCGGCTGCACGACGCACTGGAGCTGGGACGACGCCCGGTGAGCGATGTGGTGATGCCGGTGGAGCGCGTGGTCCACGCGCGGGTCGGCACCACCCCCGCGGAGCTGGAGCAGCTGTCGGCCGATTCCGGGTTCTCGCGCTTCCCGGTGGTGGACACCACCCGCGGCATCCTCGGTTACCTCCATGTGAAGGACGCGCTGGACGTCATGCCGCGCGACCTGCCGTTCCCGGTGTCGGCGATGCGGCCGATCGCACGCGTGCGGGCCGCCACGCCGCTGGACGACGTGCTCACGGCGATGCGGCGCAGCCGTACGCACCTGGCGGCCGTCCTCGACGAGAACGGCAAGCTGGCGGGGCTCGTCACGATGGAGGACGTGCTGCGGGAGCTGGTGGGCCGGCCCGCGGGCTGAGCTGGTACTCGCGTTCCGCGCCCGGCCCGTGGTCCAGGGCCCGGGTGGGGGCGCTAGTAACGCGTGGCCGTGGACCACGCGTCGACGAGCGTGCGGTCGCCGCGGACGATGAGCCGCCGCTCGTCGGCGCGGTACCGGCCGTAGAGGTACAAGAGCAGGTCACCGGCGGTCGCGCTCACCGTGGCGGTCGCTTCGGCGGCGGCGCGGGCCTGACGGCTCCAGGAGAAGCCGCCACCGCCGAGCGTGATCGTCCACGCGGATGCTCCGTCGGTGGCGCACAGCCGCAGCACGTCACCGTCGCGCCCGAGCTGCGACACCGGTTCGGCCACCCACGAGACGTACGGGAGGTTCTCCAGGAACTCCTCGACACCGTCGGCGGCGAGGCCAGGCTCGACGACGGGTTCCTCGCCCAGCGCCAGTTCGGCGTCGGCGAGGTGGACGACGGCCTCGAAGAGCAGCCGCCGCGGGAAGAACCGGACGTGCGGGTCGGCGCCGTGCGACCACATCGCGGCCTGCGGGTCGGCGGCGCGCAGGGTGCGCAGGCAGGCCGCCGCGCCGCGGGCGAGCCAGTCGGCGCGGGCGCCCGGCTCCCCGGGCAGGCCGAGCGGTACCTCGTCCGTCCGGACGCGCCGGGTGGCCCGGGTGCCCACCAGGTGCTCCGTCCAGCGGTGGACGGTGCCGACGTGCAGGACCAGGTCGGCGAGGGTCCAGCCGGGGCAGGTGGGCACGGGGGCCGCCGGGTCGGCGTCGCGCACGGTGGCGACGAGGCGTGCGACGTAGCCCTCGACCGCGTCGCAGTACCGCGCGTGCCGGCCGTCGTATCGGCTTTCGCGCAGGTCGTCGTATCGGCTTTCGCGCAGGTATTCGTACCGGTTGTCGTACCGGCCCCCGTGCCTGTCTTCGTCCCCGTACAGGCCGAGGCCGGCCGGCAGGTCCAGGAGGGCATCGCGTGTGGGGCCTTCCGGTTCGCGCAGGGCGACCTGCCGGAAGAGCGTGCCGAGGCGGTGCCGGCCGGCGGGGGTGAGCCGGCCGAGGACGCCGGCGGTGCGCTCGGTCCACGCACCGGCGGTGCGGGCGTCGAGCACCCCGTCGTCGCGGGAGCGGACGGCCGCCAGCAGATGCGCCAGCGCCCCGGCCAGTGCCTGCTCCACCTCCGGCGCCTCGTCCGGCGCCTCGCCCCACGCCTCGGCGGGCGCCGCCGCCCGCTCCCGCACCCGCTGCCGTACCTCGCTCACAGGCCCCGCTCCCCGATGCCCCGCGCTTGCGCGCCGACTCCCGGCTTCCTCCGGACCCGCGCGACCCTACGCGATACGATCACTCCGCCATGGAGATGAATGCCACGTACAACAGTTTTGTCGCGGTGGGCGACAGCTTCACCGAGGGGATGTCGGACCTGCTGCCCGACGGCTCGTACCGGGGCTGGGCGGACCTGCTCGCGGCGCGGCTCGCGGCCCGTACGCCCGGGTTCCGGTACGCGAACCTCGCCGTCCGCGGCAAGTTGATCGGCCAGATCGTCGAGGAACAGGTGGACCTCGCGGCCGCCATGAAGGCCGACGTGGTCACGCTGGTCGGCGGGCTCAACGACACCCTGCGCCCGAAGTGCGACATGGGGCGGGTGCGCGGGCTGCTGGAGGAGGCGGTGGAACGGCTCGCCCCGTCGTGCGGCCGGCTCGTCCTGATGCGCAGCCCCGGCCGCAACGGCCCGGTGATGAAGCGGTTCCGGCCGCGCATGGAGGAGCTCTTCTCGTACGTCGACGAGCTGGCGGCGCGGCACGGAGCGCTGGTGATCGACCTGTACGGCGCCGAGGTGCTCGGCGACCAGCGGATGTGGGACGTGGACCGGCTCCACCTGACCGCCGAAGGGCACCGGCGGGTGGCGGAGGCCGTGTGGCAGGCGCTGGGCCTGGCGGCGGAGGAGGACTGGCGGGCTCCGCTGCCGCCGGCCGTGCGGACGGGCTGGGTGAACCGGCGGGCGGCCGACGTACGGTTCGCGCGCCGGCACCTGGGGCCGTGGATAGGGCGGCGGCTGACGGGCCGCTCCTCCGGCGACGGGCGCCCCGCGAAGCGGCCGGAGCTGCTGCCGTACCTGCCGGCCGACGAGCCGGCGTGCTCGTAGCAAACCACAAACCGGACCGTGGCGCTGGCCTGCAGAAACCGCCAGTAGAATCTGGACACGTGACTGCTGTGTCTGCGAAGCCTCGCATCCCGAACGTCCTGGCCGGCCGCTACGCCTCCGCGGAGCTCGCCGTCCTGTGGTCCCCCGAGCAGAAGGTGAAGCTGGAGCGCCGCCTCTGGCTCGCCGTGCTGCGCGCCCAGAAGGACCTCGGGATCGAGGTGCCCGACGCCGCGCTCGCCGACTACGAGCGGGTGCTCGACCAGGTGGACCTGGCGTCGATCGCCGAGCGCGAGAAGGTCACGCGCCACGACGTGAAGGCGCGCATCGAGGAGTTCAACGCGCTCGCGGGCCACGAGCAGGTCCACAAGGGCATGACCTCCCGCGACCTGACCGAGAACGTCGAGCAGCTGCAGATCCGGCTGTCGCTGGAGCTGATGCGCGACCGTACCGTCGCGGTGCTGGCCCGGCTGGGCAAGCTGGCGGGCGAGTACGCCGAGCTGGTCATGGCGGGGCGTTCGCACAACGTCGCAGCGCAGGCCACCACCCTCGGCAAGCGCTTCGCGACCGCGGCCGACGAGCTGCTGGCGGCGTACGCGCGGCTGGAGGAGCTGCTGGGCCGCTACCCGCTGCGCGGCATCAAGGGCCCGGTGGGCACGGCCCAGGACATGCTCGACCTGCTGGGCGGCGATGCCGCGAAGCTGGCGGAGCTGGAGCAGCGGATCGCCGCGCACCTGGGCTTCGGGCACGCCTTCACCTCGGTCGGCCAGGTCTACCCCCGCTCGCTGGACTACGAGGTCGTCACCGCGCTCGTGCAGCTGGCCGCCGCGCCGTCGTCGCTGGCGAAGACGATCCGGCTGATGGCCGGGCACGAGCTGGTCACCGAGGGATTCAAGCCGGGGCAGGTCGGCTCCTCGGCGATGCCGCACAAGATGAACACCCGCTCCTGTGAGCGCGTCAACGGCCTGATGGTGATCCTGCGCGGCTACGCGTCGATGACCGGCGAGCTGGCGGGCGACCAGTGGAACGAGGGCGACGTGTCCTGCTCGGTGGTGCGCCGGGTGGCGCTGCCCGACGCGTTCTTCGCGCTCGACGGTCTGCTGGAGACCTTCCTGACCGTGCTCGACGAGTTCGGGGCGTTCCCGGCGGTCGTCGCCCGCGAGCTGGACCGCTACCTGCCGTTCCTGGCGACCACCAAGGTCCTCATGGCGTCGGTCCGCGCCGGCGTGGGCCGCGAGGTCGCGCACGAGGCCATCAAGGAGAACGCGGTCGCAGCCGCGCTCGCCATGCGGGAGCAGGGCGCCGAGCGCAACGAGCTCCTCGACACCCTCGCCGCCGACGACCGCATTCCGCTGGACCGTGCGGAGCTGGACGCCGCCATGGCGGACAAGCTGTCGTTCACGGGCGCGGCCGCCGACCAGGTGGGGGCCGTCGTCGCACGGATCGAGGAGGTCGCCAAGCAGCACCCGGACGCGGCCGGTTACGTGCCCGGTGCGATTCTCTGACCTCGGGGCACCCGAGCCGTATGACTCCTGAGGAACTCGAAGCCGCTCGCGACCGCGTCGTCCCCGATGTGATCGCGAGCGGCCTGTCCGTGTTGTTCTGCGGTATCAACCCGGGCCTGATGTCGGCCGCGACGGGCCACCACTTCGCCCGGCCCGGCAACCGTTTCTGGCCGGTACTGCACCGGTCGGGTTTCACCCCGCGCCGGTTGAAGCCGTCCGAGCAGGACGAGCTGCTGACGTACGGGCTCGGCATCACCAACGTGGTGGCGCGGGCGACCGCGCGGGCCGACGAGCTGAGCGACGAGGAGTTCCGCGAGGGCGGCCGGCTGCTGGCCGTCAAGGTGGCCGAACTGCGGCCCCGCTGGCTGGCGGTCGCCGGTGTCACCGCCTACCGCACGGCCTTCCACGACCGCACGGCCCGGATCGGCCCGCAGGAGCGCACGATCGGCGACACACGGATCTGGGCCCTGCCCAACCCCAGCGGTCTGAACGCGCACTGGACGCTCGAGACGATGGCGGAGGAGTTCGCCCGGCTGCGGGCCGCCGCGCAGGAGGATTCCGGCGTCCGCCGCTAGGCCCTGTCGTCACATTCCCGTCGTCGCCCGAAGGGCGGCCCTGCGGCGTCAGGTGCGTGCTCTCGGTGTGCCGGGCCCCGGCCCTCGTACTGGATGTACTCGGGTCCGGGCCCGGTGCGGCGAGAGTGCGTGCATGGCGTCGCGGGGCAGACGGGAATGTGACGACAGGGCCTAGGGGGTCCGTCCGGAGCAGGCACCGAGGGACTGCTGGGGGCCCGTGGAGGCGCACCCCTCAGGGCGGATCGACGTCCGTGACGACGGCCAGCAGCTGGAACGGCAGCTCCTTGTCCCACTGGGAGACCCCCAAGGCTATCCAGCGTTCCTCCGCGCGCCAGAGGTGGACGTCGGGCACGGAGGCGGCGAGGACGCTCCAGGGCTCGGGTATCTCCTCCCCTTCCATGCCGCGCTCCTGCAGCGACCAGAGACTGAAGATGTGGGGCTCCCCCCAGCGGGCGCCGAGCACTACCGCCAGCGCGTCGCGCTCGGCCTCGTACTGCTCCTCGACGAGTTCGCGCCGTGTGCCGTCGTCCTCCCAGAAGTCCTCGCTCGTGCTGAGCTCCGCGACGTGGTAGCCCGGTCCGCTGTCACCCGCGTCCGATCTGCCGCGCTGCCCGGGGAAGGGGCGGGAGCGCAGCAGATCGATGGTCGCCAGGTGCCGTGCGGTGGTCATGGATCCAGTAAAGCCCCGACCACTGACAATTGGCGTTCCGTCAGGGCTCCGGCAGGGGTCCCGTCAGGTGCTCCGTCGGGCGCCCGGTCAGGCGTCGCCGGCCACGAACGACACGATGCACGTCGTGCCGTACGGGCGGCACCCGGCGGCCGGGACCGCACCCGGGCGGTCGTCGCCGCCCACGGGTCCGGCTTCGTGTCGCCGTCCGGCGCGGCGGAGGGTGCGGGCGCCGGTCGCCGCCCGGCGGGCCATTGAGTACGATCCGGCAGACACGCGCTCGAGCTGGGAGGACACGGTGGGGCGGCTGACCGGCGGTGACCCGTCGTTGCTGCGGCGGATCAACTCCGCGGTGGTACTCCATGCGCTGCGGGGCTCCGACGCGCTCACGCTCACGGACCTGACGCGCATCACGGGTCTCTCCCGCCCCACGGTCGAAGGCGTGATCGAGGGGCTGATGGACAACGGCCTGGTGGTCGAGGCCGCGCCGGAGGAGGGCGAGGCGCGGCGCCAGGGGCGGCCGGCGCGGCGCTTCCGGTTCCGCACGGAAGCCGGGCATCTGCTGGGCATCGAGATCGGGCCGCACCGGGTCGCGGCGCTCATCTCGGGACTGGACGGGCGGATCATCGGCGCGGGGTCACGCGAGGTGTCGGAGACGGCGTCCGCGGACGAACGGCTGGAGCGGGTGCGGACGGTCGTCGCCGATGTGCTGCGGCGCACCGGGGTGCCGCGGAGCAGCCTGCGCGCGGTCGGCGTCGGCACGCCCGGCATCGTGGAGGCGGACGGGACCGTCCGGCTCGGGACCGCGCTGCCCGGCTGGACCGGTCTGGCGCTGGGCGAGCGGCTGCGGCGGTCGTTCCGGTGCCCGGTGCTGGTGGAGAACGACGCGAACGCGGCGGCCGTGGCCGAGCAGTGGAAGGGCGCCGCGACGGACTCGGACGACATCGTCTTCGTCCTGGCCGGGCTGAGCCCGGGGGCCGGATCACTGATCGGCGGGCGGCTGCACCGGGGCTTCGGCGGGGCCGCCGGGGAGATCGGCGCGCTGCACCTGCTCGGTCAGGGCGCCACGCCGGAGACGCTGCTGTCCACGACGGACGAGCCGCTGCACCCGCTGGACGAGCAGGCCGTCGCGGAGGTGTTCGCGCTGGCCCGCCAGGGCGACGCGCGGGCCGGGGCCGCGGTGCGGCGGTTCACCCAGCGGCTGGTCCACGACGTGGCGGCGCTCGTGCTGGCGCTGGACCCGGAGCTGGTGGTGATCGGCGGCTGGGCGGCCGGTCTGGACGGGATACTCCCGCCCCTGCGGGAGGAGCTGGCGCGGTTCTGCCTGCGCCCGCCGCGGGTGGCGCTGTCGCTGCTGGGCGAGGCGGCCGTGGCGACGGGCGCGCTGCGGCTGGCGCTCGACCACGTGGAGGAGCAGCTCTTCGCGGTGGAGGGCACGGTGACGGCCCGCCGCTGAGCCCATGCCGGGCTCAGGGTGCCGCTCACCCGCGGTCGGAGTCGTCCGGGACGCGCCGTACCGCCGCGCACGGCGCACCGGGCGCGGCGGGGGTACGGGTGTCAGGAGGCGATCCGGAGGTCCCCCGCGTCGCCGAAGGTCAGCCGGCAGGTGTCGGCGCGGTACGTGGCGACCGAGACGGCCGCGGTGCGGCCCTGCGCGAAGTACCGCGTGGTGACGACCAGTACCGGGGCGCCCGGGAGCCGGTCGAGTTCCCTGGCGTCGTCCGCGCGGGCGGAGCCGAGCTCCACGGCGCGGTCCTGGCCCTCCAGGGTGAGGTGCTGGAGTTCGCGCAGGACGCTGCGGGCGCGGGCCGGGCCGGACGGGGTGTCGATGGCGGTGAGGTCGGGGACCGAGGCGGCGGGGACGTACAGCTGCTCGGCCGCGACCGGCTGGCCGTGCGTCATGCGCAGGCGCCGCACCGTGTGGACGGCCTCGTCCGCGGCGGGGTCGAGATCGAGGAGGCGGGCCACCGCGGCGGGCGGCACGGCGGACGCGCACTCGACGGGCTGCCAGGCCTCCTCGCCGGGCCCGGGCCACTGCTGCTGGGTGGTGGAGACGTCGACGCCCATGCGCGGCGGGGCGACGGTGGTGCCGACGCCGCGGCGCCGCTGGAGGCGGCCTTCGAGTTCGAGCTGTTCGAGCGCCTGGCGGAGCGTGGCGCGGGCGACTCCGAAACGAGCGGCCAGCTCCCGCTCGTTGGGCAGGATCTCGCCCACCGCGAAGTCGGTGTCCAGTGCCTCACTGATCACTGTCTTGAGGTGCCAGTACTTCGGCTCCGGCACCGATTCCAGCTGCGTGGTCCCCACCCTGATCCTCCGCAATCGCCGTGTCCCCGGCGGCTTTCCGTGCCCTTGTTTATTAAAGGTTCCTGCACTAACTCTCCGACCGACCATAAGGCGGCCCCCACACTTGGTCAAGACCAATGCGCCGACCCCGCGTCCGGGGTCGGAGCGCGGGGCCGGCGGTGGCTCGGGAATGTGTGCGGCTGGGACCTGTCCTTCGGATCAGGGTGAACCGGAGGAGATTGGAAGACAGCCCTACGGCATGAAAGCGGACAGTTTGTCAGGGTTCCTTACGATGTAGATGCACTGGATGCGGCCGTCCAGGACGTCCACCTGGATGACGGCGTCGGGCTTCCCGTCCGCCAGCACGAGCATCGCGGGACCGCCGTTGAGCTCGACCAGGCGGGACTCGGACCCGGTGCGCGCCTCCTTGACCACGGCGAACAGGAACCGGCCCACCTTGTCGGCGCTCTGCATGATCCGCAGCGGCGCCTTGGCCTTGCCGCCGCTGTCGCCGATGAGCCGGACGTCCGGCGCCAGCAGCGCCAGCAGGTTCCCCAGGTCGCCGCCGGCCGCCGCCTCCAGGAAGCGCTCGGTGAGGTCGCGGCGCTCGGCCGGGTCCACGTCGTAGCGGGGCCGGCCCTCCTCGACGTGGCGGCGGGCGCGGCCCGCGAGCTGCCGTACGGCGGACTCGGACCGGTCCAGGGTCGCCGCGATCTCCGCGTACGGGAAGCCGAAGGCCTCGCGGAGCACGAACACCGCGCGCTCCAGCGGCGAGAGCGACTCGAGGACGACCAGGACGGCGAGCGAGACGGAGTCGGCGAGCACCGCGCGCTCGGCCGTGTCGGGGACGGTGGGCCCGAAGTCCGTGGTGACGGGTTCGGGCAGCCAGGGCCCGACGTACGACTCCCGCCGGGACTGGACCTGGCGCAGGCGGTCGATGGCCAGCCGGGTGGTGATCCGTACGAGGTACGCGCGCGGCTCGCGGATCTGCGCGCGGTCGGCGCCCGTCCAGCGCAGCCAGGCCTCCTGGACCACGTCCTCGGCGTCGGTGACCCGCCCGAGCATCCGGTAGGCGACGCCGGTCAGGACCGGCCGGTGCGCCTCGAACACGTCGGTGGCGTCGGTGTCGGTGTCGGTTGCCACGGATGCCATCCCAGCCGACGGGGACGCCCGTGTCCAGGAGGGACGGCTGCGGCACGGACCACACTCGGACGGCCCCCGGTCGGCCGCGCCCCTTGAACTCGGGTCTGTCCCGCGGCCATTGTTGCTGACACGGCGTCTACCTCACGGCTGGGAGCAGCAGCATGGCCGCACAGGTCTCCTTCACCATCGAGTCCCTCCACGGGCCCCGCAGGCTGTCGCTGGAGTACGAACGGGTCGGCTCCGGGGAACCGCTTCTGCTGCTGCACGGCATCGGACACCACTGGCAGGCGTGGCGGCCGGTCATGGACATCCTGGCCGCCGAGCGCGATGTGATCGCCGTCGACCTGCCGGGCTTCGGCGCCTCCCCCGCGCTGCCCGACGGGTTCCCCTACGACCTCCCCACCGTCGGCCGGGTGCTCGGGGCGCTGTGCGAGAGCCTGGACGTCGACCGGCCGCACGTGGCGGGCAACTCGCTCGGCGGGCTGCTGGCGCTGGAGCTCGGGCGCGAGAAGCGGGTGCGGTCGGTGACGGCCCTGTCCCCCGCCGGCTTCTGGGTGGAGAGCGAGCGGCGGTACGCCTTCGCGACCCTGCGCGCCATGCGGGCGGGCGCCGAATCCCTGCCCCTCCCGGTGATCGAGCGGATGTCCCGCACGGCGGCCGGGCGGGCCGCGCTGACCAGCACCGTCTACGCGCGGCCGGGACGGCGGTCACCCGAGGCGGTCGTCGCCGAGACGCTGGCGCTGCGCCAGGCGCCCGGATTCCATCAGACCCTCGCCGCCGGGCGTGACGTCCTGTTCACGGACGACCTCACGGGCCTGCCGGTCACCATCGCGTGGGGCACCCGCGACCGGCTGCTGCTGCGCCGTCAGGGCGTCCGGGCCAAGCGGGTGGTGACCGACGCCCGGCTGGTGCGGCTGCCGGGGTGCGGACACGTGCCGATGAACGACGACCCCGCCCTGGTGGCGCGCGTGCTCCTCGACGGCAGCCGCTGACCGGCTCAGGGACCCGCGGGAGCCGGGCCTGCGGAACCCGGAACCCGTCATCCGGGAGCTCAGCATCCGCGCGCTGAGGAATCCGGAGGCCGACATCCGGGGGCTCCGTACGCGCGCGCTCAGGAAGCCGGAACCCAGGGCCACGCCCGCGCCGACGAGCGCGCTGCCGACGCCCTGGGCGACGCCGTACGAGCCGGTCGCGACGAGCGGTGCCGTCATCGCCGCCGACACCGGGATCAGCCCCGAGAAGAGGGTGGCGCGCTCGGCGCCGATCCGTTGCATGCCCCGGTACCAGCAGAGGAAGCCCACGACGGTGACGACTGCCGCCTGCCACAGCAGCGCGACCGCCTCCTGGGGGGTCGGTACCCGCAGCACCTCGGTGCCGTCGAGCACGACACCCAGCGCGGCGGACTCCAGCGCCGCCACACCGCAGACGGTGGCCGTCAGCAGCCTGGGCCCGAGCGGCTTCAGCACGGGTACGGCCAGTACGGCGAAGCCCACCTCCCCGACGAGGGCGGCGACCGACCAGGCGATGCCGGCCGCGTCCGTACGGCCCCAGCCCTGCACGGTGAACGCCCCCACGGCGACCAGCAGCGCCCCGTACAGCACCGGGCGGGCGGGTCTGCGGCCGCCCAGCAGGGGGACGAGCACCGCGACGACGACGGGCGCACAGCCGACGAACACGCCCGGGACGGCGGGCTCCGCGGTGCGTTCGGCAGCGAGCACGGCGAGGTTGAAGCCGACCATGCCGACGGCGGCGAGAACGGCGAGGCGACCCCAGGCGCGGGCGGGCAGGGCGCGCAGGGGGGCCGTGCCGCCGCGGCCGAGGAGGGGCAGGAGCAGCAGGCAGGCGAGACCGTAGCGCAGTGCCTGGCCACCCGCGTGGGGATAGGCGCCGAGCATGCTGTTGGCGGTGAAGGAGGCACCGACGAGGACGCAGGCGAAGGCCGCGAGCAGCGCTCCGCGGGGGGAGGTCACGTTCATGGAACCGACGCTAGGGAGGTGGGCGGTCCGGTTCGGGGTCCACTTTCCCGCCGGGTTCGGGGACCACTTCGGCGGTACCCGCTCCGGGTTTGTAGGGTCCGGGACATGGCGGAAGCGGGGGGCGCGCGCACGGGCGCGGAATGCGCGGGGGCGGAATGCGCGGGGGCGGAATGCGCGGGGACGCAGCGCGCGGCGACGGGAAGCCCGGGGGCAGGAAGCGCGGGGGCGGGGCAGGCGGCACCGGAGGGCGCGGGGCATCGGACCGCGGGCGCGCCGGGCCGGTGCGGGGAGCGGTCGTCCGGTGCCGCCTGGGAGTTGCTGCTCCCGGCGGCTGCCGCACCGCCCCGCCGGAGGGGCCGGACGCTGCAGGAGGCACTGCGCGAGGCGGTCCGCTCCGGGCGGCTCGCGGCGGGTACGCGGCTGCCGTCGAGCCGTGAGCTCGCGGCCGACCTCGGGGTGTCGCGGGGCCTGGTGACCGACGCCTACGAGCAGCTGACGGCCGAGGGGTACCTGCGCAGCAGCCGGGGCGCGGGCACGTGGGTCGGCGACGCGGTCCGGGCCCCCGGCGCGGGCGCGGGCCCGACGCCCGCCGCGGGCGGTACCCGGGCGGTCGCGGAACCGGCGCGGACGCCCGCCGCGGGCGGTACCCGGGCGGTCGCGGAACCGGCGCGGACGCCCGCCGCGGGCGGTACCCGGGCGGTCGCGGAACCGGTGCCCGGTGCCCCCGCGGTGCGGGTGGACTTCACCCCGGGGACGCCCGACCTGTCGCTGTTCCCGCGCGCCGCCTGGGCGGCGGCGCACCGGACCGTGCTGTCCCGGCTGCCGCACGCGGCGCTGGGTTACCCCGATCCACGCGGTCTGCCGGAGCTGCGCGCGGCCCTGGCGGCCCTGCTCACCCGGCGGCGCGGCGTGGTGGCCGCCCCGGAGCGGGTGGTCGTGTGCTCGGGGGTCGCCCAGGCCATGACGCTGCTCGGCTTCGTCCTGCGCGGACGCGGGCTGCGAACGGTCGGGGTCGAGGACCCGGGCAGCCCGGAACACGGCACCCTGTTCGCGTCGGCCGGGCTGCGGGCGGTGGGGCTGCCCCTGGACGGCGAGGGGCTGGCTCCCGGGCCGCTCGTCGCGTCCGGGGTGCGCGCCGTGGTGACCACGCCCGCGCACCAGTTCCCCTCCGGTATCGCCTGCTCGCCCCGGCGCCGTACGGAACTGCTCGACTGGGCGCGGACGGTGGACGGCTACCTGATCGAGGACGACTACGACGGCGACTTCCGCTACGACCGGGCCCCCGTCGGCGCCCTGCAGGGCCTGGACCCCGCACGCGTGGTCTACACGGGCTCGGTGAGCAAGTCCCTGGCGCCCGGGCTGCGGCTCGGCTGGATGGTCGTGCCGGAGCCGCTGCTGGAGGAGGTGGTGGACCGCAAGCGCACCATGGACCTGGGCAATCCCTCGCTCGACCAGGCGGTGCTCGCCGAGGTCGTTACGGCCGGCGGCTACGACCGGCAGCTGCGGCGGTGCCAGCGGGCCTACCGCCGGCGGAGGGACGCGCTGGTGACCGCGCTGGCCGAGTTCCTGCCCGGTACGCAAGTCAGCGGCATCGCCGCCGGACTGCACGTCATCGCGCGCGTGCCGGGGCGTCACGGCCCGGAGGGGGCGTTCCTGGCCCGGGCCGCCGCGGCCGGAGTGGTGGTGCGACCGCTCTCCGGCTACGGGACGGCGGCGCGGGACGGCGGGGACGTACCCCTGGTCCTCGGTTACGCCCATCTGTCGCCGTCCGACATCGCCCTGGGGGTACGGAGGATGGCCGGCGCCTGACGACCGCAGCGGGGGGTGCGGGGCTGGTGGCGGGGCGCCGGGGAGCTTGTTCACCCGGCGTTCGCGTGGGCGCCGTCACCGGACGCTAGGGAGTGTCTTGTCGATCAGGCGGATCAGTGCCGGGCGTCGCGAGCCCGGCGTGATCGGCACGACACCCCCTGGGCATGCCCCGGCACCCCCGTTACCCCTGGAGACGCACCGATGCAGCCGTACCGCCCGAGCCCGTCACCCGCCCGCCGCACCGTCCTGCGCGGCTCCCTGGCCGCGTCGGCGGCCGTGTCCCTGGGGGCGCGCCCAGCGCCCGCGCAGGCCCGTTCCGGGCGGCCGCGCGCCGCCTGGGGCGTGCAGACGGGGGACGTCACGTCCTCGTCCGGTCTGGTGTGGGTGCGGTCGGACCGGCCGGCCCGGATGGTCGTCGAGACCTCGGCCACCGAGTCCTTCCGCCGCCCCCGCCGGTGGGAGGGCCCGCTGCTGGGGCCGGACACCGACTGCACGGGGACGACCGCGCTGCGCGGCCTGCCGCCCGGCACGCAGATCCACTACCGGGTCACGCTCGCCGACCCGGACGACCCGCGCCGCACCGGTGAGCCGGTGTACGGCACGTTCCGGACGGCGCCCGCGCGGCGCCGGGACGGGGTGCGGTTCCTGTGGTCGGGCGACATCGCCGGACAGGGCTGGGGCATCAACCCGGACATCGGCGGCTTCCGCGCCTACGAGGAGATGCGCCGCCTCGACCCGGACTTCTTCCTGTGCAGCGGCGACACCGTCTACGCCGACGGGCCGCTCCTGCCGAGCGTGACCCTTCCGGACGGGCGGGTCTGGCGCAACGTCATGACGGAGGAGAAGGCGAAGGTCGCCGAGACGCTCGACGAGTACCGCGGTGTCTTCCGGTACAACCTGCTGGACCACAACGTCCGCGCCTTCAACGCGCAGGTGCCGTCGATCGTGCAGTGGGACGACCACGAGGTGCGCAACAACTGGTACCCCGGCCAGATACTGGACGACCCGCGCTACGGCGAGAAGGACGTGGATGTCCTGGCCGCCCGCGCCAGGCGGGCGTTCGGCGAGTACTTCCCCGTGCAGGCGCCGTCCGCCGGCCGGATGCACCGGGTGGTGCGCCACGGGCCGCTGCTCGATGTCTTCGTCCTGGACATGCGTACGTACCGCAACGCCAACTCGCCGGGGCGGCAGCCGGACGACACGACCGGCATCCTCGGGGCGGAGCAACTGGCCTGGCTGAAGCGCGAGCTGGCGCGGTCGCGCGCGGTGTGGAAGGTGCTGGCCGCAGACATGCCGCTCGGGCTGGTCGTGCCGGACGGCGCGGTGGACTTCGAGGCGGTGGCGCAGGGTGATCCCGGGGCGCCGCTCGGCCGGGAGCTGCAGATCGCCGGGCTGCTGCGGTTCATCAAGCACCGGCGCATCACCGGCACGCTGTGGCTGACGGCGGACGTGCACCACACGTCGGCGCAGCACTACCTGCCGGAGCGGGCGGCGTTCCAGGACTTCGCGCCCTTCTGGGAGTTCGTGTCCGGTCCCCTGGCGGCGGGCGGGTTCCCGGCGAACGCGCTGGACGGCACGTTCGGGCCGGAGCGGGTGTTCGTGCGAGCCCCGCAGCGGGCGAACGTCTCGCCGATGGAGTCGCCGCAGTACTTCGGCGAGGTCGACATCGACGGGGACAGCGGTGAACTGACCGTGCGGCTGCGGGCGGAGGGCGGCACGGTGCTGTTCAGCCAGGTGCTCCGGCCGGGGCGCGTCGGCCAGTGAAGCCGGTGCCCCGCCCGCCGTCTTGCCGGGCGGGGCACCGGCAGGGCGCGCGACGGGGGGCGGGGTTGGGCAACGCGGGGTGGTGTTCCGCGGCGGAGAGCGGGGGCCGGGGCCGGCGGTGCGGTCCGGGGCGGCGGCTCGGCCCGGGGCCGTTGTCAGTGGTGGGTCCTACCGTCTTTTCCATGACGCGATCCGTGCAGGCACTCGCCTATTCCCGTCCGTCCGCCCTGGCATCGTCCCAGGCCGGACGGCTGCTCGGCCTGGAGACATCGGGCGGGCTCACGCCCGCCGGCGCCGAGGCCCATCCCCGGTTCTTCGCCGGCTTCCTGACGTCGCCGCAGACGGCGGCGCGCGGGCTGCTGGCGGTCGCGGACGTCGCGGCGGCCCGGTACTACCAGCGGCTGCGGCCCGCGTCGCTGGACCCGGTGGTGACGGGGAACGGCGACCGCCTGCGCTTCGAGTCCTTCTCGGGCTGCGGCGGCGTGTACGCACGGCTGGACGTGCTGAGTGAGGGCCTCGACGGCGCCGCGACCGGGCACGGGACGACCAATGTGGACGTCAACGACCCGCTGCGCGAGGCGCTTTCGCGGCTGACCGGCGACGATCCCCTGCACCTGCGCGTCGGCCCGGAGGAGATGACGGTGACGACGCTGGGCGGCGCGGTGGTGGAGAAGAAGGTGCCGCTGCCCGACCGCTGGCTGCGCGGTTTCGCCGAGGCGCAGGTGGCGTGCGCGGGGTTCGACCTCCGCGCGGAGCTGTCCGCCGCCGAGGCCGTACGGTTCCTGCGCGCGCTGCCGCGCACGCCGGGTGCCACGGCCCGCGGGCCGCTGTGGGTGGCGCCGGCCGGGAAGACCCTGCGGCCGACGACCCGGCCGGTGCCCGGCGCGGTGTGCCTGCCGGGTCCGGAGCGATTGGCCGCGCTCCAGCGGGTGCTGCGGCACGCCACGGCGCTGCGGGTGTACGGGCCGGTGCCGGACGGCGCCGCGACGGCGAGCGCCTGGGAGGTGGCACTGCCCGGGATGCGGCTGACGCTGACGCTGTCACCGGACGCGTCGCGCGGCTTCTCCGGGGAGGGCGGCGTGCTGGAGGCGCTGGCCACCCCGGAGGCGGCGGAGGACGCCGAGCTGGTGTCGGTGCTCCTCGCGTGGGAGCCGCGGATCGACCTCGCCGACCTGGCCACGCAGGCCGGGCTGTCGGTGGAGCGGGTGCGGGCGGCGCTGGTCCGGCTCGGAACGGCGGGCCGGGTGGGCTACGACGTGGCGGAGGCCGCGTACTTCCACCGGGAGCTGCCGTACGACGCGGATCGCGCGGAGCGGCACAATCCGCGGCTGGTGGCGGCGCGGGAGCTGGTGGCCTCGGGTGCGGTGCAGCTGCTGCCGGACGGCGAGCCGGCGCTGGTGACCTCGGGTGAACGCCGCTACCAGGTGCGGTGGTCGGAGGGGCGTGTGCTGGGCTGCACCTGCCGGTGGTGGGCGGACTACCGGGGCCGCCGGGGTCCGTGCAAGCACGCGCTGGCGGTACGGATGGCGCGGCGCGGCGCCGGCGAGCCCGTCCACGGCCGCGGAACCGACAGCGTCGCGGCGGTCGCCGGGGGTGCCCGGTGACGCGTACGGAGGAGCTCACGCGGAAGGCGACGGAGCCGGAGGTACTGCTGGCGGCCGTGCGGGAAGGGCGGCGCGACGACGTGCCGGGGCTGCTGGAGGCGCTGGGGCCCGCCGGGCGCAAGACGGCCCTCGGGGAGCTGAAGGCCCTGCGCAAGGAGCTGCGCGGCTGGGGCTGGGAGCGCTGGACGGAACGGCGGTCCGTCTCGCGGGCGCTGCTCGTGGCCGGGGCCGGCTGTCACACCGGGGCCGCGGCGGCGGCCGCCTGGATCGGCTCCCGCGATCTGCGGGACTGGGAGCGGCTGCCGTGCGGCATGCTCCTGGACCTGCTCGCGGACCGGGGGCCCGAGTGGCTGGGCGACGTGGCGCACCGGCTCGCCGGGCGGGCCGCGACGGCCGAGGAGGACTACCTGCTCATCGCCGGGCTCGTCCGGGCGTCGGGCTGCCCGGTGCCGGTGACGGACGGCTTCGTGCACGGCTGGGCGGACGCGGTCGCGAGCGGCGACATCCTGGCCGCACTGCGCACCGACCCGCACACGCGGGTGCTGGTGCCCCGGCTGTTCGCGACGGCCGAGCCGGCCGCCACGCTCACCTGGCGCGACGAGGACTGGCAGGCGGCGCTGGTGGCCCTGGCCGCCGAGGGCGCGGTGGACCGGGAGGAGCTGGCCGACGCGTGCGTGGCGCGGCTGCTGCGTGGCGGCAAGCCGGGCGGACACCGGTTCTTCCTCGCGCTGCTGCGGCGGCTGGAGCTCACGCCCGCCGAGGAACGGGCGCGTACGGCCGACTGGATGGGCATGGCGGCCGATGCCACCTCGACCGTGGCCGGGCACGCCCAGGGCGTGCTGGCCCGCCTGGCCGGGGCGGGAGACCTGTCCGCGCGTGAGCTGGCCGAGATGTCCGCCTCGGTGCTGTTCCGCACGGAGAAGAAGCTGGTGCGGGCGCAGTTGGTGCTGTTGGGGAAGGCGCTGCGGCGGGGCGGGCCCGACATCGCGGCACAGCTGCTGCCCGCGGTCGCCGAGGCGTTCGGGCACGAGGACTCCGAGGTGCAGGGGCGCGCTCTGAAGCTGGTCCGCCGCCACCTGCCCGCGGTGGGCGAGGGGACGCGGACCGAGCTGGCGGAGGCGGCCGCGTTGCTCGGCCCGGCGCACCGGGCGGCGGCGGCCGAGCTGTTCGGCGGCGCGTTGCCGCCGGAGACCTGGGAGGCCGGGCCGTACGAGGAGCTCCTGCCGCCGGCACCCCGGCCGCAGCGGGTGGCCCCCTCCGCGGGGAGCCTGCCGGAGCTCGTCGAGGACCTGGCGGCCCTGCTGGTGTCGGACCACGACGTCATCGGCGTGGAACGGGCGCTGGACGGACTCGTCCGGTACGCGCACCGGGACGGGGACGCGCTGCGCGAAGCCCTCCTGCCGCTCGCCACCGGCCTGTGGTGGTACAAGCGCGACACGGACCTCATGCGGCATCTGGGGCCGCTGGACACCGTCGTCGGTGCGGTGGTGGGGAAGGTGACGACCGGTCACCTGTACGCGGCGCTGCGGGCGCAGCCGGTGCACTCCTGCGTGCACCAGGCTCTCGACCGGGTCCTGCAGGCCCGGGTGCGGGAGGTCGCGCTGTCGGTGCTGGAGGGGCCCGTGCCCTTCCTGCTCGCCACGCCGACGTGGCACACGGGCGCGCTGGACGCCGGCGAGCTCGTCGAGCGGCTGACCGCGTACCGGCGGCTCGGCGTGCGGGCGGGTGAGGTGGACTTCGCGCAGGCTCTGCTGCGGGTGCGGCGTTCGGGGCCCGGTGCGGAGGAGGCGGCCGGAGCGGCCGCCGGGCTGGGCACCCCGGAGGGAGAGCGCCTCGCGGAGTGGCTGACCTCCCCGGAACCGGTGGCCCCCGCCCTGCGCACGGTCGCCGGTGCCGAGGACCCGGACGGCGACGGCCACACCTCCTGGGGGCGTGCGCTGCTGCGGCGGGTCGTCCGGGCGCCCCGGGCACACCGGGTGATCGAGCGGGACTTCCCGCCCGCGTTCCACTGGCTGGGCCGCGCGCGGACGGCCACCGACGGGAACTGCTACCACTGGGGAGGCTGGGAGGCGCACTGGACGGCCGTGCTGCCGGAGGACCGAGAGACGCTCGCGGCATGGCTGCTGCCGATCGCCACCTCCGCCGCGGACGACCTGCGCGGGGGCGCCCGTGCCCTGACGCAGCTGGTGGAGGCGGGCGGCGAGGCGGGCCCCGCCCTGCATCTGGCGCTGGCCACCGGGCTGGGCGCGCGACACGTGGAGGACCGCCTGGCGGCGGTCGACGCCCTGCTGGTGCTCGCCGCGCGCGGCGAGCTGGACGCGGCTCTGCTCGGCAGGGACCTCGCGGAGCTGGTGCGGCTGGGGACCGTGAAGCCCAACCGGCTGGCCGACTCGGTCCGTACGGCGGCCGCGACGGGGGCGTACGCCACCACGTGGGCCGTCCTCGGCAGCGCCCTGCCGGGCCTGTTCCCGGGTGGGGAGCCGGTGCGCGGGCTGGGAGAGATACTGGGGGTCGCCGCCGACTGCGTCGAGCGGTGCGGAGCGGCACCGCACAGCACCGGCGCCGCCGGCACCGGTACTTCGGCTCCGGGCGCTGCGGCCGCGCGGGACGGGACGGACGGCATGGAGGCGGTGGACGCGCTCGCGGCTCGTCGCGGCTCCTCGCAGCTCGTCTCGCAGGCGAAGCGGCTCGTGAAGGCACTGGCGAACACATCGGTGCACGAGAATGACCATGCGATGCCAGAACTAGTTGAAAATAGTCATTAAAGGGCCAGATGCATCCTTAACCCATCAGTCACAAAGGGTTCGTGATCACGCAACAACACTGGGTCACAGTGATGCCATGACTGATGTGACTTCTGCGAAGAGCACCCGCCGCCGGCCCCACCACTGGCGGCGGGATCTCGTGGAGCTGGCCGCCCTGTTCACCGCCGTCGCCGTCGCGGACGCGGTGGCGAACACCATCGCGCACGGCCCCGACGGCCCGTACCTGCTCGCCGTCTCGGCGGTCGCCCTGGTCGCCACCGCGACGTTCCACACCTGGTGGGCACGCCGCCACAGCCATGCGCCGCCCGCCGGGGCGGAGAGCGATACCGGCGGCGCCGCGACCTCGGCCGGCGGGTCCGGCGCGGTGCGGCCGGCCGACGGTACGCCCCCCGTCGCCGACCCGGCCGCGACGGCGCTGTGGCGCATGCGCACCACCGTGCGCGACGCGCCGGGCAGCCTGGCCGCCCTGTGCACGGCGCTCGCCCACCTGCGGGTCGACATCCTCACCCTCCAGACGCACCCGCTGGCCGAGGGCACGGTCGACGAGTTCCTGCTGCGTGCCCCCGCCTCGCTCCAGACGTCGCGGCTCGCCCGGGAGATCGCCGCGGCCGGCGGCGAGTCCACCTGGATCGAGCGTGCCGACACGCACGACCTGGTCGACACCCCGGCCCGGGTGCTGGGCCTGGCGACCCGTACCGCGCTCGACGCCGCCGAACTGCCGCTGGCCCTGCGCCAGTTGCTCGGCCGGTGCACCATCCACTCCCTGCCGGCGGTCTCGCTGACGGGACGCCCCACCGGTGAGACCGCCCCGGTCGAGGGCGCCCTGGAGGAGGGCGAGACGGTGATGCGCATGCGCGACCCGAACGGCGGGGTGATCAGCATCGAGCGGCCGTACCTGCCGTTCACGCCCACCGAGTTCGCCCGCGCCCGCGCGCTGGTCGAGCTCGACGCCCGGCTCGGTCCCCGCATCCCCCGCAGCCAGGACGTCCTCACGCTCCCCGAGGGCAACGAGATCACCGTCCGCCGCGCCGACCGGGGCGACCTGCGCGCCGCCCGGGCCATGCACGACCGGTGCTCGGCCCGCACCCTCGGGCTGCGTTACCACGGTCCCGTCGCCGACGCCGACCGCTACCTCAACCACCTGCTCAGCCCGCGCTTCGGCCGCACCCTGGCCGTCGAGACGGCGGCCGGCCGCCTCGTCGCCCTCGGCCACCTCCTGTGGGACGGCGACGAGACGGAGGTCGCCCTGCTCGTCGAGGACGACTGGCAGCGCCGCGGCATCGGTTCGGAGCTGCTGAGCCGCCTGGTGGGCCTGGCCGTGGAAGCCGGCTGCGAGAGCGTCTACGCCGTGACGCAGTCGTCCAACACCGGCATGGTCGCGGCCATGCGCGCCCTCAACCTCCCCCTGGACTACCAGATCGAGGAGGGCACCCTGGTGATCACCGCCCGGCTGAGCGGGGTTCCCGCCCACCATGGCGATCACCATTCGGACCGGCACTCCGACGAGCACCGGGACCGCCACTCGGACCAGCACCGGGACCGGCGCTCCGGCCACCACTAGGACCGCCGGCCGGACGGCCGCGCCGATGCGCGTCCCCACGGCCGTCGCCCAGGGCGCCGACGGGCCCCGCGCTCAGTGCCTCCGTCAGGTCCCGCCACAGGTCCTCGACGTCCTCCAGACCCACCGACATCCGCAGCAGCCGGTCGCTGACACCCGCGGCCCTCCGGTCCGTCTCGTCCACGATGCGGTGGCTGATGGAGGCGGGGTGCTGGATCAGGGTGTCCACGCTGCCGAGGCTGACCGCCGGAGTGATCAGCCGCACTCCGGCGATCACGGCGTGCGGGTCCCCGTACACCTCGAACGAGACCATGGCGCCGCCGATGTCCGGGTAGTGCACCCGGGCGATGCGGGGGTCGGCCGACAGGCGGCACGCCAGCTCGGCGGCGGACGTGGAGGCGGCCCGCATCCGCACCGGCAGTGTGGACAGGCCCCGCAGCAGCAGGTAGCCCGCCATGGGGTGCAGGATCCCCCCGGTGGCGAACCGGACCCGCCGCAGCAGGCCGGCGAACTCCTCGTCGCAGGCCACCACGCCGCCCATCACGTCGCCGTGCCCGCCCAGGTACTTGGTGGCGCTGTGCAGCACGATGCGCGCGCCGTGCTCCACGGGCCGCTGGAGTACGGGGGTGGCGAAGGTGGAGTCGACGAGCAGCGGCACCGAGCCGCAGGCGTGCGCCACCGCCCGGATGTCGACCTCGGCGAGCGTGGGGTTCGCGGGCGTCTCGACCATCACCAGCCCGGTGTCGGGCCGGATCGCCCCGGCGATGCCCGCCGGGTCCGTCCAGGTCACCTCCGTGCCGAGCAGCCCGGAGGTGAGCAGGTGGTCGCTGCATCCGTACAGCGGCCGCACCGCCACCACATGGCGCAGGCCCGCACTCGCCCGGGCCAGCAGGACCGCGGTGAGCGCGGCCATGCCGCTGGCGAACGCCACCGCGCTCTGCGTGCCCTCCAGCCGGGCGAGCGCGGTCTCGAACCGGGCGGTGGTCGGGTTGTCGAGCCGGGCGTAGACCGGCGGCCCCTCGGGGCGGGCTCCGGTGGCGGCGAACTCGTCGATCCGGGCGGCCTCGCCCCGGGTGTCGTACGAGGGGTAGGTGGTGGACAGGTCGAGGGGAGCGGCGTGCAGGCCGAGGGCGGCGAGGTCCTCGCGCCCGGCGTGCACGGCTTCGGTGGCCGGCGCCCGCGGGGTGGTGCGGGTCGTGATCGAGGCGACGGAGTCGGTGTGATCGGCGCGATCCATGGCATCCATGGCGGAACTGTGAACACTGGCCGGAACTACCGGGGGAAACGCCGTGCTACGTTCGCCGCATGGCCGAATCTGTCGTACTGGACACGGTTGATCTGCACATCCTGCGCCTTCTGCAGAACGACGCCCGGACCACGTACCGCGAGCTCGCCGCCGAGGTGGGGGTCGCGCCCTCCACCTGCCTGGACCGGGTGGCGCGGTTGCGCCGCACCGGTGTCGTCCTGGGCCACAAGCTACGACTCGATCCGGCCAAACTCGGACGCGGCCTGGAAGCGCTCCTGCTGGTGCAAGTACGCCCGCATCGGCGGGAGCTGATCGGTCCGTTCGTGGAGCGGATCCGGGGCCTGCCGGAGTCCCGGGCCCTGTTCCATCTGACCGGTCCGGACGACTACTTGGTGCACGTGGCCGTGTCGGGCCCCGCTGACCTGCAGCGACTCGTGCTGGACGAGTTCACCTCACGGCGTGAAGTGGCGCGCGTGGAGACGCGGTTGATCTTCCAGCAGTGGGAGTGCGGGCCCCTGCTGCCGGCCGCCGCGAGCGCTCATGTGTCGGCCGACTGAGATCGGATGAGGGTGACGACGAGGCCCCTGGCATACCAGGATGGCCTCATGCCAGAGACCTCCAGCAGCGCTCTTCCGCGCCAGGTGGCCGACGCCTATGTCGACGCCCTCATCGCACTCGACCCGATCACCGGAACCTACCTGGGCGTCAGGGAAAGCGCCGGACTCCTTCCGGACCTCACACCCGCCGGCCAGGAGGAGCTCGCCGCGCTGGCCCGCGAGACCCTCGCGCGGCTCGACGAGGCCGAGCGCCGTCCCGGCGCGGACAGCGACGCCGAGCGGCGCTGCGGACGATTGCTGCGCGAGCGCCTGACCGCCGAACTGGCCGTCCACGACGCCGGTGAGGGGCTGTGCGCGGTGAGCAACATCCACTCCCCCGCGCACAGCGTGCGGATGGTGTTCACCGTGATGCCCACCGAGACGGACGAGGACTGGGCGGCGGTCGCGGAGCGGCTGCGCGCCGTGCCGGCCGCGCTGAAGGGCTACCGGGCCTCGCTCGAACTGGGCCTGGAACGGGGCATGCGGGGCGGTCCGCGGGCCACCGCCACGTTCATCGACCAGCTCACCGAGTGGACCGGCACCGACGGTGCGCGGGCCGGCTGGTTCGAGGACTTCGTGACCCCCGGGCCCGCCGCGCTGCGCGCGGAGCTGGACGCGGCGGCCGGAGGCGCCAACCGGGCGCTCGTCGAGCTGCGCGACTGGATGCGCGAGGTGTACGCACCCGCGGTGCAGGACGCGCCGGACACGGTGGGCCGTGAGCGCTACGCCCGCTGGTCGCGCTACTACAACGGCACGGACTTCGACCTGGACGAGGCGTACGCGTACGGCTGGGACGAGTACCACCGCCTCCTCGGCGAGATGAAGACGGAGGCCGGGAAGATCCTGCCGGGCGCGGACCCGTGGGAGGCACTCGCCCACCTCGACGAGCACGGCACGCACATCGAGGGCGTGGAGGAGGTGCGGGTCTGGCTCCAGCAGCTGATGGACGAGGCCATCGAGGCGCTGGACGGGACCCACTTCGAACTGGCCGAACGGGTACGGAAGGTGGAGTCGCGGATCGCCCCGCCGGGCGGCGCGGCGGCGCCGTACTACACGGGCCCCTCGGAGGACTTCTCGCGTCCCGGCCGCACCTGGCTCCCGGTCGACGGCGAGACCCGCTTCCCGGTGTACGACCTGGTGACGACCTGGTACCACGAGGGGGTGCCAGGCCACCACCTGCAGATCGCGCAGTGGGCGCACGTGGCCGATCAGCTCTCCCGCTACCAGGCCACGATCGGCGGGGTCAGCGCCAACGCCGAGGGCTGGGCGCTGTACGCGGAGCGGCTCATGGACGAGCTGGGCTTCCTGCCCGACCCGGAGCGCCGGCTCGGTTACCTGGACGCCCAGATGATGCGGGCGTGCCGGGTGATCGTGGACATCGGCATGCACCTCCGGCTCGACATCCCGGAGCACTCGCCGTTCCACCCGGGCGAGCGGTGGACGCCGGAGCTCGCGCAGGAGTTCTTCCAGCGGCACAGCAGCAGGCCGCCGGCCTTCGTGCGGAGCGAGCTGACCCGCTACCTCTCGATGCCCGCCCAGGCCATCGGCTACAAGCTGGGCGAACGGGCCTGGCTGCTGGGCCGGGAGAACGCCCGCAAGGCGCACGGTGACTCCTTCGACGCGAAGAAGTGGCACATGGCCGCGCTGTCGCAGGGCCCGCTGGGCCTGGACGATCTGGTGGACGAGCTGTCGCGTCTGTGAGCGTGCCGCCGTGTCCCGGCCCGTCGCTCCGGCCCTTCCCCGGAAGGCTCCGGGGCCACGGGCCGGGACGGCGGGCGGAGGGCAGGCCCGGACAACCGGGCGGGACCGCGGGGCGGAATCCGCCGCGCGACAGGGCGCGGCGCTGCCCCGGCCGTCCGCCGGCCGCGGTCAGCAGCCGCAGTCGGCCGCGTCGACCGGGGCGGTCAGCGGGTCGGCGTCCCGGCTCTCCGGTCCCTGCCAGGTCTCGTACGCGAAGCCCTCGCGCACCCAGTACTCGAAGCCTCCCATCATCTCCTTGACCTGGTAGCCGCGTTCGGCGAGCGCGAGAGCCGCGCGCGTGGCGCCGTTGCAGCCCGGGCCCCAGCAGTACGTCACGACCGGCACGGACTTGTCCAGCAGTTGCTCGGCCTGCTCGGCGACGAGGGCGGTCGGCAGGTGCACCGCGCCCGGCACGTGGCCCTGGTCCCAGGACGCGGTGGAGCGGGAGTCCACGACGACGAACCCCGGGTCACCGCCGGCCGCGAGCACGGAGGCGACGTCGGAGACGTCCGCGTAGAAGGCCAGGGAAGCCGAGAAGTAGGCGGCCGCCGCGCCGGGCGAGGCCGGCGGCACGCGCAGGACGGGGTTGGCCTGGGCCGGCGCGGCGGCGGTGCCGGGAGCGGTGGCCGGGCTGGTGTCGTTACTGCTCAGCGGTGTCGTCGTCATGACAGGAAAGCTACGGCCGGTGATCATTCCGATGAAGTGACGATCCCCGGTGATCACCTTGTACCGCCGGTGATTCCCCTGCTATTCCTCCTGCATGACGGGATATTCACCGGACGCCACCGACTGGCGCATACTGGCGGCCCTCCAGGAACAGGGCCGGGCCACGTTCGCGGAGCTGGCCCGGACCGTGTCCATGTCCGCCAGCGCCGTCACCGAGCGGGTCCGCAGGCTGGAGGAGGCCGGGGTGATCGCCGGCTACACGGCGGTGGTCGACCAGGAGCGCCTCGGTCTGCCCATCCTCGCCTTCGTACGGCTCCGCTACCCCAACGGCAACTACAAACCGTTCCACGACCTGCTGGAGGCGGTCCCGGAGATCCTGGAGGCCCACCACGTGACGGGTGACGACTGCTTCGTCCTGAAGGTCGCCACCCGCTCGATGAGGCACCTGGAGGAGGTGGCGGGGAAGATCGGCGCGCTGGGGTCGGTGACGACCAGCGTCGTGTACTCGTCCCCGCTGCGGCGCCGCCCGATCAGCCGCTGAGTGCCGCCGGCGGCGGCGGGCCGGTCACCCGCTGAGCCCGCTCCCCCCGGTGTGCAGTTTCACCCGGGAGCCGCCGCGTTCCTTGACGACCTCCAGCTGGGCCGGGATGCGGCGGCGCAGGTCGCCGACGTGGCTGACGATGCCCACGCTGCGGTCCCGCTCGCGCAGCGAGTCCAGGACGTCCAGCACCTCGTCCAGGGTCTGGTCGTCGAGGCTGCCGAAGCCCTCGTCGATGAAGAGGGTGTCGAGCCTGACGCCGCCGGCCTCGTCGGTGACGACGTCGGCCAGGCCCAGCGCCAGGGCGAGCGACGCGAAGAACGTCTCCCCGCCCGACAGGCTGGCGGTGTCGCGTTCGCGTCCCGTCCAGGCGTCCACCACGTGCAGGCCGAGGCCGGACCGCTTGGCGCCCGCGCGGGCGTCGGAGTGGACGAGGGTGTAGCGACCGGAGGACATCCGCTGGAGACGCGCGGTGGCGGCCGCCGCCACCTGTTCGAGCCGGGCCGCGAGCACATAGGACTCCAGCCGCATCCTGCGCTCGTTCTCGGCGGAGGTGCCGGCGGTCAGACCGGCCAGCCGGGCGATCCGGTCGTACTCCTCGCGCAGCGGCCCCAGCCTGCGGACCTCGGCGTCCGCCTCCCGGGACAGCCGGGCGAGCTCCGCGCACCGGTCCCGGTGGGCCGCGAGCGCGGTGGCGGCGTCGCGCAGGGCGCGGTCGGCGCGGGCCAGCGCGGCCTGCGCGGCGGCCGGGTCGGCGGGCGGCCGCTCGGCCGCGCTCCGGGTGTCCGGCTCGGCGAGCCGGTCGGCGACCGCGGCCGCCTCGGCCTGCCAGTCGTCCAGCCGGTGCTGCAGCGCGCGCCGTTCATCGTCGTCGAGCAGCGCGCCCGCCGCCGCGGCCGGGGTGTCGAAGCCGGCCCGGAACGCCGCGTCCGCGAGCCGGTCGTCGGCCTCCTTCAGCCTCCGGGCGGTGTCCTCGACGGTCCGTACGGCCTCGGCGGCCTCGGCGAGCCGGGCGATCCGGCGTTCCAGCAGCGTGGCGTGCTCGGCGACGCTGCGGGTGGCGTCGCCGCCGCGCACCCGGTCGAGCTCGGCCTCGATACCGGCCTGCTCCCGGTCGAGCGCCTCCCGCTGCGAGGTCCGGGCGGCGGCGCGGCGCTCCGCCTCCCCCCGCGCGTCGAGCCTGCGCCGGTGCTCCCCCTCGGCCCGGTCGAGCGCCTCGCGCGCCGCGTGCATGTCCCCGGCCAGGGCGCGGGCCTCGTCGTACGCGCGCTCCAGCTGCCGTACGGCCTCGGCGAGCGCGGCCACGGCGACCGGGCCGGCCGCCCCGGTCGCGGCTGCCGCGCCGGTGTCGGCGGCTTCCGCGCGGACATCGGCGTCGGCGGCTTCCGCGCGGACATCGGCGTCGGCGGCTTCCGCGCGCGCGGCCGACAGCGCCTCGCGCAGCACGGCGAGTTCCCGCTCGGCGGCCGAGCGGGCCTCGTCCGCGCGTGTGTGGGCCTCGTACGCGGCGTCCTCGGTCGCCCGGTCGACGTGGTGCGCGTCGGCGCGGGCCGGCTGCGGATGGTCGGCGGAGCCGCACACCGCGCACGGGGCGCCCTCGACGAGCTCCGCCGCGAGTTCGGCGGCGATGCCGCGCAGGCGGCGCTCGCGCAGGTCGAGCCACGTCTCGTGGGCGGTGTTGGCGGTCTCGCGGGCGGCCGCCAGGCGGGACGCGGCGGCGGCCTCGTCCTGTTCGAGCGCGTCGCGGCGGCGGGCGGCGGCGAGCCGGCGGCGCGCCGGTTCGAGGCGTCCCGCGAGGTGCTCGGCGCGGGTGGCGGCCTCCTGGGCGGCGTCGATGCGGTCCAGCAGGGCACGGCGGGTGGTGTCCCAGCCGGCGAGCCAGCCGGCCGTCTCCTGCAGCGTCTCCTCGTCGGCGCGGGCCTGGCGCTCCAGGTCGTCGCGCTCGCGGGCGATCTCGGCGCCCCGCCGTTCGGCCCGCCGCGCGGCCTCCAGGCCGCCGAGGTCCTGCCGCAGGCGCCGTTCGAGCGCGGCGAGCTGCTCGGCGCCCGCGTCGGTGAGCTCCGGCGGCAGGCCGGCCGCGGCGCGTTCGTGGGCGGCGCGCGCCACGCGGTGGGCGCGCTCGGCGTCGTCGCGCAGGCCGAGCGGCCCGGCGACCCGCTCGGCCTTGCGGGCCCGTTCGAGCCGGGCCTGCCAGGTGTCGCGCTCACCACGCCGCTCGTCGAGCTCCCCGGCGCGCCGCCGGGCGTCCGCGTACCGCTGCTGCCGGGCGGCGAGCTCCCGCTCGTCGTCCAGGGCGCGCCGCGCCGCGGCCTGCCGGCTCTCCGCCGCGGCGAGCGCGGCGGCGGCGATGTCCCGTGCCTCGCGGGCGCCGGAGCGGGCGACGGCCGCCCAGGCCAGGACGGCGCCGGCGAGTCCCGGGTCCCCGGGCCTGCCGTCGGGCGCGGGGAAGTCCCCGGCGGCCGTGCCCGCGGCCTGCGCCATCCGGTGCGCGAGGCGCAGCAGTCGTTCGTCGCCCTCCCGCACCTGCTGCTCGGCGGTGCGCCGCAGGTCGGCGAAGTGCTGCTCCACCGCGAGGAAGCGCCGGGTGTCGAAGAGCCGGCCGAGGAGTTTGCCGCGCGCCTCGGCGTCGGCGCGCAGGAACCGCGCGAAGTCGCCCTGCGGCAGCAGCACCACCTGGCAGAACTGCTCGCGGCTCATGCCGACGAGCTGGGTGATCTCCTCGCCGATCTCCTGGTGGGACCGGCTGAGCGCCCGCCAGCCGGCGCGCTCCGCGTCGTACTCGCGCAGCCAGGACTGGGCCTTGTCCTTGGTGAAGCCCGAGCCGCGCTTCTTGGGCCGGAGCTGCTCCGGCCGCCGGGTGATCTCCAGCCGCCGCCCGGCGACGGTGCATTCGAGCACGACCTCGGTGGGGGTCGCAGCGGGGGCGTGGTCGCTGCGCAGGGTGGTGCCGGGGCCCTGCCGGGCGCCGGGGACGGCTCCGTAGAGCGCGTAGCAGACGGCGTCGAGGACGGAGGTCTTGCCCGCGCCGGTCGGTCCGTGGAGCAGGAACAGGCCGGCCTCGGACAGTGCGTCGAAGTCGACGGTCTGGGTGGTTCCGAAGGGGCCGAAGCCGGTGATGTCGAGCCGGTGCAGCCTCACGCGGTCACCTCGCGCCGCTCCATGTCCACCCGTACGTCCTCGAAGGCGCGGTGCAGCGCCGCGCGTTCGGGGCCGTCGGGGCCGGCGCCGCCGCGCACGTGGGCGACGAAGTCCTCGGCGATCTGCTGGTCGCTGCGTCCGCGCAGGCGCTGCGCGTACGAGGCGGCGGGCCCGTCGTCGGTCCGGTCGGGGTCGAGGACGAGACTCAGGGTGTGCGGGAAGCGCTCGGTGAGCCGCGCCATGGGCTCCGGTGGCCGGACGGGGTCGGTGAGGGTGGCCTCGACCCAGGACGCCTCGTGCCGGGCGAGCTCCGGGTCGCCGAGCAGGTCCTCGAGCCGGCCGCGGATGCGGGCGAGGGGCCGCGGCACCGGGCAGTCGATCCGCTCGGCGGTGATCTCGCCACCGGGGCCGAGGTCGACGAGCCACATGCTCTTGCGGTGACCGGCCTCGGAGAAGGAGTACGCCAGGGGCGAGCCGGAGTACCGCACCCGTGGGGTGAGCGTCTGGCTGCCGTGCAGGTGCCCGAGGGCGACGTAGTCGACGCCGTCGAAGACACCGGCCGGGACGGCGGCCACCCCGCCGACGGTGATGTCGCGCTCGCTGTCGCTGGGTTCGCCGCCCGCGACGAAGGCGTGGGCGAGGACGACCGAGCGGGTGCCGGCCGGGCGTCCGGCGAGGTCCGCGCGGACGCGGTCCATGGCGGCGGACAGGACGGATTCGTGCCCGGCCTTCTTCGTGCCGAACTCGTCCCGCACCAGGGCGGGTTCGAGGTAGGGCAGGCCGTACAGGGCGACGTCGCCGTGCTCGTCGGCCAGCAGGACCGGGGTGCCGGCGCCGGCGGGGTCGGTCCGCAGGTGTATCCCGGCCCGCTCGATGAGACCCGCGCCGACGCCGAGCCGGCGCCCAGAGTCGTGGTTCCCGGAGATCATCACGGTGGGTACGCCGGCCTCGGCGAGCCGGTGCAGCGCCGTGTCGAACAACTCCACGGCGGACAGCGGCGGCACCGCCCGGTCGTAGATGTCCCCCGCCACCAGCACGGCGTCCACGGCGTGCTCGCGCACCGTCGCCACCAGGTGGTCGAGGAACGCGGCCTGGGCGTCGAGCAGGCCGACACGGTGGAACGACCGCCCCAGGTGCCAGTCCGACGTGTGCAGGAGTCTCATGATCCCTGAGATTAACGGTGGGGTCCGACAGCGCGGGCGGCTTCAGCCGTCTCCGTACGCCTCGCCGCCCAGCTCCAGTACGGCGGTCCCGGCCGTCGCATCAGCCAGCCAGGCGCGGAAGTTGCCGACGTCGGCGTCCGGCAGACCCACCTCGATGGTGACGGCCTCGGCGTAACGCACGTCACGCACGGCCCGCCCGGTCGCGCGCAGGTCGTTCTCCAGCTTGCCGGCGCGCTGGTGGTCGACGGTGACGGTGGCGAGCCGGTAGCGGCGGCGCGTGACGGTGCCGAGCGCGTCGAGCGCTTCGCCGACGACGCCGCCGTAGGCCCGGATGAGCCCGCCGGCGCCGAGCTTGACCCCGCCGTAGTAGCGGGTCACCACAGCCGCGACATAACGGACTTCCCGTCGCAGGAGCATCTGGAGCATGGGCACCCCGGCCGTGCCGCCCGGCTCGCCGTCGTCGCTGGCCTTCTGCACGGCGGCGTCGGCGCCGATGACGTACGCGAAGCAGTTGTGCGTGGCGGTCGGGTGCTCCCTGCGGACGCGTGCGACGAAGTCCTGCGCCTCCTGCTCGGTCGCGGCGGGCGCGAGCGCGCAGAGGAAGCGCGATCGGTTGATCTCGGTCTCGTGCACGCCCTCGCGGGCGACCGTCCGGTACTGCTCCTGCATCCCGCCACCTTATGCGCGGTCCGCCGGCGGGAAGGAATCGCGGGGACCGGGGGTTTCGTACCCCGGGGACCGCGCAAGGGCTATCCACAGGAGGTACGGCGTGCACAGCGAGAACGAGAACGAGACCGTCCGCAGGATCCTCACCGGGTCCGGGGACACCTGGGCGGTGGTGGGCCTGTCCGCCAACAGGTCGCGGGCGGCCTACGGCGTCGCGGCCGTGCTCCAGCGCTTCGGCAAGCGGATCGTGCCCGTCCACCCCAAGGCGGAGACCGTCCACGGGGAGCAGGGGTACGCGTCGCTCGCGGACATCCCCTTCCCCGTGGACGTCGTGGACGTCTTCGTCAACAGCGACCTGGCGGGAGGCATCGCCGACGAAGCGGTCGCCAAGGGGGCCAAGGCCGTCTGGTTCCAGCTCGGAGTGATCGACGAGGCGGCGCTGGAGCGTACGCGCGCCGCGGGCCTGGACATGGTGATGGACCGCTGCCCCGCCATCGAGATCCCGAAGCTCAGCTGACCGCGGGGGCCGCTCCGAGGCCGTCCAGGACCACCGCGCCCGGCAGCCCGGCGAGGGCCTTGCCGGGGACGATGAGCTTGCCCCGGCGGCGGCCGCTGCCGATCAGCACCCACTCCCTGTCCACGACCGCGGCGTCGATCAGCAGCGGCCAGTCGCCGGGCAGCCCGATCGGCGTGATCCCGCCGTACTCCATGCCGGTCGCGCCGACGGCGGTGTCCATGGGGGCGAACGACGCCTTGCGGGCTCCCAGGTGCTTGCGTACGACGCCGTTGACGTCGACGCGCGTGCTGGAGAGGACCACGCAGGCGGCGAGCGAGGTCTCGCCGCCGCGCCGGGCGGCGACGACCACGCAGTTGGCGGAGGTGTCGAGGAGGTCCCGCCCGTGGTGCTCGACGAAGACGGCGGTGTCGGCGATCGCCGGATCGGTGTCGACGTACAGCAGGTGCCCGGCGGGCACGTCACCCTCCCAGGCGCGTACGGCGTCGGCCACGGGCCCGGTGAGGCCGTCGAGGCAGTCGGGTGCGGGCCTGGCGTCGTCGAAGTCTCCGATGGGTGCGCGCATGCGCGTCACGCTAACAGCGGCGGGCCCGCCACCGGGCGGCCGTCCCGGCGTGCGGACACCCGCGCGGCCCGCACCCCGCGGACCGGGCCCGGCCCCGGCGGGCGGCGGCGGGCGTCAGCGCGCGGGCGGGATGGAGACGGCCATCGTCATCGCGACCGGTTCGTCCCCGTCGTTGCGGTAGGCGTGCGGGACGTTCGACTCGAAGACCGCGGACGTTCCGGCCGGCACCTGGTGGGCGACGCCGTCGACGACCAGGGTGAGCTCCCCATCGGTGACGTGCAGCAGCTCGGTCGTGCCGTCGGGGTGCGGGTCGGAGGAGTGGGCGTCCCCGGGCATCAGGGTCCATGACCACAGCTCCAGCGGTCCGCGCGCCTCGGCGCCGACCAGCAGGGTGGTGTGGCTGCCCTTGTCCGTGGACCACATGCGGACGGCCTGCTCCTCGGGGACGATCCGCACGTGCCCGCCCTGCTCGTAGTCGAGCAGCGTGGTGATGGAGACACCGAGCGCGTCGGCGAGCTTCACGGTGGTGCCGACGCTCGGGTTCGTCCGGGCCTGCTCGATCTGGATGATCATGCCGCGGCTCACCCCGGCGCGCGCCGCCAGCGCGTCGAGAGTGAAGCCCCGCTCCCCGCGCCAGCGCTTGAGGTTGCGGGCGAGGGACTGGGTGAGCTGATCGAGGTCCGACACATTCCGTCCATTATCTTGGATGACAGAGTTCAATGGATTGCACTACGGTGGGCTGCACCCCATTGTTCATCGCACTGTACTGCGCGTGTCGCGAGGCGAGGATTCCATGACAGCACTGTTCGCCCTGGCCACCAGCCTCCTGTGGGGACTGGCCGACTTCGGCGGCGGGCTGCTCACCCGGCGCATGCCCGCCCTGACCGTGGTGGTCGCCTCCCAGATCATCGCCGTCGTGGTGCTCGGCGCCCTCGTCGTCGCGACCGGCGGCTGGAGCGAGGCGGGGCCGCGGCTCTGGTACGCAGTGGCGGCCGGTGCCGTGGGACCGGCCGCCATGCTCGCCTTCTACAAGGCCCTGGCGCTCGGCCCGATGGGCGTGGTCTCGCCGCTCGGCTCGCTCGGGGTGGTCGTGCCGGTCTCGGTCGGCCTGCTGGTCGGGGACCGGCCGGGACTGCTGCAGTTCGCCGGGATCGGCGTGGCCGTCGCAGGCGTGGTGCTGGCGGGCGGTCCGGAGCTGCGCGGAGCCCCGGTCCAGCGGCAGGCGGTGCTGCTGACGCTGGTGGCGGCGTTCGGCTTCGGCTCGGTGATGGCCCTGATCTCCGAGGCCTCCTCCACGCTCACCGGCCTGTTCCTCGCGCTGTTCGTCCAGCGCGTCACCAATGTCGCGGTCGGCGGCGCGGCCCTGTACGCCTCGGTGAAGCGGGGCGGCCGGGCGCTGCCGGAGGCCGGCGGGACGCGCCTGCTCCTGGGCGCGCTGCCCGCGCTCGCGTTCGTCGGGCTGGCGGACGTCGCCGCGAACGGCACGTACGCGCTGGCCGCGCAGAGCGGCCCCGTCACGGTGGCCGCCGTCCTGGCGAGCCTCTACCCGGTGGTGACGGCGCTGGCCGCGCGGGGCGTCCTCAAGGAGCGGCTGCGGGCGGTACAGGCGGCGGGGGCGGGGCTGGCGCTGGTGGGCACGGTCCTGCTGGCCACCGGCTGATCGGCGCGTGGCAGGCCGGCCTCCGGGGCCGGCCACGATCACGGGGTGAGGGGGCGAAGAGCCCCTCGGCCGTCAGGGACGACGGGGTTCCCGGGCGCACCGGGACAGGGGTCGCGCCAGGCAGGGGAGCCGCCTGCGCGCCCTCACCGGCCGGTCAGCGGCTGATCTCGTGCTCGTCGAGGTCCGCGAGGGCCAGCAGCTGCTCGGGCGTGACCCCCTGAGGGACGGGCACGGGGGCGGGCGTGCGCAGCGGCGGCTGCCAGCCGTTCTCGGCGTCCCAGCTGCGTACGACACGGGCCGGGGCCCCGGCCACCACCGCGTGGTCGGGCACCTCGCCACGCACCACGGCCCCGGCGGCGACCACCACGTTCCGCCCGAGCCGGGCCCCGGGCAGGATCACGGCACCGGTGCCGAGCCAGCAGCCGGGGCCGATCTCCACCGGCTCGCTGCGCGGCCACTGGCGGCCGACCGGCTCGTGCGGATCGTCGTAACTGTGGTTCGTGGAGGTGATGTAGACGTACGGGCCGCAGAAGGTGTCGGCGCCGATGGTCACCCGGCCGTCGGCGATGACGTGGCTGCCGCGCCCGAGGACGACGCCGTTGCCGAGGACGAGGACGGGCTCGGACCCCAGGTCGAGGCCGGGCATCATGCCGGCGGTGAGGGTCACCTGCTCCGCGATGATGCAGTGCTCGCCGATCTCGATCCAGGCCTCGCCGAAGACGGTGCCCTGCGGGAAGGCGAGCCGGGTGCCCGCACCGAGCGCGCGGAACCTGAGCCTGCCGGGGCGTTCGGAGGTGACGGCCCCCGTCTCCTGCACCCAGCGCCAGCCGCCCTGTACGGCACGCGTGAGCAGCCGGCGCCGCCAGGCGGTCAGCGATGAGAACGTGTTTCTGTTCTTCGGCACCCGCTCACGGTAATGGGCCGGGCCGCGGCGGACCGGCGCGCCGGCCTGTGATGTTCGCCCCACCGCCGGGCCGGCCGGGGCCGTCGCTTACGGTTCCCCTGGCGCGACGGAACAGCACATGAGCATCCGAGGGAGCAGGCGATGGCAGAGCGGGCACTGATCACCGCGGTGGGCGGCAAGGAACCGGACATCGACACGGAGGCGTTCGCCGCGCCGACCTCCGTGGTGGTCGGCGAAGTCACGATGGCCCCCGGTTCGAGCGTCTGGTACCACTCCGTGCTGCGCGCCGACTGCGGGCCGATCGTCCTGGGCGCGGACAGCAACATCCAGGACAACTGCACGGTCCACGTGGACCCCGGCTTCCCGGTGACGGTCGGCGAGCGGGTCTCCGTCGGTCACAACGCCGTGCTGCACGGATGCACGGTCGAGGACGACGTGCTCGTGGGCATGGGCGCCACCGTGCTGAACGGTGCCCACATCGGCGCCGGTTCGCTGATCGCGGCCCAGGCGCTGGTGCCGCAGGGGATGCGGGTGCCGCCGGGCTCGCTGGTCGCGGGCGTGCCCGCGAAGGTCAAGCGGGAGCTGACGGACGAGGAGCGCGAGGGCATCAAGCTGAACGCCGCGATGTACCTGGACCTGGCCAAGGCCCACCGCGCCGCCCACCAGGGCTGACGCCCCCCGGCCACCCGGCGCCCCGGCCCGCTCGGGGCGGGGCACCGGACGGGCCGGCGCTGCGGTGGGCCGTCAGTCGGCCGCGGCGGCCGGCACCGGTTCGCGCTCGGCGGTCACGGCGGGGCCGTTCGCCTCGGCCCGGGCCGCGGCCTTCTTGGCCCGGTTCTTGAGGATCAGCATCGATGTGAGGCCCACGACGACGGCGAGGACGAGGCCCACCCAGGAGAACCGCTTCAGCCAGGCCTCGGCGACGACACCCACCGAGTAGATGACGGCCGTGGTGCCGCCCGCCCAGAGGATCCCGCCGAAGACGTTGGCGATGGCGAACTTCCAGTACGGCATGCGCAGCACACCCGCGAGCGGTCCGGCGAAGATCCGCAGCAGCGCCACGAACCGGCCGAAGAAGACGGCCCACATGCCCCACTTCTCGAAGGAGCGCTCCGCCATGGCGATGTTGGCTTCGCCGAAGTGCTTGGGGAACCTGCCGCCGAGCCAGGCGAGCAGGGGCCGCCCGCCCTTGCGGCCGATGGCGTAGCCGATCGAGTCGCCGATGATGGCGCCCGCGGTCGCGCACGCGCCGAGGACGTACGGGTTGATGTCACCGTGCTGCGAGGCCAGCAGCGCCGAGCTGACGAGGACGATCTCGCCCGGCAGCGGGATGCCGAGGCTTTCGAGCCCGATCACCACCCCCACCAGGAGGTAGATGCTGACCGGGGGAACGGTCTCGAGCCACTCCTGGACGTGCAACGCCGGCTCCTCCGTGTCGATTGCGGTTGGCTGCGGTGCCGGTGCCCTGGGGCTGCCCGGGCGTGCGCGGCGGCGGCGCGCACGCCCGGGCAGCCTACCTCCTCACAGCGGGAGCACCCTCGCCCGTACGGTCAGCCGCAGGTCCCGCGCGGAGGTGCCGAGCCGTACGGTGCGGGTTCCGGTCCCGAGCACCCAGGCCTGCCGCGCCGGGTCCCAGCAGGACAGGGTGCGCGCGGCGATGGGCACGGTGACGCGGCGCATCCGACCGGGCGGCAGCTCCAGGCGGCGGTACCCCGCGAGGATCCGCGGCGCCTGGTCCAGGGCCAGGTCGGGCGAGGGGCCGACGTAGAGCTGGGGGACGGTGACACCGGTGCGGCGGCCCGTGTTGCGGACGGTGAAGGTCGCCGTCAGCCCGCCGCCGCGGGCGGGTGTCACGACGAGTCCGGCGTACGCGAACGTGGTGTACGACAGGCCGTGCCCGAACGGGAAGAGCGGCTCGACGTCCTCGGCGTCGTACCAGCGGTAGCCGGTCCTGACGCCCTCCGTGTACTCCTGGACCCCGCCGCTGCCGGGGTAGCGGCGGGGGTCGCCGGCGGTCGGGTGGCGGGAGTCGGAGACGGGGAAGGTCTGGGTGAGCCGGCCCCCGGGGTCGGTGTCGCCGAACAGCAGGGCCGCGGTCGCGGCGGCCCCTTCCTGCCCCGGGTAGTACATCTGCAGGACGGCTCCGGTCCGTTCCAGCCACGGCATGGTGACGGCGGACGAGGTGTTGAGCACGACGGTCGTGCGCGGGTTGGCGGCGGTCACCGCGTCGATCAGCGTCTCCTGGTTGCCCGGCAGCGCGAGGGCGGTGCGGTCGCGGCCCTCGATGGCGTCCTCGTAGGCGAAGAGCACCACGCTGTGCGCGGCGCGGGCCGCCCGGACGGCGTCGGCGACGTCCGCCGCGCGCGTGGCGGCGGTGATCCGGCGCAGCCGGACGACCTGCCCCTTGGCGCCTCCCTTCGCGACGACCCGCAGGGTGTGGCGGCCCGGGGTGACGGCCAGGGTGGCGCGGCGGACCTTGAGGCCGTCCGGAGCGGTGGCGGCCAGGCCGAAGCCGTCGAAGAGCTCGGTCATGGCGTCGCGCACGGGGAAGAGGTCGGTGCCGTCGAGGAGGACGCGCGGCCGCTCGCCGCTGTGGTGGACGAGGAACGTCCACGCGCCGGGCCCGTCCGCCTCCTCGGCGATGAGGGTCCCGTCGTACGTCCACGTCCGCCCGGCGGGCACGGTCACCTCCTCGAACGGGGCGCCGGGGGCCGTGGCGGGGAGCGGCCGGCCGTACAGGTCCTCGCCGGGGGCGTACGTCACGCGTGCGTCCCGGCCCGCGCGGGCGGTGATCTCCTCCAGCGGGCTCGCCGCCCGGTCGGGCACGACGTGCGCGCTGCCGCCCCCGCCGACGAAGGGCAGCGCGCCGGTGGGGCCGATGACGGCGAGGGAGAGGGCGGCGGGGCCGGCGAGCGGCAGGGTGGCGTCGTGGTTGCGCAGCAGGGTGGCGCCCGCGACGGCGACGCGGTACGCGACGCGGGCGCCGGCCTGCGCGTCGCGGGCGGGGCGGTCGGGTGCGGTCCCGTCGAGGAGCCCGAACCGCTCCATGATGGTGAGGATCCGGCGTACGGCGCGGTCCACGGTGGTCTCCGGCACGGTGCCGTCCCGTACGGCGCGGTGCAGCGGCTCGCCGAACCAGCGGCCGGAGGGCATCTCCATGTCGAGGCCCGCGGTGAGGGCGGGGGCGGCGCTGTGGGTGGCGTCCCAGTCGCTCATCACCCAGCCGTCGAAGCCCCACCGGTCCCGCAGGATCCCGGTGAGCAGCTCGGTGTTCTCGCACGCGTGGACCCCGCCGACCTTGTTGTACGCGCCCATGACCGCTCCGGCGCCGGCGGTGACGGCGGCCTCGAAGCCGCGCAGCTCGGTCTCGTGCAGGGCCTGTTCGTCCACCCGTACGTCGACGGTGGTGCGGTCCTTCTCCTGGTTGTTGAGGGCGAAGTGCTTGACCGTGGCGATCAGGCCCTCGCCCTGGATGCCGCGGATCTCCTCGGCGACGAGGTCGGCGGAGAGGAGCGGGTCCTCGGCGAAGGTCTCGAAGTTCCGCCCGGCGTAGGGGGTGCGGATCAGGTTGACCATGGGCGACAGCAGCACGTCCTGGCCGAGTGCCCGCCCCTCGTGGCCGATGACGCGGCCGTACTCGCGGGCGAGGGCGGGGTCGAAGGCGCTCGCGAGCATGACCGGGGCGGGCAGGGCGGTGGCACGGGCCGTTCTGAGCCGTACGCCGGCGGGGCCGTCGGCCAGCCGCAGCGGGGGGATGCCGAGGCGGGGTACGCCGGGGACGAAGCCGGCCTGGCCGAGGCTGTGCGGGTCCTTGGCGCCGTGGAGGAGGGAGAGCTTCTCGTCGAGCGTGAGCCGGGCGAGCAGCTGGTCCACGCGGCCGTGCCCGGGCGTGGCCCGGGCCTGGGGAGCGTGGCTTCCGGTGGTGGCCGCCGCGGCGGCGACGGCTCCGGTGAGGAGGCGGAGGGTGGTCCGCCGGGAGACGTTCTCGTACGGTTCCGACATAACCGCACTATGCGGGACGATCCGCCTGACGCGCGGTCAGACAGGGCCGCCCCCGCACCCGGAGAGGGATGCGGGGGCGGCGTGCCGCGTGCGCGCGGGAACTAGCCTTGGGGCCGCAGGGTCCAGATGATGGTCATCTCTCCGGTCACGGCGCCGTCCTCGCGCGTGATCGCGATGTGCACCGGGAACTCGGGGCGCTGTCCGGCGTCGAGCTCCGCGACGACCTCCTCCTTGGTGCGGCCCAGCGTCGCGGTGGCGGTGACCACGCCCATCGCGAGCTTCTTGTAGCCGATCTCGGCCTTGACGGCGAGCGGCACGGCCCGGCCCATCTGGTCACCGAAGGCCCCGATGACGATGGCGCCGCTGGCGGACTCGCCGAGCGTGAACATCGCCCCCGCGTGCGGGCCGCCGACGTGGTTGTGGAAGTCGCTCTGGTCGGGGAGCCGCAGCACGGCTCGCTCGGCGGTCGCTTCCACGACCTCCAGGTTCAGGGTCTTGGCCATGGGAACGGTGGCCAGCAGCATCTCGCCGATGTTCGGCAGGGTCTCGGACATGGGGCCGAAGTTACCAGGCAGTAGCAAGTACGGGAACCCGCGCGGGCGGGGCGGACCGGGGGCGGACGTGGCACCCCTCACGCCGCCCCTCTATGGTTACTCGCCATGTGGCCAGGACAGCAGCCGCCCGGGGGCGAGCAGAACCCGCAGGACCAGAACCCGTACCAGCAGCCGGGGTACCAGCAGCCCAACCCGTACCAGCAGCCTGGTTATCCGCAGCAGCCGCCTCAGCAGCCGCAGCCCGGCTACGCACAGCCCGGGTACCAGCAGCCCAACCCGTACCAGCAGCCGGCCGCGCCGCAGTACACGGCGCCGGGCATGCCGCCGGCCGCGCCGGTGCCGGCGGGCAGCCCCGACCGGAGGAGGACGACGGCCATCGCGATCGTCGCCGCCACCGCCGTCGTCGTGGCCGCGGGTGTCACCGGCTTCCTCGTGCTGAAGGACGACGGGGAGAAGACGAGCACGGCCGGCGGGGACGCCAAGCCCTCGCAGAGCGCCGCGCCGGCGCCGGCGAGCTCCTCGCCCCTCGACAACCCGCGCGACGGCTCCGACGCGCCCAAGCCGACCGTCGCGGGCTGGAAGGTCGTCGCCAACCCCAAGCACGGCACGCTGTTCGACGTCCCGGCCGAGTGGGAGGTCTCGGGTCCGGGCGTGGGCGCGGGCTTCGAGGACCAGAAGAAGGGCGACGGCTCGGCGTACATCATGATGTCGGCGCCCGCCTATCTCCGGTCCGCGTGGTGCGCGCAGGACACCGACAAGGACGGCCGGCAGGAGGAGAAGTCCCTGGCCTCCACCGGCAGCCGCGGCGGGCAGGGCGCCAAGGACACTGCCTCCAACGCCCGCGCCGAGGCCGGGGAGTGGGTGTACGCGGCCTACGCGCAGCACGTGCCGGACGCCAAGCTCAAGCAGCACATCAAGGTGAGCCCGGCGAAGCCGTACACCTCCGCCTCCGGCCTGACCGGCCACATCGCCACGGCCACGGCCACCGGCGCCCCCAAGCCGTACAAGTGCAGCACCGACGGCAAGTCCATCGCGTTCAGCTTCAAGAACAAGAAGGGCGACTTCGCCACCTGGGTCCTCTTCGGGGCCGACGGCGTCAAGGACGAGCTGCCGGACGCGACCATCCAGAAGATCCTCAGCACCGTGCGGCTGGACGAGTCCGTCTCCTAGGCAGTGTCCGCGCACGCGTAAACGGTTTTGCATCGGGGCGCGCCGGCAGGGATAGTCCCGGAGTGACAACTCCCGCCGCCGCGCCCCACCCCGCGTCCCCGCCACCCGGGCGCCACCGGCCCCGCCGCCCCGAGTGGGCGGGCCGCAACTACACGCTGCTGACCGCCGCGGCGGTCGTCACCAACCTGGGCACCCACGGCGCGCTCGTCGCCTCGGCGTTCGCGGTACTGGAGTCCGGGGGCGACGGCGGCGACGTGGGCCTGGTGACGGCGGCCCGCACCCTGCCGCTCGTGCTGTTCCTCCTCATCGGCGGCGCGGTGGCCGACCGGCTCCCCCGCCACCGGGTGATGGTGGCGGCCAACGCCCTCAACTGCGCCTCGCAGGGCGCCTTCGCGCTGCTCGTGCTCACCGGTGACGCCCGGCTGTGGCACATGATGCTGCTCTCCGCGCTCGGCGGCACCGGACAGGCCTTCTTCAGCCCGGCCGCCGAGGGCATGCTGATGTCCAGCGTCAGCGGCGAGCAGGCCGGCCGCGCCTTCGCGCTGTTCCGCATGGCCATGAACGGCGCGGGCATCGGCGGCGCCGCGCTCGGCGGGGCCATGGTCGCGGCGGTGGGCCCGGGCTGGGTGCTGGCGATCGACGCGGTGGCCTTCGCGGTGGCGGGCGCCCTGCGTGCCTTCCTCGACGTCGGCCACATCCCGCCCCGCGCGCCGGGAGGAGGTCTGTGGAAGGACCTCCGGGAGGGCTGGACCGAGGTCGCGAGCCGGCCCTGGCTGTGGGCGATCGTCGCGCAGTTCTCGGTCGTCGTGGCCGTGGTCGCGGCGGCGGAGTCGGTGTACGGGCCGCTGGTGGCCCGCGACGAGCTCGGCGGGGCGCGGCCCTGGGGTCTGGCGCTGGCCGCCTTCGGCGTCGGCACGCTCGGCGGCGCGGTGCTGATGATGCGCTGGAAGCCGCAGCGGCTGCTGCTGGCCGGCACGCTGTGCGTCTTCCCGCTGGCGCTGCCGTCGGCCGCGCTGGCCGTGCCGCTCCCGGCGGGCGGTCTGATGGTGGTGATGTTCGTCAGCGGGGTGACGCTCGAGGTCTTCGGGGTGTCGTGGATGACCGCTCTGCACCAGGAGATCCCGGAGGACCGGCTGTCGCGCGTCGCGGCGTACGACTGGTTCGGCTCGACGGCGATGGTGCCCCTGGCGACCGCGCTGGCCGGCCCGGCGGAGGGCGCCTTCGGCCGCCACGGGGCGCTGTGGGGATGCGCGACGCTGGTCGTGGTGGCGACGGCGCTGGTGCTGCTGGTGCCGGACGTGAGGAATCTGACGCGGCGTACGAAGGAGATCGCGGCGGGTCCCGCCGCACCGGCGTCAGCCGATGCCGAAGGCTCCGTCGGGCGGCTCGGGTGACGCGACCGCGTCCCCGTCCCGCACCACCGCCGCGTCGCCGGTGAACCGGGCGAGCGACGCACCGTGCTCCACCCGCGCGGGGAAGGCGTCCGCCGCCGTGCGGCGGGCCAGGAGCGCCGTGTCGATCTCCCGGTGGGAGGCGACGAGCACCGCGTTGCCGAACCGCCGGCCGCGCAGCACCGCCGGCTCGGCGATCAGCGCGAGCTCCTCGAATACCGCCGCGAAGGTCGCCAGCTGGGAGCGGAGGAAGGCGAACGGCGCCCCGTCCGCGAGATTGGCGAGATAGGTTCCGCCCGGGCGCAGGACCCGCTCCGCGGCGTGCGCGTACTCGACCGACGTCAGGTGGGCGGGCACCCGCGAGCCGCCGAAGACGTCCGCGATCAGCAGGTCGGCCGACCGCGGGGGCGCGGCCTCCAGCCGGGCCCGGGCGTCCCCGGCGTGGACGGTGATCCCGGACCCGGCGGGCAGCGGCAGGTGCTCCTCGACCAGCGCGATGAGGCCGCGGTCCGCCTCCACCACGTGCTGCCGGGCGCCGGGCCGGGTCACCGCGATCCAGCGCGGCAGGGTCAGCGCCCCGCCGCCCAGGTGCAGGACGTCCGGGGCCTCCCCCTCCGCCACCGCGCAGTCCACCGCGTGCGCGAGCCGGCGGGCGTACTCGAACTCCAGGTGTTCCGGGTCGTCGAGGTCGACGTACGACTGGGGCGCGCCGTCGATCGTCAGGAGCCAGGCCCGCTCACGGTCCACGTCGGGCATGAGCTTGGCGGTGCCCTGGTCGACCTCGCGGAGTACGGGGAGGGGCTCGTTCACCGTGCCATTGTGCCCGCCGCCGCGCGGGCGGCGGCGGGCACGGGCGGTACGGGCGGTCAGCCGACCTCGGTCACCGTTCCGGCGCCGACGGTACGGCCGCCCTCGCGGATCGCGAAGCCCAGCCCCGGCTCCAGCGGTACGTCACGTCCCAGCTCGACCGTCATCGTGACGGTGTCGCCGGGGCGTGCGACCGCCCGCTCGCCCAGGTCCACGTCGCCCACGACGTCCGCGGTGCGGATGTAGAACTGCGGCCGGTAGCCGGTCGACACAGGCGTGGTGCGGCCGCCCTCGCGCCCCGACAGGACGTACACCTGCGCCGTGAAGCGGCGGCTCGGGACGACGCTGCCGGGCGCCGCCACGACGTGGCCGCGGCGGACCGCGTCGCGCGGCACCCCGCGCAGCAGCAGCGCCACGTTGTCCCCCGCCTGGGCGGAGTCCATCGGCTTGCCGAAGGTCTCCAGGCCGGTGACGACCGTCGTCGTGTCCGCGCCGAGCACCTCGACGCGGTCGCCGATCCGGACCGTGCCGCGCTCGACGGCACCTGTGACCACGGTGCCCCGGCCGGTGATGGTGAGCACGTTCTCCACCGGCATCAGGAACGGCGCGTCGACGTACCGCACCGGCATGGGCACATAGGTGTCCACGGCGTCCAGCAGCGCCTCGACGGCCGCGGTCCAGCGCGGGTCGCCCTCCAGGGCGCGCAGCCCCGAGACCCGTACGACCGGGACCGAGTCGCCGCCGTAGCCGTGGGCGGTGAGCAGGTCGCGCACCTCCAGCTCGACGAGGTCGGTCAGCTCGTCGTCGCCCGCGTCGGCCTTGTTGAGGGCGACGACGATGTGGTCCACGCCGACCTGCCGGGCGAGCAGCACGTGCTCGGCGGTCTGCGGCATGATCCCGTCGAGCGCGGAGACGACGAGGATGGCCCCGTCGAGCTGGGCGGCGCCGGTGACCATGTTCTTGACGTAGTCGGCGTGCCCCGGCATGTCGACGTGCGCGTAGTGCCGGGTGTCGGTCTCGTACTCGACGTGCGCGATGTTGATGGTGATGCCGCGCTGCGCCTCCTCGGGCGCCCGGTCGATCCGGTCGAACGGCACGAAGGTGCCGGTGCCGCGCTCGCTGAGGACCTTGGTGATGGCGGCGGTCAGGGTGGTCTTGCCGTGGTCGACGTGGCCCATGGTGCCGATGTTGAGGTGCGGCTTGGTGCGCACGTATGCCGTCTTGGACATGGCTGTCTGCTGTTCCTTCCCGGAACGCGAGCGGTGGAAGCGGGACCCCTGCGCCGTACCGACCCTCCCCCTGCGGGGTCCGCCGGACGATCCGGGAAGGGTCAGCTTCGGGCGCCGCCGAAGGCGGCCGGGAAGGTGGACACGGCGGCCTTCGGCGCGTCCGCGACTGCGGACGGCGCTGCGGGGAAGGCGTACCGGGACATGCCGCTGATCATCGCTCAGCGGTGGCCGCGCGGTCGAACGGTTTTCCTCGAAGGGCGGCGGGTCGGTCCGGTGGTGCGGGCGCGACCGGGCGCGGGGCGGCGGGTGCGGGGGCGGCGGGTCCGCGCAGGTGGGAGCGGAGGTGCGGCGATCAGCCGTCTTCGTCGGTTAATCTCCCCGGATGCTCGACCCCGTCACACGACCCCAGGCCACGCTCGCCGTCCGCTGCTCCCGGGCGCTCATGTCACCGTGGTCCCGGTTGTCGCTGCTGCTGGTGATGCTCGCGTCCGCGGCGTCGGCCGTGCTGCTGTACGAGCCGCAGCGGCTGCTGTCGGCGGGCTGGCCGCCGCAGATCGGCGGCGGCGGCGCGGTGGTGCTGTTCGCGCTGGCGTACGGACTGTGCACCGCCGCCTTCGTGCCCCGGCCGATCCTGAACCTGGCGGCGGGCGCGCTCTTCGGGTCCCAGGCCGGGCTGGCCGCGGCGGTCGCCGGCACGGTGCTGGGGGCGGGCATCGCCTTCACGCTGGGCCGGCTGCTGGGGCAGGACGCGCTGCGTCCGCTGCTGCGCGGGCGCTGGCTGACGGCGGCGGACGGGCAGCTCAGCCGGCACGGGTTCCGCTCGATGCTGGCGGTCCGCCTCTTCCCGGGCGTGCCGTTCGCCGCGGCGAACTACTGCGCCGCGGTCTCGCGGATGGGCTACGCGCCGTTCCTGCTGGCCACCGGCATCGGCTCGGTCCCGAACACCGCGGCGTACGTGATCGCGGGCAGCGAGGCCGCGTCGCCGACGTCCCCCGCGTTCCTCCTCGCGACGGGGTTCATCGTCCTGACGGGGCTCGGGGCGGCGGTGGTCGCCTGGTGCAAACGCCACCGCCTGCGCGGCGCTACGGGCCGCTGAGCCCGTCGGCCGCGAACCGTTCATTCACCTTGGGACGGTACGCTGCGCACCGACCAGGCGCCGATCACCGGTCCACCGCGTTGATCGCTGCTGCCGCCACTGACCGCACGCGCACCTTCGGGACGGCCCTAGCCCCATGAATTGGTTCGAATCGTTCGTCCTCGGACTCGTCCAGGGGCTGACGGAGTTCCTCCCCATCTCCTCCAGCGCGCATCTGCGCCTGACCGCGGCCTTCGCGGGCTGGTCCGACCCGGGCGCGGCCTTCACCGCCATCACCCAGATCGGTACGGAGACGGCCGTGCTGATCTACTTCCGCCAGGACATCGCGCGCATCGTGTCGGCGTGGTTCCGCTCACTGACGGACAAGTCGATGCGCGGGGACCACGACGCCCGGATGGGCTGGCTCGTGATCGTCGGCTCGATCCCGATCGGTGTGCTGGGCGTCACCCTCAAGGACCACATCGAGGGCCCGTTCCGCGATCTGCGCCTGATCGCGACGACGCTCATCGTGATGGGCATCGTGCTCGGCATCGCCGACCGCCTGGCGGCCCGCGTCGAGGAGGGCGGCCGGCACCGCGCGGCACCCGAGCGCAAGACGCTGCAGGACCTGGGCGTGAAGGACGGGCTGATCTTCGGCCTGTGCCAGGCGATGGCCCTGATCCCCGGCGTCTCCCGGTCCGGTGCGACGATCAGCGGCGGCCTGCTGATGAGCTACACGCGGGAGGCCGCGGCCCGCTACTCGTTCCTGCTGGCCATCCCGGCGGTGCTGGCGTCAGGTCTGTTCGAACTGAAGGACGCGACCGAGGGCGGCCACGTGTCCTGGGGCCCCACGATCTTCGCGACGATCATCGCCTTCGGGGTCGGGTACGCGGTCATCGCGTGGTTCATGAAATTCATCACGACGAAGAGCTTCATGCCCTTCGTGATCTACCGGATCCTGCTCGGCCTCGTGCTGTTCGCCCTGGTGGCACTGGGTGTGCTGAGCCCGCACGCGGGTGAGTCCGCGGGCTGATCCCGCAGCCGCGCGCCTCCTCCGGGCGGTGCCGTGGCGGATGCCACGCCCTGTCCGGGGAGGTACGCCCGACTTCGCCCCTAACCTGGATGCCATGTTCAACACCCCAGTCGACTCTGACCAGCCCTCCGCGGACGCGCTGAACCGCGCGATCCGCGAACTGTGGGTGCGTTCCGGCGGCCGGCTGTCGGCGGACGAGCAGCGGATCTACCACCGGCTCGTGGTGGCCTGGGCCGCGGCGCAGCACGGCGACATCGCGAAGGCCGCATAGGCGCGGACCTGCGCGTGGGGCCGCCGGCAGGGGGGTGACCGGCGGCCCGTGGCCCGGGTTCCTCCGGCCCGAACACGCGAGTGCAGCGTCCCGCGCGAGCCGGACGCCCGCGAGGGCGCGTGACGCATATATGCATGCATTTCCTTCACACCCCGTGTGAAGGGACCCGCGGCTCCCTCCCCGCTGGAGCTGTGCGAAGGGACCCGCCACAGGGCGGGTGCGATCAACGGCCGCCGGGCGCACCCTGATCCCATGGCCCGGCAGGCACCCGTCGTCGTCCACCGCCCCTCCCCCGGCGGAGGCCGGCGCGTCACCGTCCGCGGGCAGATCGTCGGGCTGGCCCACAACGACGCGGATCTCCTGGAGTTCCTCCGGCGCGCCGGTCTGGACGAGTCCGACATCTCGCTGGACGACCCGCACCTCGTCGAGTGGCGCGGCGGCCGCGCCCACCAGTGGGAAGCCGCCTGAGCGGCCCGGTGACCGTACCGGCCGCGACCCGCGGCCGATGAACGGTGCCGTGCTCTTGGCGTGCCGCCGCGGCTGCTCGACACTGGCCGGATGACGCAGCGCGTGGACCTCGCGACCGTGATGGACCGGCTGGCCATCGACGAGCTCATCACCGGTTGGGCGGTGGCCGTGGACGACGCGGACTGGGCCGCGTACCGGGAGCTGTTCACCCCGGACGGGCAGGCCGACTACCGGGCGGCGGGCGGCATCGCCGGCCCCGCGGGCGAGGTCGCCGACTGGCTGGCGGAGACGATGGTGCTGTTCCCCGTGCGCCAGCACCTCGTGGTCAACCGGCGGGTGCGCATCGAGGAGGTGGACGGCTTCCCGGGCGACAGCGCCGAGGCGCTCGCCGACTACGTCAACCCGATGCGGCTGGAGTCGGGCGACGACGTCGTCACGGGCGGGCGGTACGCCTTCGGGCTGCGGCGCACCGACGGCGGCTGGCGGCTGCGTTCGGTGGTCGTCACGGAGAAGTGGCGACGCGCCACGGGTGTACTGTCGGCGGACTGATCGCTCGCGCACACTGGAGGCGTCACCCCCTGAGGAGGCGCGGTATGCGGATGCGCGGCGTGCGGACGGCGGTCGCCCGGTGGGACGTGGGGCGGTTGCTCGGGTCGCGCTGGTGGCGGGGCGCGGCGGCGGTCGCCGCGGGGGCCCTGCCGGCGCTGGCGTTTCCGGCACCCTCCTGGTGGTGGTTCGCGTACGTGGCGCTGGTGCCATGGCTGCTGCTGATCCGGACGGCGCGCACCGGTGGCCGTGCCGCCCTGGACGGCTGGCTGGGCGGTCTGGGTTTCATGCTGGCGCTGCACCACTGGCTGATGCCGAGCCTCCACGTCTTCCTCCTGGTGCTGGCGGCGCTGCTCGGGCTGCTGTGGGCGCCGTGGGGCCGGCTGGTGCGGCGGATGCTGGCGCGGACGCCGTCCCGGGGCCGGGCGGCCGCCGCCGTGGTGGTCGTACCGTCCGGCTGGCTGATGGTGGAACTGGTGCGGTCCTGGGAGGGACTGGGCGGGCCGTGGGGGCTGCTGGGGGCGAGCCAGTGGCAGGTGGACGCCGCCCTGCGGGTCGCGTCGCTGGGCGGGGTGTGGCTGGTCAGCCTGCTCGTGGTGGCGGTCAACACGGCCGTGGCCGTGCTGGTGTCGGTGCCGTCCGCGCGGCCGGCGGCGGTCGCCGGCGTCGCGGTGTGCGCGCTGACCGCCGGTTCGGCGTGGCTGTGGGTGCCGTCACCGCGGCCGTCCGGGGAGGTCCGGGTCGCCGTCGTCCAGCCCGGGGTCATCAACGGCGTCGGCGGCGCCGAGCGGCGGGTGGCCCGCGGCGAGGAGCTCACCCGGGAGCTGGCCGGCCGGGACGTGGACCTGGTGGTGTGGGGCGAGAGCAGTGTGGGCGCGGACCTGGCGGCGCGGCCGGACCTGGCCCGCCGGCTCGCCGCGGTCTCCCGCGAGGTGGGCGCCGAGGTGCTGGTCAATGTGGACGCGCGCCGCTCGGACCGCCCCGGCATCTACAAGAGCAGTGTCCTGATCGGCCCGGAAGGGCCCACCGGCGACCGCTACGACAAGATGCGGCTGGTGCCGTTCGGCGAGTACATCCCGCTGCGTTCGCTGCTGGGCTGGGCCACCTCGGTCGGCAAGGCGGCGGCCGAGGACCGCCGCCGCGGTACGCAGCCCGTGGTGATGGCCGTCGGCGACGAGGGGCTCCGGCTGGGTCCGCTGGTCTGCTTCGAGTCGGCGTTCCCCGACATGAGCCGCCGGCTGGCCCGCGACGGCGCGCAGCTGCTGGTGGCCCAGTCGGCGACGTCGACGTTCCAGGACAGCTGGGCGCCCGCGCAGCACGCGTCGCTCGCGGCGCTGCGGGCGGCCGAGACGGGGCGGCCGGTGGTCCACGCGACGCTCACCGGCGTGAGCGCGGTGTACGGCGCCGACGGCGCCCCCGTCGGCTCCCCGCTGGGTACCGAGCGCAGTGCGTCGGCCGTCTACGACATCCCCCTGTCGGACGCCACGACGCCCTACGCGCGGTTCGGCGACTGGGCGGTGTACGCCGCGCTCGCCGTGCTGGCGGCGGTGGCGGCCACCGGGGCCGTGCGGTCCCGGAGGCCGCTCAGCCGGCCCGGCCGGCCTGGTCGAGGGCGTCCCGTACCACCCGCTCGCACAGCTCGTGAGTCGTCAGCGCGTCCCGGGCGCTGAGCGCCTTCCCCGCGGCCACGGCGTCCAGGAACGCGAGGACGACCTGCTCGATGCCGCGCTGCCGGGCGACGGGCACCCAGTCCCCGCGGCGGCGCACGGTGGGCTGGCCCTTGTGGTCGACGACCTCGGCGAGGTTGAGGACCTGCCGCTTGGTGTCCTGGCCGGAGACTTCGAGGATCTCCTCGGTGGAGCCGTTCATCCGGTTCATCATGCCGATCGCGGTGAACCCGTCGCCCGACATCTGGAGCACGACGTGGTGCATCAGCCCGTCGCGGATCCGCACGCGCACGTCGATGTGGTCGGCCTCGCCGGGCAGCAGGAAGCGCAGGGTGTCGACGACGTGGATGAAGTCGTCGAGGACGAGGGTGCGCGGGTCCTCCGGGAGCCCGACCCGGTTCTTCTGCATGAGGACCAGGTCGCGCGGGTGGTCCAGGCACTGCGCGTAGGCGGGGGCGTAGCGGCGGTTGAACCCGACGGCGAGGCCGGTGCCCCGGGCTTCGGCGAGCTCCACCAGGCGGCGTGAGTCCTCGATCCGGTACGCGAGGGGCTTGTCGACGTACGTGGGGACGCCGGCCTCCAGGAGCCGGGTGACGATCTCGGGGTGCACGTCGGTGGGCGCGTGCACGAACGCGGCGTCGATCCCGGCGGCCAGGAGGGAGTCGAGATCGGCGTGGCGGCGCTCCGCCGGGACGTGGTACGTCTCCGCGACCCGGGCGAGGGTGGCCGGGGTGCGGGTCTGCAGGTGCAGCTCCGCCCCGGGCCGGGTGGCGAGCACGGGCAGGTAGGCCTTCCGCGCGATGTCGCCGAGCCCGATGCAGCCGATCTTCACGGGGGGTCTCCCTATCGAAGTGCCTGACGGTCGTCGTGATCGTATGTCCGCGCGCCGGTTCCGTGGTGCGGCGGGTGCCAGTCGGCGATGCCGTCGAAGGCGCGCAGCGCCAGTCCGGGACCGGCGAGGCCGGCCAGTGCCACGAGGGCGTTGCGCACCAGGACGAACGGGCGGCCGTTGCGGGTGTGGAGCGCGGTGACCCGGGCGGCCTTGCGGACGATGCCGGTGGTGCGGGGCAGGCGGTCCGCGGAGTAGGCCGCGAGACCCGCGCCGAGGTCGGCAGGGGGCGCGAGGTGGTGGGCGAGCACGATCCCGTCCTCGATGGCCTGGTTGCCGCCCTGGCCGAGGGTGGGGGCCATCGCGTGGGCGGCGTCGCCGAGCAGGGCGGTGCGGCCGCGGTGGAAGGCGGGCAGGGGGGTGTCGAGGTGGTGGATGTCGTGCCGCAGGACGCCGTCCTCGCCGGCGGCGGCGAGGATCGCGGGGATCGGGTCGTGCCAGTCGCCGCAGCGGCGCAGCAGTTCGGCCTTCTCCCCGTCGGGGGACTGCGCACCGGCGGGGGCGACGGCCGCGGCGTACGCGTAGACCCTGCCGTCCTTGAGCGGCAGGGTCCCCCACAGGATGCCGCGGCCCCACGTCTCGTGGGGGTGGAAGGGCTCCGGCGGCGCGGGGACCACCAGGCGCCAGCTCGTGAGGCCGGTGTACCGGGGGCCCGGGTGGGCGGGGAACAGGGCGGTGCGGACGGCCGAGTGGATGCCGTCGGCGCCGATGACGAGGTCGGCGTCGAACTCCCCGTCGGGTGTGGTGACCCGGGCGGACCGGCCGCCGGGCACCCCGGGGTCCGCCAGTTCCGCGGGGGTTCCGGTGTGCAGGGCGCCGTCGGGCAGCCGGGAGGCGAGCAGCTCGACGAGGGTGGCCCGGTGGAGCGCGACGAGGGGACCGCCGTACCTCCCTGCGGCGACCCGTGAGTTGGTACGGGAGAGCCAGCGCCCCGCGGGGGTGCGCAGCCCGCCGTCGCCCTGCCAGGCCGCCAGGGCGCGGACCTCGTCGCCGAGTCCGATGACGTCCAGGGCGCGCAGGCCGTTGGGGGCGAGGCCGAGGCCGGCGCCGACGGGCCGCAGCGAGGCGGCACGCTCCAGGACGGTGGTGCGCCAGCCCCGCCGGTGCAGGGCCACGGCGGCCGTGAGGCCGCCGATGCCGCTGCCGATGACGACGGCGTGGGGCGTGGCCGGTCGATTGTCCATGACTCCTCCAGGGGCCCGGTACTACACATGTAGTTGACGACGCCGCCACCGTACTACAGCTGTAGTGCGCACGGTAGGTTGTCCCTCATGACCCCACGCGCCGAGCTCATCGCCGACACCGCTCTCGCTCTGCTCGCCGAGCGGGGCATGCGGGGGCTGACCCACCGTGCGGTGGACGAGCGCGCGGGGCTCCCCCAGGGCTCCACGTCCAACCACGCGCGGACCCGGCAGGCCCTGCTGGAGGCGGCGGTCCGGCGGCTGGCGGACCGCGAGGCGCAGGTGCTGGGGGCGGACGCGCTGCCGTTCGCGGAGCCCGCGGGATCCCGCGCCGGCGGGGAGAGCAGCCCGGGTCGGGAGAGCGGCTCCGGCACGGGGAGCGGCTCCGGCACGGAGGGCGGCTCCGCGGGGGGTGCTCCCGGCCCCGGAGGCGGACTCGATGCCGTCCTCGACGCCCTGTCGCTGGCTCTGCACCGCTACCTGACCCACCACCGCGACCTGCTCGTGGCCCGCTACGAGCTGGCCCTGGAGGCCACCCGGCGCCCCGAGCTGCGCAGCTTCTACGACGCCACGGGCCGCCGGTTCCGCGAGCCGCTGACCGCACTGATGCGGGCGGCCGGTTCCGCCGAGCCGGACCGCCACACCCTGTCGCTGGTGGCGTGGGCCGAGGGGCTGATGTTCTCCTGCGCCGTGGGCTCCTTCCACGCCACCGCGCCGGACCGGGCGGAACTGCGCGCCGGGCTGGAGGAGTTGCTCCGCGGCATGCTGGGCCGATAACCCCTGGCGCCACCGGTCCCGGCCGGGCGAGGATGCCCGTCATGACGACCACGGAACAGCCCGCCCAGGACCGCCGCCCGGAGCCCTCCACACGCGCCGGGGAGCGCGACATGCTGGAGGGCTGGCTCGACTACCACCGGGCCACCCTGGCCTGGAAGTGCCAGGGCCTCGACGACGAGCAGCTGCGCCGGGCCTCGGTCCCGCCGTCCGAGCTGACGCTGCTGGGCCTCGTACGGCACATGGCGGACGTGGAGCGCCACTGGTTCCGCCGGATCCTCACCGGGGAGGACGCGCCGCCGCTGCACTGGACCGACGAGGACCCCGACGGGGACTTCCACGTCACGGAGGACGACACCTGGGACCAGGCGTACGCCACCTGGCAGGAGGAGATCGCCCAGGCCCGGAAGCGGGCCGACGGCCGCTCGCTCGACGAGGTGTCCGCCGGCCGGAGCCGCAGCGGGGAGGTGTTCAGCCTCCGCTGGATCTACACCCACATGATCGAGGAGTACGCCCGCCACAACGGCCACGCCGACCTGCTGCGCGAGCGGGTGGACGGCGAGACCGGCGAGTGAGGGTCCGCTCCTCCGTCGCCCCCGTCACCCGTGTGGATCAATAACCGCGGGTAGCGGTCCTCAAGCGGGGCTCCACCCACCACAGTTGCCGGGTGCAGCGAACCAGAATCCCAGCGAAGGTCCTGACGGCCGTGGCGATGGCGGCGGCCGCTTCCGGCTGCGTCTCGGTGCAGCCGCCCCCCGGCACCGGGCGGGTCGCCCCGGAGGCGAGCCGCCCCGTGCCGGACGTCGCGCCGCAGATCGTGGAGGGTCCGGCGCGCGAGGCCCTCGAAGCGGCCCTGCCGCCGGCGACGGCCGCCCCGCCGCGGCCTCCGGCGGCGAAGCCGGGCCGTACGGAACCGGGGACCGGCGGGGGCGCACCCCGCGACGACGACCGCCCGCCGCGGCCGCCCCGGGAACCGGCCCCCGACCGGCCGCGCGAGCGGCTTCCGCAGGTCCGTCCCCCGGCGCCGCCGTCGGTACCGGTCACCGTGCCGGACGTGTGCGCCCTGGGCGAGGACTACGGCGGCTGGCGGCCGGGCAGCCCGGAGTCCCGGATCTGCCGCGGTACCTACCGCCGCTGACGCGCCGCGGCCGGCGGGCTCACACGTTTCCCAGGCGCCGCTCCAGGCGCTCGATGGCCGCGTGGACTCCCTTGCCGTACCGGTCGTCGCCCAGGGCGCCCGCGGCGGCGCGGGCCCGGTCGAGATGCGTCCGGGCGGCGTCCGTGCGGCGCAGCGCCAGGTAGTCGGCGGCGACGTCGAGGTGGAGGGAAGGACGGAGCGCGCGGAGGGCCACCGCCGTGTCGCGCCGGACGGGCGGCCGGCCGCCGGCCCCCTCCGCCGCGCTCAGTGCCCGCAGGTCCCAGGCGAGCTCGTCGTCGGGATCGTCCTGGGCGTCGGCCATGTAGCGGGCGAGCGTGCACCGGTGGAGCGGGTCGCCGTCCACGCCGAGCTGGTCCCACAGCGCCCGGAAGCGGTTGCGGGCCTCTTCGCGGTCGCCGCCGTGGAGCAGCATGGCCGCCTGCCCGATCCTGGTCGGGACGGCGTCGTCCGTCCTCTGCTGGTGGTCCTGCACGCGGCCTCCACTGGTCGGTCGTGTACCGACGCTATCCGCAGCGCCCGCGGTCCGCGCCCGGACGGCCTGACCGGCCCGACCGTCCCCGGGCACCCACGAGCCCGGCTGGGCAGGCCGGCGGGGCGGGGCGAGCCGGGTTGAGCGGCCGGCGCCCCGGCGAGGGCACGGGGCCGGTCCGGAGGCTGGCCGACGCCGCCGGGCAGACGCTGGCCGACGCCGACGACCGGGCCCGCAACCCGTCAGGGGCGGTACGGGGTGAGCAGCCGGCAGGGGCTGCGCCCCAGCCGGGCAGAACGGTCCGGAGGCGACCCCGGGACCGGCCCGGGGGCCGGTCGAGGTGAGCCGGCCGGGGCGGGCCGGTCAGGCGCCCAGGTTCGGGATGCGCCAGTCGATCGGCTCGTGGCCCTGCGCCTTGACCGCCTCGTCGATCTGCGTGAACGGGCGGGAGCCGAAGAACTTCTTCGCGGAGAGCGGGGAGGGGTGCGCCCCCTTGACCACCGCGTGCCGCGTCTCGTCGATCAGCGGCAGCTTCTTCTGCGCGTAGTTGCCCCAGAGGACGAAGACCGCCGGGTCGGGCCGCGAGGCCACCGCGGTGATCACCGCGTCCGTGAACTTCTCCCAGCCCTTGCCCTTGTGGGAGTTGGCCTCGCCGCCCCGCACGGTCAGGACGGCGTTCAGCAGCAGGACGCCCTGCCGGGCCCACGGCATCAGGTAGCCGTTGTCCGGCACGGGGTGCCCGAGCTCCTCCTGCATCTCCTTGTAGATGTTCCGCAGGGACGGCGGCGTCTTGACGCCCGGCCGTACCGAGAAGCACAGTCCGTGCCCCTGGCCCTCCCCGTGGTACGGGTCCTGGCCGAGGATGAGCACCTTGACCTGGTCGTACGGAGTTGCCTCCAGAGCCGCGAACACCTGCTCGCGCGGCGGGTAGACCGGCCCCTTGGCCCGCTCCTCCTCGACGAACTCGGTGAGCAGCTTGAAGTACGGCTTCTGCAGCTCGTCGCCGAGGACGCCGCGCCAGGACTCGGGCAGCAGGTAGGTGTCGGTCACGTCAACAACCTCCGAAGATCGATCGTTTGTGTGCCCGAACCTACCTGCGCCCACTGACAACGGGCCCAGGAGGCTCCTACCAGGCGGTCTGCCGGTGCAGCTCCCACATCTGCATGACGGTCTGCGGGTCGAGGGCCCGCTCGCCGCCCGCGATCTCCTCCTTGGCGGCGACGTACAGCTTGCCCTGCCACAGCGGCAGCAGGCGCACGTCGTTGCCGAGGATCTCCTGGGCCTTCTCGAACTCCTTGCTGACCGCACCGCGGTCGCTCTCGCGGCGCGACAGCGGCAGCAGCTGCTCGGTGATCTCGGGCCGCTCGTACGGCGTCGAGAGGACGTTCTCCTTGCCGACGAACGGCGCGATGAAGTTGTCCGGGTCCGGGAAGTCGGGGAACCAGCCTCGGCCGAACACCGGGTACTCGCCCTTCTGGTAGCCGGCCTGGAACTCCTTCCAGGGCTTGCCCTGCAGGGTCACCTCGAAGAGGCCCGAGGCGTCGAGCTGCCGCTTGAGCTCGGCGAACTCGGGAGCCGTGGCGGAGCCGTAACGGTCGGTGGTGTACCAGAAGGTCAGCTTCACGGGCGTCTCGACGCCCGCATCGCGCAGGAGCTTCTTCGCCTTGTCGACGTCCGGCTCGCCGTACCGGTCGAAGAACTCGGTGGTGTGTCCGGCGATGCCCTTCGGCACCATCGAGTACAGCGGCTCGGCGGTGCCCTGGTAGACCTTGGCGACCAGGGCCTCACGGTCGACGACCTGGGCGATCGCCTTGCGCACCGCCACCTTGCCGGCCGCGGGGTCCTTGGGGTTGAAGACCAGGTAACGGATGTCGGCGCCGGTGGACTCCACCAGCTGCAGTCCCTCGTTGGCCGGCTTCTTCTCCCGCAGGTCGACGACCTCCTCCGCGGTCAGACCGCGGTACGTGGCGTCGATCTCCTTCTTCTTCAGCGCCGCGACCATCGTCTCCGAGGTCTCGAAGTAACGGATGGTGACGCCGTTGTTCTTGCGGTCCGCGAAGCCCTTGTAGTGGGGGTTCTTCGACAGCTCGGCCTTGACGCCCTCTTCGTACGCATCGAGGACGTACGGCCCGGATCCGGTGATCTTGCCGTCCTCGCGCAGCTCGTCCTCGGGGTACTTCTCCGGGGAGACGATCGACATCGCCGGGGTGGCGAGGATGTACGGGAAGGTCGCGTCGGGTTCCTTCAGGTGGAACACGATGGTCGCCTCACCGTTGACGGCGATCCGGTCGAGCGAGCCGAGCAGTCCGTTCGGGCCGCCCTTCGCGTTGATCTTCCGGATGCGGTCGATCGAATGCTTGACGGCCTGGGCGTCGAGCTTGCCGCCGTCGGAGAAGGTCAGCCCGTCCTTCAGCTCGCACTGGAAGACCTTGCTCGAGGCATCGGTGAACTTGCAGTCCGCGGCGTCCGGCTGAGGAGTCGTACTTCCGGTCGGAAAACTCAGCAGAGTCTGGAAGACATTCCGGTACAACTCCCATGAACCGTCCCAAGCGGCCGCAGGATCGAGCGTACTGGGAGCACTCGTCGTACCGACAATGATCTTGCCTTCCCCATCGGCGTCATCTTCGGAAAGGAGGCCGCAGCCCGCCAGCAGGGATATGGACGCAAGGGCTGCAGCGGCCTGCAGACTGGTCCGGTTGAACACGTGCACGCTCCTCATTCAGCCATGGGTCGGCCGACCATACCGCAGCGCCCCGCCAGGTCAATGCACAGGTCCGGCGGGGCGCTTGGGCAGCATCAGTCCATCAGAGACAATACGCCTCAGCCGACTCCGGCATTCAGGAAAATTCCCCCATCGACGACCAGGGTCTGACCGGTGATCCAGTCCGACTGCTCGGAGGTGAGGAATGCGGCGGCTCCACCGATATCCTTCGGAACTCCCAGCCGGCCGAGCGGATAGGCAGCCGCGGCCTCCGCCTCCCTGCCCTCGTAAAGGGCCTCGGCGAATTTCGTCTTCACGACCGCCGGGGCGATCGCATTGACCCGGACGACCGGGGCGAATTCATGGGCGAGCTGCAGGGTCAGATTGACCATGGCCGCCTTGCTCATGCCGTACGCGCCGATGAAGGGCGAGGCCGAGATGCCGGCGACGGAGGCGATGTTCACGATCGCACCGCCGTGGTCCTTCTGCCACGCCTTCCACGTCTGCTGGGCGAAGCCGAGCGCGGAGATCACGTTGGTCTCGTACACCTTGCGGGCGACGCCCAGGTCGAGCTCGGCGATCGGGCCGAAGACGGGGTTCGTCCCCGCGTTGTTGACCAGGTAGTCGACGCGGCCGAAGGCCTCCATCGTGCGTTCCACCGCGAGCGCCTGGTGGGCCTCGTCGTGGGCCTTGCCGGCCACCGCGATCACCCGGTCGGCGCCGAGCCGCTCGACGGCCTCCTTGAGGGCCTCCTCGCCGCGCCCGGTGATGCACACCCGGTCACCGCGGGCGACCAGCGCCTCCGCCACGCCGTATCCGATGCCGCGGCTGGCGCCCGTGACCAGGGCGACCTTCCCGGACGGCTCGGGGAGCTCCTGTGCGGTCATGTCCGTGGTCCTCTCTCGCGTCGTTCGGGGCTTCAGTTGAGCGGGCCGCCGGCCACGTACAGGACCTGGCCGGAGACGAAGCCGGCGTCGTCGCCCGTGAAGAAGGCGATCGCGTGCGCGACGTCCTCCGGCTTGCCGACGCGGGCCACCGGGATCTGGGTGGCGGCGGCGGCCTGGAAGTCCTCGAAGCCCATGCCCACGCGCGCGGCGGTCTGCGCGGTCATCTCGGTGACGATGAAGCCGGGCGCCACGGCGTTGGCGGTGATGCCGAACTTGCCGAGCTCCTTGGCGAGGGTCTTGGTGAAGCCCTGCAGGCCGGCCTTGACGGCGGCGTAGTTGGCCTGGCCGCGGTTGCCCAGCGCCGAGGACGAGGAGAGGCTGACGATACGGCCGAAGCCGGCGTCGACCATGTGCTTCTGGCACGCCTTGGCCATCAGGAACGCACCCTTGAGGTGCACGTCGACGACCGTGTCCCAGTCGGACTCGGTCATCTTGAAGAGCAGGTTGTCGCGGAGCACGCCCGCGTTGTTGACGAGGATCGTCGGCGCGCCCAGTTCGGCGGCGACGCGGGCGACGGCCGCCTCCACCTGGGCGCTGTCGGAGACGTCGCAGCCGACGGCGATGGCCCTGCCGCCCGCCGCGGTGATCTTCTCGACGGTGTCCTTGCAGGCCGCCTCGTCGAGGTCGAGTACGGCGACGGCGCGGCCCTCGGCCGCCAGCCGGACGGCGGTGGCGGCGCCAATGCCCCGCGCCGCCCCGGTGACGACGGCGACACGCTGCTCGGTGGTGGACATCTGGTTCTCCTCGCCCTTGGATCCCTGGTGGATGCGGCTCAGCCGGCCCTCCCCCGGCACGTCCATGCCGGTGAGCGACCGCTTAGTACCTTCAGCAGACGAGACGCTAGAAGCCCTGGCACCCGGTGTCAACGGCCCACCGGGTGCGCCCGGTCACGCGGCGCGGCGCGGTGGCCGGGTTCAGCGCACGAGCACTTCCAGGAGCCGCTCGGCCTCCGCCTCCGGATCGGCGGTGAGACCGGTGTGCACGGGCCCGGGCTGGACCACCGTCGACCGGGGCGCGATCAGCCACCGGAAGCGCCGTCCGGCGTCCTCGCTCGCCGCCTGGCCCGCCTGCTCGCCGCCCGCGCACACGCCCTCCACGGCGCGCAGGGCGGCCCGTACGCCCGCCACGTCGGCCCCGGGGTCCAGGGCCCTCAGCTTGGCCTCGTCGAGGTGCGTACGGGCGCACACGAAGGACTTGGCGCGGCAGTAGACCACCACGCCCGCGTTGAAGCACTCGCCGCGCTCGACGCGGGGTACGACGCGCAGCAGCGCGTACTCGAAGACGTCCCGGTCGCTCACTTCTGCTCCGTGCCCTTCGTGCTGTTCTGCGGGGTGTGCGGCCAGGGCTTGCGGGGCTCGGTGAGCCAGCCGGGGGCCTGGGAGGGGACCGCCCCGGTCCGCTCGCCGAGCGCGATCCGCTCGTGGATGGTCGCGGCGCGGGTCAGCAGTGCGGCCACGTAGGCGCGGCGCACGGCGTCCGCGGTGTCGAACCCCGGCTCGTCGACGAGCCACTCGTCGGGCACGTCGGCCGCGACGTCGGTGAGCAGTTCCTCCGTGACGAGCGGGGCCAGCTCCGCGGCCGCGGCGGCGATGTCGGGGCCGAACCCGGCCAGGACGTGGTCGGAGGCGTCGTACGGCTTGGCGGCGGAAGCCTGGGCGCCCGGCCAGTTGTGGTGCCAGATCATGGTGGCGCCGTGGTCGATGAGCCACGGCTCACCGTGCCAGACGAGCATGTTGGGGTTGCGCCAGGAGCGGTCGACGTTGTTGATCAGCGCGTCGAACCAGACGATCCGGCCGGCCTCCCCGGGGTCCACCTCGTAGGCGAGGGGGTCGAAGCCGATGGAGCCCGGCAGGTAGTCCATGCCGAGGTTCAGCCCGCCGCTCGCCTTCAGCAGCTCCTGCACCTCCTGGTCGGGCTCGCCGAGACCGATCACCGGGTCGAGCTGGATGGTGACCAGCTCGGGCACGCGCAGCCCGAGCCGGCGGCCCAGCCGCCCGCAGACGACCTCGGCGACCAGGGTCTTGCGGCCCTGCCCGGCGCCCGTGAACTTCATGACGTACGTACCGAGATCGTCGGCCTCGACGATCCCCGGGAGCGAGCCGCCCTCGCGCAAGGGCGTGACGTAGCGGGTCGCTGTGACTTCGGAGAGCATCCCCCCAGGTTACGTGCCGGTCACGCGCCGTCGGCCGCCGACCGGCGGCGCGGGGCCGGGCCCGGTCGGGCGCGGGCCCGCGCCGCGAAGTCGCCGGACCGGTGAACGGCCGCGCCCGCCGTCCCGTACCCCCTGGTGACGTTGTGACCATCGTGGAAGGGAAGCCGGAATGACCGGATCGCAGGGGAGCAGGGCGGTGGCGCGCCGTACCGTCGTCGCGGCGGCCGGTGGGGCGGGCCTGGCCGCCGCACTCACCGCGTGCGGCGGCTCCGACGGCACGGCCGACGGTGCCGCGGCACCGGCGGGCGGCAGCGGGGGCACCACCGGCGGGAGTACGGGGGGCGGCACGGGTGGCAGCACCGGCGGGGGCGCCGGCGGCCAGGTGATCGCGAAGACGGCCGACATCCCGGAGGGCGGGGGCAAGGTCTTCGGGCAGGTCGTGGTGACGCAGCCCCGGGCGGGCGAGTTCAAGGCGTTCTCCGCGAAGTGCACGCACGCCGGGTGCGCGGTCAAGGAGGTCGCGAACGGGGTCATCAACTGCCCGTGCCACGGCTCGAAGTTCGACGCGACGGACGGCAGCGTGAAGGCGGGACCGGCCACCACGCCACTGGCGGCGGCATCGATCACCGTCGAGGGCGACTCGATCAAGCTGGCGTGACCGGCCGGGGGCGTCGAGGCCCCTGCCAGCAGGTCAGCACCTCGTCGGTGGTGGCGACCGTGGCGACGAGGGCGAGGGTGTGGCGGATCATCGCGGGGGTGTACACGGAGGGGATCCCCGCGATGGCGTCCGCCACCACCACCGCCGTGTAACCGAGGTTGACGGCGTCGAAGACGGCGTTGGGGACGGCCACGTTGGCCGATACGCCGGTGACGACCAGGGTCCGGCAGCCGAGGTTGCGCAGCAGGGCGTCGACCTCGGTGCCGGCGAGCGGCGAGAGCCCGTGGAGCCGCCGTACGACGAGGTCCTCGTCCGCCACCACGATCGGTTCGGCGACGCGGACGGCCGCGCTGCCGCTGTACTGCCGCACCGGCAGCCGCTCCGCGGCCCGGAAGAGCCGGGCGTTGCGGCTGGCGCCCCGCCCGTCGGGGCGGCGCTCCGCCACCGCGTGCACGACCTGCACGGCCGACGCGTGGGCGGCGTCGACCAGGCGGGCGACGTTGCGCAGCGCGCCGGACGACCGGGCTTCCGCGGCCAGTTCCGGCAGGGCGCTGCCCGGGCCGACGACACCCTGCTGGCACTCGACCGTGAGCAGCACGGCGGCGGCGGGGTCGAGCTGCTCGCGGAGATCCTCGATGGGCGGCATGGCGGGCGAGGGTAACCACCATTGCGCACGGAAGGAAGAGAGCCCATGCTGTCCCGACACACCATCGGAGAGCGGGGGCGGGGATGGCGGCCACTCAGCGCCGGGGCCGGCGGATCATGATGACGGAGGGCGAACTCGACGCCTACCTCGCCGCGCGGCGCACCTGCCGGGTGGCGACCGTCTCACCGGACGGCCGGCCGCACGCCGGGGCGCTGTGGTTCGCCTGGGACGGCAGGTCCTTGTGGCTGTACTCGCTCACCCGCAGCCGGCGCTGGGCCGATCTGCGCCGCGATCCGCGGATCGCCGTGGTGATCGACGACGGCGAGGAGTACGGCGAGCTGCGGGGCGTGGAGCTGTCCGGCACCGCGGACTTCGTCGGCGAGGCCCCCCGCACGGGTGAGCCGTGCCCGGAACTGGCGTCTGTGGAGCGGCAGTTCGCCCGGAAGTACTTCGGCCTGGAGTCGATGCCGCACGACGGCCGTCACGCGTGGCTGCGGCTGACGCCGGACGCCGTCGCGTCCTGGGACTTCCGGAAACTGGGCGGCCTGTAGCCGGCGCTATCAGTACGCCTGGACGCCCTCCACCGCGCGCCCGGCCTCCCGGAGCGCCTCCACCGCCGCGCGGATCGACGGCCGCCGCTCGGCGTCCGTGCGCCACACCGCGTAGATGTGCCGCAGCATCGGCTGCCGTACGGGGACGAGGACGACGCCGTCCGGTACGGGGCCCCGCCCGAGGCGGGGTGTGACGCACACCCCGAGACCGGCCTGGATCAGCGCGAGCTGGGTGTGGTGCTCCCCCGCCAGGTGGGCGATGCGCGGCTCGATGCCCCGGGAGCGCAGCGTGAACACCAGCCAGTCGTAACAGAACTCGCCCGCCGGCCAGGAGACCCAGTCGTCGGCGGCGAAGTCCTCCAGGCCCACTTCGGCCCGGCCCGCCAGCGGGTGGTCGGCCGGCATCGCGACGTCGGCGGCGTCGTCCAGCACTGGCTCACGGGCCAGCCCGCCGGGCACGGGCAGCCGCTTGTTGTTCCAGTCGAGCACCACCGCGAGGTCCATGTCGCCCCGCAGCACCTGCTGGATGCCCCGCTCCGGCTCCAGCTCGCTGATGCGGACGCACAGGTCCGGGTGGTCGCGGCGCAGCCCCGCCACCGCCCGCGGGAACAATCCGCGCGCGGCCGTCGGGAACCCGGCCAGCCGCACCTCGCCGACCACCTGGCCCCGCTGCGCCTCGATGTCGGCCTGTGCCAGCTCCACCTGGGAGAGGATGCGCGCCGCGTGGTCGGCCAGCAGCCGCCCGGCATCGGTGAGCCGCACCCCCCGTCCGTTCTTGGCGACCAGTTGCTGCCCGACCTCGCGCTCCAGCTTGGCCAGTTGCTGAGAAACCGCCGACGTCGTCACGTGCAGCCCGTCGGCGGCGCCGGTCACCGAGCCGTGCCGGGCCACGGCGTCGAGGGTCCGCAGTCGCTCCAGATTCAACATGTAAGCAATGCTAAGCGAAGAGATCGAGGAAATCTCGCTTGTCCTAAGAGGTTCCGAGGCGTCATGGTGTTCGCCATGAGCATGAGCACCGCGACCTCCTCACCGTCCCCGAGCGACGCCTCCCCGAGCTCCCCGGCACCCGGGGCCCATGCGGCCCTCCGGTCCCCAGGGCCCGCGCCCGCCTCCGCGCAGGACGCACGCCCCGGCGCGGCCGCCTCCCCCCGCCGCGGCGCGGACTGGCGCATCCGCTTCGCCGTGCTCTCGCTGATCTGGGGCTTCAGCTTCCTCCTCATCAAGGTGGGCACGCAGGCGTACGCCCCCTTCCAGGTCACCCTGGGGCGGCTGCTCTTCGGTACGGCGGTCCTCGCGGTGGCGATGGCGGTCAAGCGCGCACGGCTGCCGCGCGGCGCCCGGACCTGGGCCCATCTGACGGTGGCCGGTTTCCTCCTCAACGCGCTGCCGTTCTCCCTCTTCGCCTACGCCGAGCTGACGATCCCGTCCACCCTCGCCGGGATCTGCAACGCCACCTCGCCCCTGTGGGGCATGGTCCTGTCGCTGGTCGCCCTCTCGGAGGACCGCCCCACCCGCCGCCGTGTCGCCGGACTGGGCATCGGCTTCCTGGGCGTGCTGACCGTGCTCGGCGCGTGGCAGGGCTTCTCCGGGCTGGACGTCACCGGTACCGCCATGGCGCTGCTGGCCTCGCTCAGCTACCCCATCGGCTGGATCTACGTCCGCCGCACGCTCGCGGGGAGCAGTGCGTCGCACCTCTCCCTCACCGGTGCGCAGCTGTTCGTCGCGACCCTCCAGCTGGCGGTGATCACCCCGCTGTTCACCACGTGGCCGACGTCGTTCCCGGTCGTCCCGCTGCTCGCGGTGGTCGCGCTCGGGGCCGTGGGCACCGGCCTGGCCGTGCTGATCCAGTACGGCATCGTCGCCGAGGTCGGCCCGACCACCGGCCAGATGGTCACCTACTTCATCCCCGTCATCGCCACGGCGGCCGGCGTGACGCTCCTGGACGAGCAGCTCACGTGGAACACCCCGGTGGGCGCGCTGATCGTGCTCGCCGGCGCGGCCCTCACCCAGGGCCGCGCCAGGTCCGCCGGGGCAGGGCGCTAGGCCCTGTCGTCACATTCCCGTCGTCGCCCGCCAGGCAGACGGGACTTCGCGGACACGACCAGCGGCAGCGCCCGCCGGGCCCCTCACGCGAGGCTGCGTGCCGCCCTGGGCCCGGCCGCTGCGGCCACCGCGTCCGCGAGCGGCCCGATGTCGGCCGCCGCCAGCCCCGAGACGGTGATCCGCATCCCGGGCCCCGTCGCCATGCGGAAGAGCGCGCCCGGCGCCACCGCCCACCCGGCGTGCAGCATGCGGGCCACGGCCCCCGTCTCGTCGGCCAGCGGGATCCAGACGTTCATGCCACTGCGCCCGTGCGCCTGGACACCGCGCTCCGCGAGGGCGCGTACGAGCGCGTGCCGGCGCTCGGCGTACGCGGCCGCGACCGCCCGCGTGTCCACGGCGCCCGTCTCCCACAGGTGCACGACCGCGCGCTGCAGCAGCACGCTGACCCAGCCGGGCCCGAGCCGCTGCCGCCCCGCCAGCCGGTCGAGGGTGACGGCGTCGCCGGTGAGCACGGCGAGCCGCAGGTCGGGGCCGTACGCCTTGGACACGGACCGTACGAACGCCCAGCGGTCCGTCACGCCGGCCAGCGGGTGCAGGGGCAGGTCGACGAAGCCGTGCCCGTGGTCGTCCTCGATGAGCAGCACGTCCGCGCGCCGCCCGGCCAGCACCCGCCGCAACTCGGCGGCGCGCGCCGGACCCACCGCGGCGCCCGTGGGGTTCTGCGCCCGGCAGGTGACGACGAGCGCCCGAGCACCGCCGTCCAGCGCCCCCGCGACCGCTTCGGGCCGCGGCCCGTCGTCGTCCACGGCGACGGGCACGGGCCGCATCCCCAAGGCCGGCACGAGGTCGAGGAGCGCACCCCACCCGGGATCCTCGACGGCGACCGCGTCCCCCGGCTTCAGGTGCGCGGTCAGGACCCGCTCGATGGCGTCCAGCGACCCGGAGGTGACGGCGACCGGCCCGTCCGGCACGCCGTCGGCGTCCAGGGCGGCGCGGGCGAGCCGCGCCAGGTCCGCGTCCACGGGCTCCCGGCCGTAGAGCACCGGGTCCCGGGCGCCGTGCCGGCCCGCCGCGGCGAGCGCTTCGCCGAGCGGCGGCAGCAGCGCCGGGTCGGGGTTGCCCTCCCCCACGTCCCGTACGCCCTCCACCGCCTCGATCCGGAGGCTTCCGCGCGCCGTGGTGGCGGGGCGCGGCCGCACCCGGCTGCCCCGGCGCCCGGCCGTCTCGATCACGCCGCGTTCGCGCAGGGTCCGGTACGCGGCGGCCACCGTGTTGGGGTTGACCCCCAGCCGAGCCGCCAACTCCCGCATCGGCGGCAGGAGTTGCCCCGGCTCCAGCTCGCCGGAGCCGACCCCGCGCTCGACGCTCGCGGCGATCTCCGCTGCACCTCGGCCTTCGATCCGATACTCTCCTAGCACAAACAGCATTATGCACTAGTGCAATGGAGGAACGCAATGCCCGAGACCACGGCCGCCTACGAACCGACCGACCGCACCGTCCCGACCCGCTCCCGCGAGCGGGCTTCCTACGACCGCGCGCTGGTGCACTCGATACTCGACGAGGCGTACGTATGCCACCTCGGCTTCGTCCGCGACGGCGCTCCCGTGGTCCTGCCGACGCTGTACGGCCGGGTCGGCGAGCGGCTGTACGTGCACGGCTCGACCGGCTCACGCCCGCTGCGCATGGCCGGCCACGCCGATCCGGGACTGCCGGTCTGCCTGACCGTCACGCACGTGGACGGCCTGGTGCTGGCCCGGTCCGCGTTCCACCACTCCCTCAACTACCGCTCCGTCGTGGTGCACGGCACGGCCCACCAGGTCACGGACCCCGAGGAGAAGCGCACGGCGCTCGACGCCCTGGTCGACCACGTCGTGCCCGGCCGCTCGCGCGACTCGCGCCCGGCCGACGCCAAGGAGCTCGCCGCGACCGCGGTCCTGCGCCTGGACCTCGACGAGGTCTCCGCGAAGGTCCGCACGGGCGGCCCGAACGACGAGCCCGAGGACCTCACGCTCCCGTACTGGACCGGTGTCGTCCCGGTCGGCACCGTCCACGGCACCCCCGTCCCGGCCGACGACCTCGACCCGTCCGTCACCCTGCCGGACTACCTCTCCGCCCTCTGACGCCGGCCCGGCGCTGCCCGGAGCGCCGGAGGCCGGGGAGGGCCGGTGGCGGCGCCGGCGCTCCCACCGCCCGCCGCGGCAAGCGACCCACGAGGGCCTGACGGCGGGCGGGGACGGCGCCACGGGCGAGGACAAGCGACAGGCCGGGACGGACGACGCGGCCGGGACCGCGGCACGGGCCACCCCCGCGACAGGCACGAGGGGCACGACGGGCGCGACAGGCGCCGCCGCCTCAGGCGAGCGCCTCCGCGCGGCCCCTCCCCCGGCCCATGGCCGCCCGCGCCTCCGCGAACGCCAGTCCGGCCACCGCCGCCAGCAACAGCAGCGTGCCCGCCACCGTGGCCGCGGTCAGCCGCTCGTCGAGCAGCGTCACCGCGATGACCGCGGCGCTCACCGGCTCCAGGAGCATGATCACCGAAACGGTGGCGGCCCGCACCACCGCCGCCCCCGCGAAGTACAGCGCGTACGCCAGCGCCGTCGGCACCGCCGCGATGTACGCCAGCAGCCCCACCACCTGCGCGAGTTCGGCCGTACCCGGCACCAGGCCCTCCGCGACCGCCAAGGGCAGCAGCCCGGCCCCGCCGATCGCGAAGGCCCACGCCGTCGTGACGAGCGCGTCGCCGCCGCCGGCGTCCCTCCCGAGCCACCGGGTCAGCAGAGTGATCGCCGCGTAACCCGCCGCGGACAGCAGGGCCAGCGCCACCCCGGCGGGCCGCACCTCGCCGGTGCCGCCGCTGCCGAGCACGAGCACCACCAGGCCACCGAGAGCGCCCACGACCGCGAGGCTCCCGCCGCGCCCGAGCCGCTCCCCCATGGTCAGGCGTGCGCCGAGTGCGATCAGCACCGGCCCGGCCCCCAGGGTGACGACGGTGCCGACGGCGAGCCCGGTCGCCTCGACGGCCGCGAAGTACGCGCTCTGGAAGACGGTCAGGCCGATGCCCGTGCCGAGGATGCGCAGCACCCGCCTGCGGCGCGGTTCGGCCGGGCCGGCCGCACGCCGCCGCCGTACCGCGAGGGCGGCGAGCAGCAGCACGAGCCCGCCGGCGCAGCGCCAGAACGACAGGGCCAGGGGGCCGAGGTCACTGGTCCGGAACACCAGCGAGGCCGCCGCCCCGGCGGTGCCCCAGGCCACTCCGGCGACGATCAGATAGAAGAGACTCCGCCCGACGGACACAGCCGTGGACGCGGAGGAGGAAATCGACACGTGACTTCTCCGTGTGAGAACAGGAAAGGGTGGGCCGCTCGACTGCGTACGCGGGCAGCGGCGAACCGCTCGGGGACTGCCCGAGCCCGGTTCTCATCAGGAGCCCCGGAACGGGCCGGAACGGATCCGGCTCCGGTTCGGGGGTGCCGCCCGCGTCAGACGGCAGGCGGCGGAAGCACGGTCGAATGCATGACCGACACCTTATGGGGCGGCTCGTCCGGCCGCCACTTCGTCGCTCCCGGCCGGCAACGGGTCCGACCCCGCGACCGGTGCGGCCGGCGCCGTCTTCGGCGCCGACGACTGGGCGATGAAGGCGCCCACGAGCACCACGGCACCACCGATGATCTGCGGTGCCGACAGGTGCTCCTTGAGCAGCACCCACGCCAGTACGGTCGCGATGACCGCCTCCAGGCAGGCCACCACGCCCGCCACCTGCGGCGAGAGCCTGCGTACGGCGACGATCCCGGTGACGTACGCGAGGACGGTGGCGATCAGCACGATCCAGGCGAGCAGCAGCCACGCCGGCGCGGCCGTCCCGCCCAGGTCGGCGGTGCCGCGCAGCACGGACCAGTCCATTCCCCACGGCTGCGTGACGGCGGTGAGGACGAGGGCGCCGATGAGCAGCCCGTAGGCGATGACGCCGAGCGGGTCGGCCGGCTCCGCCTCGTCGCTGCCCTGGTCGGACAGGACGAAGTAGCCGACCTGGCAGCAGGCCGCTCCGAGGGCGAGCAGCAGGCCGAGCGCGTCGAAGCCGAGCCCCGCCCAGACCTCGACGACGCAGGCCAGGCCGCCGACCGCGAGGACCACGCCGAGGGCGGCGGCGCGGGTGACCGGCCGGCGCTGGACGAAGCGGACCCAGCCGAGGACGAGCGCGGGGGCGAGGTACTCGATGAGCAGCGCGACCCCGACGGGGATGCGCGACAGCGCGGCGAAGTAGAAGGCCTGGACGCCGGCCACCGCGAGCAGTCCGAAGCCGGCGAGGAGCGCGGGCTTGCGGCGCAGCAGGCCGCGGTGGCGCCACGCGACGGGCAGCATGACGAGTGCGGCGCCGGTCACCCGTAGCCACACCACGTGCAGCGGGTCGAGACCCGCCTCGATCAGCGGCTTGGCCGCGACACCTGACCCACCGAATGCGAAGGCCGAGGCCAGGGCGAGTCCCAGGCCGGCGCTTCTCCCCTGAGACGCGTGCATCGGCACATCATGGCAGGAGCGCGTCAGGAGCGTAAAGCCCGTGACACCTGTTGAGACGGCCGTACCGGCGGCCGGCCGGGAAGCGTCATCGAGAGCCCCTGCCAGGACCTTGCTCACGCATGCGGCTGCGGCGGATCAGCCCGACACGGATCAGCACCACCACGCTCGCCGCGATGAGTCCCCACCCCTGCGCCGACAACGCCACCGACCAGCCGTCGGCGGTGGGCACGACGTGGCAGTTCCCGGCGTCGAACCCGAAGCGCAGGCAGCGGGAGTGGTCACTGGTGGCGATGAGTGCCGGATGCAGGACCGCGCCGGCGACCGCGGCCGCGAGGATGCCGTGCAGCGGGCCCAGTTCGCGGGCGGCGGCGCGTGTGCGGTACTCCGCGACCAGGGCCACGACGACCTGCAGGAGGCCGGCGAGCACCACACCGATGAGGAACGGGTCCCACGGGAGCAGGGAGGGAGCGGCGAGCGCGCTGAACACGTGCACCGACCACCACAGGGAGGCCCCGGTGCCGCCGACCCACAGGGCGGTGCGCAGAGCCACGCCGGGGCCGGGTTCCGGCGGCGGGGCCTGCCAGTGCGCGGGGGGCGGGCCGAGGAGGAAGCGGTCCGGCGCGATGACTCCCGTACGGCGGGCGGCGACCCCGCCCGACAACGGGACCAGTGCCGCCAGCAGCAGTAGGCCGATCAGCAGGGGAGGCGGGACGCCCATCAGCTGGACGACCGCTCCGACGACGAGGCGGATCCCGTCGGGCAGTCCGCCACCGAGGCGCTTGTTCGACTGCAATGTCTCGGACCAGATCGCCAGTTGCAGCAGATGGCTGAGCCAGACGGTGAGGAGCAGGACCGCGCAGGCGACCGTGGTGTGGACGACCGCACGGGGGTGCCGGCCCGCCACGACGACAGGAGCCCACGCGCGCGCGGTGCCCGAGATCCAGCGGACGGCGAGATAGCCGCCCGCGCCGAGCACGAGGGCGTAGGAGAACAGCGTGATCGGGGAGGGCTGGACGGCCGAGCCGATGGACGCCGCGTACTTCGGGGTGCCGAGGGCGCCCAGCACCAGCCCCGCGCCGAAGAACTTCCCGACGCGGTCCGCCATCTCCCACCGGCGGCCGGTCAGGAACGCCGCCAGTTCGGCCCGCCAGATCGCCAGGGCGAGACCGACACCGAGCACGAGCCCGAGGGGCAGCATGGCGGGCGGCTCGTAGCTGCTGAGACCGGTGAGCCCGTCGATGAGATCGGTCACCGGCTCGTACGCGTACGTGCCGACGACACCGAGGGTGAGCGCGCTCGCCGGGGTGAACCGGAAGAGCCGACCGGGGTCGGCGAGGGCGCGCAGGCGGGTGCCGGGGCCGGGGTGGGTGAACCAGATGTCCATCGCGTCGGCCCCGGCCTCGGGGTCTGCGGCGGTACCCGCGTCGGACTGGGCCCCGGCCTTGGTCCGCGCCCGCGCCCCGGCCTCGGCCCCGGCCTTGGTCCGCGCCCGCGCCTCGGCCTCGGCCTCGTCCTCGGATGTGGCCTCGGCCCTGACCCCGGTCTTCGAGCGCGCCCTCGCCTTCGCCCTCGCCGCCCGCTTCGCCTCCGCCTCGGCGGCCGCCTCACGCTCCGCCTCCTCCGCCGTGGCCAGCACCGACGCCAGGCCCGCCGCCCCTCCCGGGATGAGCGCCACCCGCGCGTCGGCGTGCAGCTCACGGCTCCGCAGCACGGACTTGCGGGCCAGCGGGATGACCACGCCCAGCAGGACCGACTGCCAGGCACCCAGGAGGTAGAAGGACGCCGGGCCCGAGTCGGACGGGGCGATCAGCGGCGTCAGGGGCGCGCCGACGATGCCGGGGAGCAGGAGCGCGGGCAGGTAGATCCGCCAGGCGGAGTCCGTGAGGAACGCGATGTCGACATCACGGTTGCGCAGGTGCGCCAGCTCGTGCAGGACGACCGCGCGGAACGCCGTGGGATCGGTGTCGTACAGGTGGAGCAGTCCGCGGCTGATCATGACGTACCGTCTGCCGCGCCGCCCGAAGGCCAGACCGGTCACACCGGGGTCCAGCAGGTCCACGACGTAGGTGACCTCCTCCCGTACCTCCGCGAGCGTGCGCAGGGCCGCCAGCTCGGCGGCCGGGCCGGGGAGCCGGTCGGCCGGGAACGGTCGCAGGCCGCGCTGCCGGATGCGCAGGGCGGGCCGCACCCAGTACAGGGCGAACGTCGCGGCCCAGAAGAGGACGAGAGGGACGAGTCCCAGCAGTGCGGAACTGCTCGCGGACCACCCGCCACAGCGCTCGGCCCACGTGCCGGGCGGAGTGGGACGGCCGGCCGCCAGGTCGTCGAGGACACGGAAGACGCAGTCCCGGAAGCCCTGCGGGTCGATGTCGCCGGGGCCGAGGGGGAGCCAGCCGACGTAGCTCCTGCCGACGGTCGTCGCCGCCCCCGACATGGCGAGGACGAGCAGACCGAAGCGCAGCGCCGTCCCCGAGGTCACAGCGAAGGGGTTGGGACGGGCGGCGGCGGGAGCGGGCGACGGGGGCCGGGGTGGCTGCGCCGTCATCCGGCGGCGAGGTCGCCGGACGGTGCGGTACGCGTCCGCGGCGGAGGCGTCGCGGTCTGCGCGGCGACCAGGCCGCCGACGATGGCGTCCGCCAGCAGCCCGGCCCGGTCGGCGGCGAGGCCCAGGGCCGTGGCCCGTGTGACGGCGATCTCCCGGAGACGGGCGAGGTGGTCGGGCGTGAGGAGCGGCGGGCCCGGGGCGTCGTTCGTGGCCCCGTCCGGGCCTGCGGTGGCATCAGGGCCGGGGGCGGCCTCGGAACGGGAGGTGGTCCCGGGACGGGAGGTGGTCCCGGGTCCGGCTGGGACGTCCGCCGGGGTTCCGGCCGCGGGCGCGGGCTCACGTACGGCCCCGGGAGTGGCCCCGGTCACGTCCTGCGGACCGGCTTCCGGTCCGGTCACGGGGTCAGGCCCGGCTTCCGGCCCGGCCACGGCCCCGGCCCCGGCCCCGGTCACGGCCTGCGGACCGGCTTCGGACCCAGCCCCGGCGGCGGCCCCGGCTTCCGGATCCGTCCCCGTCGGCCCGTCCGCCCGCGTGCCCCGGCGGCGGAACCAGCGGGCCAGCCGGGGCCGGGCCCGCGTGCCCACGGCCTCCGCGGCCTGGAAGGTCGCGTGGCGGACGACCTCCACCGCCACCGCGAGCGCCACGCCGGTGAGGACTTCACCGACGATCTCCAGGCCCATCGCCAGGGGCTCGCGCCGGGCCCGCCGCCTGTGGGCGGCCGCGCCCCGCGAGGCGAGGAAGGCGGCGCTGGTCTCCTCGAAGAGGGTGAGCTCGTCCGGTGCGATCTCGGCGACCGCCTGCCGGGCCAGCCTCACTGCTAACGCGTCCCCGTTCACGCCCCCGTCGTTCACATCCCCGTTCATACGACGAGCGTCACAGAGGCGCGCGGAGGCGTCAACCGGCCGTGACGTAGCGCCAGTTCCGCACGCTCAGCGCGCAACACAGCGCTGATGCCGGGGGGTTCAGCACGGCTTCCGCGTGCTCCTGCACGCGGAGCGGCGCCTTGATACTCCCGTAGCAGAGCACGTCCACACTGCTCGGTCGCCCGGCACAGACCGGTGATGCGGTCCGGCTCAGCGATCTCACGGCACACGCCCCCGGAACGCGGACACGGCCGTGGGGGGGGGGGGGGGGGGGGGGGGGGGGGCGGGGCGGGGCGGGCGGGGGGGGGGCCGCCGCGCGCCGGCGGGCC